>NZ_CP034072.1:4821207-5121207 GCF_003855255.1 Mycolicibacterium nivoides | reverse complement strand
AGATCACCGACGGCCTGCGGCTGCCGATCGGGGCCGCCAGCTCTGTGGTGCGCCATTACCCGTCGGTGCTGACCGAGAATCCGCCCCGGCACACCGAGATCATCCGCGGCTCGGTGGTGGGTGGCTCAGGGGCGGTGAACGGCGGCTACTTCTGCCGGGGATTGCCCACCGACTTCGACACCTGGGCGGTGCCGGGCTGGGGCTGGCAGGATGTGCTGCCGCATTTCCGTGCCATCGAGACCGACCTGGATTTCAGCACCGCGCTCCATGGCGACAGTGGTCCGATCACGGTGCGTCGGGTGCGCGAATTCGACGGTTGCACAGCATCATTCGTCAACGCCGCAACCCGGTCGGGGTTCGGCTGGATCGATGACCTGAACGGCTCGGATGTGGGCGCGGTGCTGCCCGCCGGCGTTGGTGCGGTTCCGTTGAATATCAACGGCCGCAACAGGGTTGGGCCAGGGGGTGCCTATCTGAAGCCGGCGCTGGAGCGGCCCAATCTGGAGGTGCTGACCGACACGCGAGTTCATCAGGTGTTGTTCCGCGAGAACCGCGCCGTCGGGGTGCGCTGCGATGACGGTGCGGTTCTGCATTCTGATCGAATTGTGCTGTGTTCCGGTGCGATTGGATCTGCTCATCTGTTGCTGCTGTCGGGTGTCGGGCCACCGGCCGACCTTGAGGCGCTCGGCGTCGAGGTGGTGGCCGGCCTGCCTGTCGGAATGCGCACCGTGGATCATCCGGAGTGGGTGCTCCCGGTCTCCTGGGTGCCGACCCATGACCTGCCGCCGTTGGAGGCCGTTCTCACCACGGCCGAGGGTATCGAGGTGCGCCCCTACACTGCGGGTTTCGCCGCCATGGTGCACGGACCTGGACATGATCCCGCCGAGCTTCCACACCTCGGTGTGGCGCTGATGCGACCGCACTCCCGCGGCCGGGTCCGGTTGGCCTCGGTGGATCCGGCGGTGGCACCGGTGATCGAGCACCGGTACGACACCGTGGCCGAGGACGTCGACGCGCTGCGCCGGGGTGCCGAGCTGGCTCGTGAATTGGTCAGTCACACAGCTGAAGTCGGTGACGCGTTCTGGTCGACGTCGCAGCATCTGGCCGGCACCGCGCCGATGGGAACCGGGCCCGACGCGGTACTCGATCCGACCTGCCGGGTGCTGGGGGTCGAGGGCCTGTGGGTCGTGGACGGGTCGATCATGCCCGCCATCACCAGCCGCGGCCCGCACGCGACCATTGCCATGATCGGTCATCGGGCCGCGGAGTTCCTCTCGATCTGAGCCGCCGGATGACGGGTAGCTGCCGACTGTCGCGGCCGGGCGCCCAGATGCCGACGAACGCCGCGGCCACTCCCAGCACCACCGCCATCACGAGCAGCGCCGAATTCGTCGCATCCAGGAACGCCTGTTTGGCCAACTCGGCGATGGCTGTTCCTTGCGGACCCGACTGCGCGGCCACGGCGAGGGCTTCGGCCAATGAGCTCAGGATTGGCTCGCGCACCTCGGCGGGCAGTCCGGTCAGCTTGGGCCCCAGGTGATTCTGGTAGTTGGCGGCCAGGATCGAGCCGGCCACCGCGATGCCGAGGGCGGCGCCGACCTCCCGGGTGGTGTCGTTGACCGCGGAGGCCACCCCCTGCTTCTCGTCCGGAACGGCTCCCATGATGGCCGATGTCGTCGGCGCGGTGCACAGGCCGATGCCGGTGCTGATGATGATTAGCGGCCAGGTGAAGTCGAGGTAGCCGGAGTCGAGCTCGAGCAGGCGCATACACATCAGCCCCGCCGCGATCACCAGCAGGCCCATCGACACGCACAGTCGCAGGCCCAGCCGGGGCAGGTACCAGTGTGTGGTGGCGCCGAGGGCCAGCACGGGAAGCATCAACGGGCACAGGGCGATTGCGGTTTGGATCGGGCTGTAGCCCATGACCAGCTGGATGTACTGCATGCTGACGAAGAAGTAGCCGAAGTTCGCGAAGAACAGGAATGTCACGCCCACCGCCCCGGTGGCGAAATCGGGTTTTCTGAACAGTCGGATATCCAGCAGTGGGTGTCGGCGGTTGAGTTGCACGACGGCGAATGCGGCGGCCAGGGCGACGCCGCCCGTCATGCAACCCCACACGAACGGGTGCGTCCAACCGCGCACCGGAGCCTCGACCACCCCGAGCACGAACACCGCCACTGCAGCGCCGATCAGGATCGCGCCGATCCAGTCCAGCGGTGCGGCGTCCGCGTCCCGCGAGGAGCGCACGGTGCAGGTCAGGATGAACAACCCCGCTCCGGCGATCGCGAAGGTCGCGAAGATGGACTGCCATCCCCAGAAGTGCAGCAGCCCACCGGTGATCAGGAATCCGAACACGGCCCCCGATCCGACGACGCCAGCCCAGATCCCAATTGCCTTGTTGCGCTCGGATTTCGGTACCGCTGCCGTCAACAGTGACAGGGTGGCCGGCATGATGAAGGCCGCGCCGGCTCCGGCGACCGCACGTGCGACGATCAGGTGGACCGGGTCGTCGAACATCATCGGTGCCACCGAGGCCAGGACGAACACGGCGAGCCCCGTCAGCAGGGCGCCGCGTCGGCCATAGCGGTCGCCGATTGCCCCGGCCGGCAGCAGCAGGCACGCCAGCACCAGGGTGTATCCGTCGACCACCCAGGTGAGTTGGGCTTGGGTGGCCGCGGTCTGGCGGGCTATGTCGGGCAGCGCGGCATTCAGCGCCACCATCGATGCGATCACGATGGAGACGTCCATGCAGGCCACCGTGAGCAGCCAGTACCGCTGCCGGATCGACAGATAGGCCATGCCCGGGTCGATATCCTGGCTGGACTCGACGAGGGTGGCGGACATGCTGTGCCCTCCTTCGTCGGCAGAGTTTTGAGACTAGCAGTCTTGGAGCGAGACGGTAAGTCTGTTTTTTGGAGGTGTGACGGCGAATGACACCGGAGAGCGGTGACCCGCGCCCGGCCCGATCCCGGGCCCGGCTGCTGGAGGCGGCGACGGCGCTGTTGCGGTCGGGCGGGCCCAGTGCGGTCACCGTCGACGCGGTGACCCGGGCCGCCAACGTGGCCAGGGCGACGTTGTACCGGCACTTTCCGAGCGGAAACGACTTGCTGGCAGCGGCATTTCGCGCCCTCATCCCGGCAGCGCCGATGCCGCCGGAGGAGGGCACGCTGCGCGACCGGCTGATCGCGCTGGTTCAGGCGCAGGCCGACTCGATCGCCGAGGCGCCGATCAGTATCACCGCGATGTCATGGCTGGCGCTGGGCGGCGACATGGAGCAACTGCCCTGGCGTTCGGGCGACAGCGCCGAGGTGCGGACCCTTCGTGAGCGGGTGGCCGAGCACTATGCGGTGCCGTTCGAAGCGATCTTCGACAGCCCCGAGGCCATTGCCGAGCTCGGCGAGGTGGATCGCACGCAGGCCGCCGCCCTACTGCTGGGCCCGATCGTGCTGGGCAAGCTCAGCACGTTGGCGGAGTTCGACTACGCCGCGTGCGTGCGGGCCGCGGTGGACGGCTTTCTCGCCACCCACCGCAGACCCGCGCCGGACGTTCAGCGCAGCGAGTAGCGAATCGGCAGGTGCTTGAGGCCGCCGACGAACGTGGTTGCGGAAAGCTCTGGCGTCCCCGCCAATTCGATGGAGTCCAGCCGGCCGAGCAGCTCGGTGAACAAGCTGTTCATCTCCATCCGGGCCAGGGCCGCGCCGAGGCAGAAGTGCACGCCGTATCCGAACGCAAGGTGCTTGTTCGGATCCCGACCGACGTCGAAGCGGTGCGGGTCGTCGAACACGTCCTCGTCACGGTTGCCGGAAACGTAGGCCAGGTAGACGGAGTCGCCCTTGGCGATCGGTACGCCGCGCACGGTGGTGTCGGCCGTGGCGGTGCGCATGAACTCTTTGACCGGGGTGGACCACCGGATCATCTCCTCGACCGCCGTGCCCATCAAGTCCGGTTGCGCCTTCAGCCTGGCCAACTGGTCCGGGTTCTCGATCAGCGCGTGCAGTCCGCCGGAGATCGCGTCCTTGGTGGTGTCGTGTCCCGCACTGGCGACGATGACGTAGTAGGACGCGGTGTCGACGTCGGACAGCGGTTCCCCGTCGATGGTGCCGTTGGCGATGGCCGACGCGAGGTCCGCGGTCGGGTTGGCCCGGCGCGACGCGGTCAGTGTCGAGAAGTAGGCGAAGAAGTCCATCAGTACCGCGAGCTGGTCCTCCAGTGAGCCACCGTCGCGCTTGTACTCGTCGTCGTCGCCGCCGAACATCTCCTGGGTCAGCATGTGCATGCGCGTGAAGTCCTCTTCGGGCAGCCCGAGCAGCGACATGATCACGTAGAGCGGGAAGTCGACGGCGATCGCGGTGACGAAATCGCACTCGGGACCGATGTCGCGCATCTTGTCGACGTAGCGCTTGGCGAGCTCGTCGACCCGGACCTTGAGATCGCGCATTGCCTTGGGGCGGAACCAGTCTGCGCCGATGGCTCGAACCTTGCGGTGGTGTGGATCGTCCATGTGGATCAGCGTGCGCAGGCCCATGCCGGCCTCGAGCTGTTGCTTCGCGAGGTCGTCGGCCGCCGCGGTGGCCAGCAGGGGTCGTGGCTCGCTGATGAACAGGTCGTTGTCCCGCTCGACGGCCATGATGTCGGCGTGTTTGGTGATCGCCCAGAAGGGGCGGTAGGGCGCGTTGTCCACCCAGGCCACCGGATCGTTCGCGCGCAGATGGGTCAGCGCGGTGTGCAGCCGTACGTCGTCGGCGTAAGCCGTCGGGTCGGCGAGCACCTTCGCGGCGTCATCCATCGTCGGCGCACTCATACGGACTCCTCACATGACCGGTACTTGACGGGTGTCAATTACAACCATATGTGATCGGCGACACGTAAGGGAGGCGATTCTTGCGATCCGACCCGTACGCTCGCAGCCATGCGGTCGGGGCGGCGCGGTGTCGCGTTGCTGGCAATGCTGGCGATGCTGGTTGCGGGCTGTGTGCGTGGTGGCGGTGAGGCGGTGACGCCCGGCCATCCGCCGGGGCACGCCCAGGGGCCGGACCCGGCCCTGGTCCAGATCGCAGCCGGAACCCTGCGCGGCGCAGTGGTATCCGACCACCGGTTGTTCGCCGGCATTCCGTATGCCGCGGCACCCGTGGGAGCGCTGCGGTTCGCCGCACCGGCGCCGGCACCGGGATGGCCGGGGGAGCGCGACGCCACCCGCCCCGGTCCGCGGTGCATCCAGGACCCCGATTCGGATCCCGAACGCGGAGCCAACTCGGCCGAGGACTGCCTGAGCCTGAACGTCTGGACACCGCCGGTCTCGGCGGAGAAGCGGCCCGTCATGGTGTGGATCCACGGCGGCGCATTCGCAGGCGGCAGCGGTGACATCTACGACGCGGGGCGACTGGCCGCGCGCGGCGGCGTTGTCGTGGTCACGGTCAACTACCGGCTCGGCACCCTGGGCTTCCTCGCCCATCCGGCGCTGGGGGCCGGTGGGGACGTCGGCAACTACGGTCTGGCCGATCAGCAGGCGGCGCTGCGATGGGTGCGGGACAACATCGCCGATTTCGGTGGCGACCCGGAAAAGGTCACTGTCGCCGGTGAATCCGCGGGCGGAATGTCGGTGTGTGACCACCTGGTGTCGCCGGGTTCGGCGGGGTTGTTCCGCGCCGCGATCCTGATGAGCGCCCCGTGCCAGGCCCAGGCCGGTCTCGCCGCCGCGACCCCCCGGTCCCTCGATTACGCGGCCGCTGCCGGATGTCCCGACCCCGCGACCGCCGGCGCCTGCTTGCGCGCGCTCCCGGTGGATGCTCTGCGAAAGCCGGTCTGGTACTTCAATATCGGCAGTGACGAGCTGACCGGTCCGGTCACCGGATCGGCACTGATTCCCCAACCGCCGCTGGCGGCGTTCGGCACCGACCGGGCTGAACGGGTGCCGGTGTTGATCGGCACCACGCGCGATGAGTTCACGCTCTTCGTGGCGTTGCGTTATCTGCGGCAGGGGCAGCGTTACATGACCGGGGATTACCCGCGGTTGCTGGCCGACACCTTCGGTGCCGATGCCGCGGCCGTCGGTGCGCACTATCCGATTGATCGCTACGGCGGTGTGGCGCAGGCATATTCGGCGGCTGTCACCGACGGTGCCTTCGCCTGTGTGTCGGACCGGATGGCCGGTGAGCTGTCCCGTACCGGTCCGGTCTACGCCTACGAGTTCAACGACCGCTCAGCGCCTGCACCGGAGGTCATGCGGACGCTGCCCTTCCCGGTCGGGGCCAGTCACTCGCTGGAGCTTCGCTATCTGTTCGACGTCGGCGGGGCGCCCCCGTTGAACCCGGCCCAGCAACAGCTCTCGGATCAGATGATCGACTACTGGAGTGCCTTCGTGCGTGCCGGTGATCCCGCGGTCGACGGCCAACCGGGCTGGCCGGAGTTCGACGGCTCGGGGACGCCCACCCGAATGTCGTTGCAGGCCGACGGCAGTCGCGTCGACAATGGCTATGCGCACGTTCATCAATGCCCGTTCTGGGCGGGGCTGAGGGAGAAGTGAACTCGATGGCGACACCGGATCCGCAGGCATTCGCCGAAGAGTGGGTGAATGCGTGGAACGCACATGACGTCGAGGCGGTGCTGGCCCATTTTCACGACGATGTGATGTTCAGTTCACCGGTCGCGGCGCGCGTGCTGCCCGAGACGGGCGGTGTGGTGCGGGGCAAGGACGCGTTACGTCATTACTGGACGACGGCCCTGGCCGGTATGCCGGAGCTGCATTTCGAGGTGCTGGGCGCCTATCGCGGCGAATCGGCTCTGGTGATCCACTACCGCAATCAGCGCGGCGGACTGGTCAACGAGGTGCTGCTGTTCGACGGCGCCCTGGTGCGCGAAGGTCACGGCACCTACCTGGACTAGAGCGTCAGGCCGGCGTCACCCAGGTGGTGATGTCGGCGTGCACCACTTCCACGCCGTGACGGTCGGTGATGCTGACGGGGACCACGACGTCGGTGCCCTCGGTGATCGTGGCGAAATCCGGCGGTGCGAGCTCCGCGGTGGCGCGCAGCGAAGTAGTGGCTTTGGCGAGGTACTGCACGTTCATCGCTTTGGGGATCCAGCGGTGCGTCGTCGGCACGGTGGCCTCCATCAACATGCCCATGGCCATCTCGGCGGCGTTGCACGACGCGATGGCGTGCACGGTGTGCAGGTGGTTGTAGACGTAGAACCACTTGGGGACCGTCACCTCGGCCAGCCCCGGTTCCATGCGCACCACGTGCGGCAGGATCGACGCGAAGTAGGGCACCCGGGCCATGGCCGCGGCGGAGAACGCCCAGCTGCCGCCGGGTAGCGGTGACAACTTCTTCCATGCTCTATAGGTCGGGCTGGGCTGCGTCATGCGCCAAACCTTACTCAAGAGTAAGTTCGGCGCGGGGGGCCGGGTCCGCGCCGCGCTCGTAATGTGGTGGCGGCCGCGGGCGACTTTTCCGCCGTGGCGTCCCGTACGCGGATCCCCGTGGCCGGAGCGCAGGGATATTGCCTGGAAATCCGGAAGCCGGACGCCGTTTTTCCCGGCGCCGTCGACAGGCCCCGACCTGCTCCATCGCGGATTTGGAGGACGCCCGGATCTAAGGCATACTGTTCGGGTTGCCTTGCGCCGGGTATTCCTGGCCGGGCATCCGACCCGCGCCCCCACGGGCGCATCCGGTCCCAACACTAGATCGCGGCTGAATTTCAGGGCGAGAAAGTGTGCGCGAAGGCGACACGCCCGACCGCGGGGGCCGGTGGACCACAGACAGGTAAACAGCGGCGGCAACTCTCGGCGCAACCCGCGCCGGGCACCAGGCCCGACGGAGCTTCGATGGGATTCCCCATCGGTACTTCGATACGGCCGGCCGATGTACGAAGTAGAGGTAGGAGAAGCGTGGCGGGACAGAAGATCCGCATCAGGCTCAAGGCCTACGACCATGAGGCCATTGATGCCTCGGCGCGCAAGATCGTCGAGACGGTCACCCGTACCGGTGCCAGCGTGGTCGGCCCTGTGCCGCTGCCGACCGAGAAGAACGTGTACTGCGTCATTCGGTCGCCGCACAAGTACAAGGACTCGCGGGAGCATTTCGAAATGCGCACCCACAAGCGACTGATCGACATCCTCGACCCGACGCCGAAGACGGTTGACGCGCTCATGCGCATCGATCTGCCGGCCAGTGTCGACGTCAACATCCAGTAGGAGACCCGAGAAAAATGGCTAGAAAAGGCATTTTGGGCACCAAGCTGGGCATGACGCAGGTGTTCGACGAGAACAACAAAGTCGTCCCGGTGACGGTCGTCAAGGCCGGCCCCAACGTGGTGACCCTTATCCGTACCCCCGAGCGCGACGGCTACAGCGCCGTGCAGCTCGCCTATGGCGAGATCAGCCCGCGCAAGGTCAACAAGCCCGTCACCGGCCAGTACGCCGCCGCGGGTGTCAACCCGCGCCGCCACCTGGCTGAGCTGCGGGTCGACGAGGCTGCTGCCGCCGAGTACGAGGTGGGCCAGGAGCTGACCGCCGAGATCTTCGCCGACGGTGCTTACGTCGACGTGACCGGCACCAGCAAGGGCAAGGGCTTCGCCGGCACCATGAAGCGTCACGGCTTCGCCGGCCAGGGCGCCTCGCACGGCGCCCAGGCGGTGCACCGTCGCCCCGGCTCGATCGGTGGCTGCGCCACCCCGGGCCGCGTGTTCAAGGGCACCCGGATGTCGGGCCGTATGGGCCACGACCGGGTGACCACGCAGAACCTCAAGGTTCACAAGGTCGATGCCGAGAACGGCGTGCTGCTTATCAAGGGCGCCATCCCCGGACGCAACGGTGGTCTGGTGGTTGTCCGCAGCGCAATCAAGCGAGGCGAGAAGTAATGACTTTGAAGATTGACGTTAAGACGCCGGCCGGAAAGACGGATGGTTCCGTCGAGCTGCCCGCCGCACTGTTCGACGTCGAGCCGAACATCGCTCTGATGCACCAGGTGGTCAACGCACAGTTGGCCGCCAAGCGCCAGGGCACCCACGCGACGAAGACTCGCGCGCAGGTCTCGGGTGGCGGCAAGAAGCCGTACCGCCAGAAGGGCACCGGCCGGGCTCGTCAGGGCTCGACCCGCGCGCCGCAGTTCACCGGTGGTGGCGTCGTGCACGGCCCGCAGCCGCGCGACTACAGCCAGCGGACCCCGAAGAAGATGATCGCCGCCGCCCTGCGCGGAGCGCTCTCGGACCGGGCCCGCAACGAGCGGATCCACGCGATCACCGAGCTGGTCGAGGGTCAGAACCCGTCGACCAAGAGCGCCAAGGCGTTCCTGAGCACGCTGACCGAGAACAAGAAGGTTCTCATCGTCATCGGTCGCACCGATGAGGTCGGGCTCAAGAGCGTCCGCAACCTGCCCGGTGTGCACGTGATCTCCCCGGATCAGCTCAACACCTACGACGTGCTCAATGCCGACGACCTGGTGTTCAGCGTCGAGGCGCTGAACGCGTACATCTCGGCGAATACCAAAGAGGAGGTGTCGGCCTGATGGCTAACGTGACCGACCCCCGCGACATCATCCTGGCCCCGGTCATCTCGGAGAAGTCGTACGGGCTGATCGAGGACAACGTGTACACGTTCGTCGTGCACCCGGACTCCAACAAGACGCAGATCAAGATCGCCATCGAGAAGATCTTCGACGTCAAGGTGAGCTCGGTGAACACGGCCAACCGGCAGGGCAAGCGCAAGCGCACCCGCTCGGGTTTCGGTAAGCGCAAGGACACCAAGCGCGCCATCGTCACCCTGGCTGCCGGCAGCAAGCCGATCGAACTTTTCGGAGCCCCGGCGTAACGCCGGGAACTAAGAGGATTTAACTGATATGGGAATTCGCAAGTACAAGCCGACGACCCCGGGTCGTCGCGGTTCGAGCGTCTCCGATTTCGCCGAGATCACTCGCTCGACTCCGGAGAAGTCGCTCATCCGTCCGCTGCACGGCACCGGTGGGCGTAACGCGCACGGCCGCATCACCACCCGGCACAAGGGTGGCGGCCACAAGCGCGCATACCGCCTCATCGACTTCCGTCGCCACGACAAGGACGGCGTCAACGCCAAGGTCGCTCACATCGAGTACGACCCGAACCGCACCGCTAACATCGCGCTGCTGCACTACCTGGATGGCGAGAAGCGCTACATCATCGCGCCCCAGGGACTGAAGCAGGGCGACGTCATCGAGCAGGGGCCGAACGCCGACATCAAGCCCGGCAACAACCTGCCGCTGCGCAACATCCCCGCCGGCACCGTGATCCACGCTGTGGAGTTGCGGCCCGGTGGCGGTGCCAAGCTGGCCCGTTCGGCCGGTGTGAGCATCCAGCTGCTGGGTAAGGAAGGCACTTACGCCTCGCTGCGTATGCCGTCCGGTGAAATCCGTCGCGTCGACGTGCGCTGCCGCGCCACCGTCGGCGAGGTGGGCAACGCCGAGCAGGCCAACATCAACTGGGGCAAGGCCGGCCGTATGCGGTGGAAGGGCAAGCGCCCGACCGTCCGTGGTGTCGTGATGAACCCGGTCGACCACCCGCATGGTGGTGGTGAAGGCAAGACCTCCGGTGGCCGCCACCCGGTGAGCCCGTGGGGCAAGCCCGAGGGCCGCACCCGCAAGCCCAACAAGCCGAGCGACAAGCTCATTGTCCGTCGCCGGCGCACCGGCAAGAAGCGCTAGGCCGCGGAAGGAGTAGCAGCGATGCCTCGTAGTCTCAAAAAGGGTCCGTTCGTCGACGACCATCTGCTCAAGAAGGTCGACGTTCAGAACGACAAGAACACCAAACAGGTCATCAAGACCTGGTCGCGTCGGTCGACCATCCTCCCCGACTTCATCGGGCACACCTTTGCGGTGCATGACGGCCGCAAGCATGTCCCGGTGTTTGTCACCGAGGCGATGGTCGGGCACAAGCTCGGCGAATTCGCCCCGACGCGCACCTTCAAGGGTCACATCAAGGACGACCGGAAGAGCAAGCGGCGATGAGTACCACAGTCACTGAATACCCGTCCGCACAGGCGAAGGCGCGCTTCGTGCGCGTCTCGGCGAGCAAGGCCCGCCGCGTCATCGACCTGGTCCGCGGCAAGAGTGTCGAGGAAGCCCTCGACATCCTGCGGTGGGCGCCGCAGGGCGCCAGCGAGCCGGTCGCCAAGGTGATCGCCAGCGCTGCGGCCAACGCGCAGAACAACGAGGGCCTGGACCCGACGACGCTGGTGGTCGCGACCATCACCGCCGACGAGGGCCCGACCGCCAAGCGCATCCGTCCGCGTGCCCAGGGGCGTGCGTTCCGGATCCGCAAGCGCACCAGCCACATCACCGTGATCGTGGAGAGCCGTCCGCCCAAGCAGAAGGGTGCGTCCGCGGGTTCCGCGCGTAGCCGTCGTGCCCAGGGCAGCAAGGCCGCCGCCGCGAAGGGCACGGCCGAGACGAAGGGAGGCTCGGAGTAGTGGGCCAGAAGATCAATCCCCACGGTTTCCGCCTCGGTATCACCACCGAGTGGAAGTCCCGGTGGTACGCCGACAAGCAGTACAAGGACTACGTGAAGGAAGACGTCGCCATCCGGCGTCTGCTGGCCACTGGTCTTGAGCGCGCCGGCATCGCCGACGTGGAGATCGAGCGCACCCGGGACCGGGTCCGCGTTGATATCCACACCGCGCGTCCCGGCATCGTCATCGGTCGCCGTGGCACCGAGGCCGACCGCATCCGCGCCGACCTGGAGAAGCTGACCGGCAAGCAGGTTCAGCTCAACATCCTCGAGGTGAAGAACCCTGAGTCGCAGGCTCAGCTCGTCGCCCAGGGTGTCGCGGAGCAGCTGAGCAACCGCGTGGCGTTCCGTCGCGCGATGCGCAAGGCGATCCAGTCGGCCATGCGTCAGCCCAACGTCAAGGGCATCCGGGTGCAGTGCTCGGGCCGCCTCGGCGGTGCTGAGATGAGCCGCTCGGAGTTCTACCGCGAAGGTCGGGTTCCGCTGCACACGCTGCGCGCGGATATCGACTACGGCCTCTACGAGGCCAAGACCACCTTCGGCCGTATCGGCGTGAAGGTCTGGATTTACAAGGGCGACATCGTCGGTGGCAAGCGTGAGCTCACCGCCGCCGCGCCGGCCAGTGACCGGCCGCGTCGTGAGCGTCCGTCGGGCACCCGGCCGCGTCGTAGCGGTGCGTCGGGCACCACGGCGACGAGCACCGAAGCCGGCCGCGCCGCGACCGGAGACGATGCACCGGCCGCAACCGAGGCCGTGGCCGCTTCGGCGCCCGCAGCTGAGAGCACGGAGAACTAATCATGCTGATTCCCCGCAAGGTCAAGCACCGTAAGCAGCACCACCCACGCCAGCGTGGCATCGCCAGCGGCGGCACGTCGGTGAGCTTCGGTGACTACGGCATCCAGGCCCTCGGTCACGCCTACATCACCAACCGGCAGATCGAGTCCGCTCGTATCGCCATCAACCGGCACATCAAGCGTGGCGGCAAGGTGTGGATCAACATCTTCCCGGACCGCCCGCTGACCAAGAAGCCCGCCGAGACCCGCATGGGTTCCGGTAAGGGTTCGCCGGAGTGGTGGATCGCCAACGTCAAGCCCGGACGCATTTTGTTCGAGATCAGCTACCCGGACGAGAAGATCGCCAAGGAAGCTCTGACTCGCGCAATCCACAAGTTGCCGATCAAGGCACGCATCGTGAGTCGAGAGGAGCAGTTCTGATGGCAGTGGGAACTACGCCTGGTGAACTGCGCGAACTGTCCGACACCGAGTTGAAGGACAAGCTGCGCGAGTCGAAGGAAGAGCTGTTCAACCTGCGCTTCCAGATGGCGACCGGTCAGCTGGCCAACAACCGTCGGCTGCGCATTGTGCGTCAGGAGATCGCACGGGTCTACACCGTGCTGCGTGAACGTGAGTTGGGTCTGGCTTCCGGACCCGTTGGTGAGGATTCGTAATGGCAGATACCAAGGGCCCCAAGCACACCCCGGCCACCGAGACGCCGCGCGGCCGTCGCAAGACCGCCATCGGCTACGTGGTCAGCGACAAGATGCAGAAGACCATCGTGGTCGAGCTGGAAGATCGTAAGAGCCACCCGCTCTACGGCAAGATCATCCGGACCACCAAGAAGGTCAAGGCGCACGACGAGAACGGCGATGCCGGTATCGGCGACCGCGTCTCGCTGATGGAGACCCGGCCCCTGTCGGCCTCCAAGCGGTGGCGACTGGTCGAGGTTCTGGAAAAGGCGAAGTAGCGAAGGCTCCTTCCCTTCTTCCGCTCCGCGCGAGCAGACTGAAAAGTGCCCCAAACCTTCGGGTTTGGGGCACTTTCGTGTATCGGGCTAGCCGGTGGGCGGCATGAGCACCGTGTCGATGAGATAGACGGTGGCATTGGCGGTGTGGACCCCGCCGCACACCACCGATGCGTCGTTGACCTTCAGCGCGTCACCCGAGCCGGTCACCGCGACGGATGCACCCTGCACGGTCGGCCAGGTGCCGACCACCTTGGCCGGGCTGGCCTGTCCGGGCACGACGTGATAGGTCAGGATCTTGGTCAGCATCGCTGAGTCCGTCTTCAGCATCTCGATGGTGGCCGGGTCGATCTTGGCGAATGCGTCGTCAGTGGGCGCGAATACGGTGAACTCACCCCCGTTGAGGGTGTCCACCAGGTTCACGTTCGGATTCAGCTTTCCGGAGACGGCCGCGGTCAGCGTCGTCAGCAGGGGGTTGTTCGACGCGGCGACGGTGACCGGATCCTGTGCCATCCCGACCACCGACCCCGGGCCGGACGGCACCTTTTCCGCGTAGGACGCGCAGCCCGGGCCCACCAGGTCCGACGCCGGGTCGGCGGCCATCGCCGGCGCACTGGTGGCCTCCGGCGTGACGGGTGCGGACCGTGCGGTGTCGTTCGAGCAGGCGGGCAGCGCGAACATGGCCGCGGCCGACAGTCCCGCCACCGCGGCCATCTTGTAGTGAAGGATCGACATTTTCCGACTCCCTGTGAGTGATTGACGGTGACCGCCGTCACTTTCTCGGTCGATGGGTATTCGGAGCCAACCCGAGTCCGGATGGGTGCCGATTTCGACCAATCCGGCAGCACCTCGGTGCCGAATACCCGGCATGTACACCTTGGTGCTCATCGGATTCCTCGGCGGACTCATCACCGGCGTCTCGCCGTGCATCCTGCCGGTACTGCCCGTGATCTTCTTCTCTGGAGCGCAGAGCGCGCGCGTCACGGAGTCGAACGGCACGACGATCGTTGCGACGAAACCGACACTGGCCGAGACACTACGTCCCTATCGGGTGATCGCAGGCCTGGTGCTGAGTTTCAGCGTGGTGACCCTCGCGGGCTCAGCACTGTTGCAGCTGTTGCACCTACCTCAGGACGCGCTTCGCTGGGCGGGACTTCTGGCGCTGACCCTGATCGGGTTGGGCCTGATCTTCCCGCGCTTCGAGCAGCTGCTGGAGAAGCCGTTCAGCCGTATTCCGCAGAAGCAGTTCGGCTCTGGGAGCAGCGGTTTCGGACTGGGGCTGGCGCTGGGCGTGCTCTATGTGCCGTGCGCGGGTCCGGTTCTCGCGGCGATCGTCGTCGCGGGCGCAACCGGTTCGATAGGTGCCAACACCGTTGCACTGACCCTGTCGTTCGCCATCGGCGCCGCGCTTCCCCTACTCGTTTTCGCCCTCGCGGGGCGTCGGGTTGTCGAGCGGGTCAACGCATTCCGCCGTCAGCAGCGCAAGATCCGGCTGATCGGAGGAGTCGTGATGCTGGTCTTCGCAGTGGCGTTGGCCGCCAACGTGCCGGCGAAGCTGCAGCGGGCCATCCCGGATTACACCAGCGGGTTACAGGACCGGGTGGCCGGCGCGGGCGAGGTCCAGGACCGACTGAGCCCGACCGGCAGCGGGGAGTTGTCGGATTGTCCAGAAGGCGCGGAGGAACTCCAGAACTGCGGTCCCGCACCGGACATCACCGGTATCGCCGGCTGGCTCAACACCCCTGACGGCGATCCCGTCGACCTCAAGTCGCTGCGCGGCCGGGTGGTGCTCGTCGACTTCTGGGCGTACTCGTGCATCAACTGCCAGCGCGCGATTCCCCACGTCGTCGACTGGTACGGCAGATACAAGGAGTCCGGACTGACCGTGATCGGTGTGCACACACCCGAGTACGCGTTCGAGCGGGTTCCCGGCAACGTGGCCAAAGGTGCGGCCGACCTCGGCGTCACCTATCCGGTCGCCCTGGACAACTCGTACTCCACCTGGACGAATTATGAGAACCGGTACTGGCCGGCCGAGTATCTGATCGATGCGAACGGCGTTGTGCGGCATGTGAAGTTCGGCGAGGGCGGCTACGACACGACGGAACGGTTGATTCGCGAATTGCTCGTGGACGCCAAGAACGCCGCGTTGCCGGCCCCGGTGAACGCGCCCGACATGACACCGACATCGGCACTCACGCCGGAGACCTACCTCGGAGTCGGTAAGGAGATCAACTACGCCGGTGGCGGGACGTACGACGAGGGCGACACGGTGTTCGACTATCCGAGGAGCCTGCCTGCCGACTCGTTCGCGCTGCGCGGTCCGTGGCACCTGGACTACCAGGGCGCGACCGCTCAGGGCTCCGGTTCGGCGATCAAGCTCAATTACCGGGCCGGGCAGGTCTATCTCGTTGTAGGTGGCACCGGTACCGTGACCGTGCTGCGCGGTGGTGAGACAACGAGCGTGCCGGTGAGCGGACCGCCCACCCTGCGTCAGATCGTCAGCGATCGCGACGTGCATCGTGGTGAGGTCGAGGTGCGGTTGAGCCAAGGGCTGCAGGCCTTCTCGTTCACCTACGGGTGATCGGCGATGAGCACTGCCGACTCGGCGTTAGGCTACCGATCGATGGCACGTATGCCGGAGGTGAGCAACGTACTCGACGCTCAGCTGCGCCGGGTGGCCCGCGGCGACGCCGAGGCGTTCGCCGGGCTGTACGACGCCACCAGCGCCCGCATATACGGATTGGTCATCCGGATCCTGCGCGATCCCGGTTACAGCGAGGAGACCACGCAGGACGTCTACGCCCAGGTGTGGCGTTGTGCCGCGGACTATGACCCGGAGCAAGGTTCGGCGCTGGCGTGGCTCATGACCCTGGCGCATCGCCGTGCGGTGGATCGGGTGCGGGCCGAGGTGGCCTCCAGCCGGCGCGAGGCGCGTTACGTCGCGGTGAGCGTCGAGCCCGACACCGATGTGGTCGCCGACTCGGCGATCCGCTCCGACGAGCAGCGCCAGGTGGCCGACTGCCTGGGATCGCTGACCGACCTGCAACGGCAAGCCATCGAACTGGCGTATTACGACGGCCTGACCTACCCGCAGGTGTCCGAACGGCTGTCGACCAGTCTGGGCACCGTCAAGACCCGGATGCGCGACGGACTGCGCAGGCTACGTGATTGCCTGGGGGTGACATGACCAGCGATTCCGAGCTGCCGGGCCTGGCGACGGCATACGCGTTGGACGCGGTTTCCGACGCAGAGCGCGTCGACATCGAACGCCGGCTGGCCGATGCCCCCGCTGAGGTCGCCGAGGCATTCCGTGCCGAGGTGCGTGCGGTGCGCGAGTCGATGGCGATCGCGTCGTCGACGACGGCGACGACTCCGCCGGCGTCGCTACGCCGACGGGCACTCGCGGTGTCCCGCGATCCTCACCGTGACCGCTTCCGTTGGCGCACAGGGTTGGTGGCGGCCGCCGCGGCCCTGGTGGTCGCCGCGGGCGGCTTCGGTGCGGGGCTGGCATTCCGCCCGAGCGCCCCGACCTCAGCCGAGCAGGTGTTCTCGGCAGACGATGTCCGCACGGCCACCGGACAGCTCAATGCCGGTGGCACCGCGACGTTCGTGTACTCGCGCGATGAGCGGACCGGCGTCTTGGTGATGAACAACGCGGCGCCGGCACCTCCCGGGATGGTCTACCAGATGTGGCTCATGACCGATCAGGGGCCGAAGTCCGCGGGGATGATGTCGACCATGTCGCCGTCGACCACGGCCATGGTGCGGGATCTCGGGGATTCCACCGCGTTGGCGTTCACCATGGAGCCGGCCGGTGGATCGCCGCAGCCGACGGGGGAAATGGTGGCCCGACTTACGTTGACGTGATTTTTCCTCTGACGGGCGACAGAGCACCCTGACGAGATCGGGCAGCTGTTGACCGTGCATTCCCGAAACTCGAAGTGCCGGCAAATTCATTCGATCTTGATTATTTCGCCTCGAGGACGCGCGTCGCATTACTATTTCAGTTCGCCCCGCCATGTCGGCAACAGCCGCATAAGCTGCATCGAGTGACTGCACGGATATTGCCGCTGCTCGCCGCCGCGATGATCGTTGCCGGAACTGCCCTGCCTGCAGTAGCGAGTGCCGCTCCAGAAGATGAAATCTCACTGGTGAATTCCCCGACGCTGAATCTACGGACGCTCGGTGCGAATCCGGATATCGCGTTGTACGGAATTCAGGGCTCGCAGACCCTGACAATTCCGGTGCCGCGCGGACTGATTCCCGCTGAGCTGGTCGCGATGGTGCAACTGCCGGTCAACACCCGCGGTGGCACCCTCGAGGTGACACAGGACCAACGTGTGCTGTCGCGGGTTCCCCTGCCGCCCGATCAGGCACCGATCACCGTCCCGCTGACCGGTGCCCGGGTGGTGGAAAACGCAGTGACCGTGCAGTTGAACAGCTACCTGACGATGCCCGACGGGTATTGCGCGTACGACCCGACGAACCCGCTACGGCTGATGGACAGCGACGTTCGATTCACCGGTCTGGAACAACCGCCGACGGTGATCGCCGACTTCCTGCCGCCGGTACTGAGCAAGCTCACCCTGTTCGTCCCACCGAATCCGTCGCAATCGGAATCCGATGCCGCGATCCGGATCGCCACGGCGGTGGTTGCCCGGTACGGCCTGCAACGTCCCTCCGTCGACATCGTGACGACCGATGGCGGTCCGGTTGCGTCGCCGCAGCCGCTGGAGCGGCAGGTGATCGTGCGTGAGGGGGAGGCGCCAGGATTGAGCCTGCTGGGCCCCAATGCTGTTCCAGCCCTGCTTATTTCGGGTCCTGCCGGAGAGGTCACCAACCAGGCCCGGTTGCTGTCCAGTGACATCTCGAAGCTCGCGGTGCAGTCCAAGGCTGTTGTGGGGCCGCTGTCCAACACTCCGCAGTTGCCGAGTGACCACACCACGATCCGTCAGCTCGGCCAGCCCGGTGTCAACGCCACGGCCCTGGTAAATCCCCGCGTCACGGTTCCGTTGGATCAGACCCGGCTGGGCCGCGCGGTCCACGATGTCCGGGTTCATCTGCAGGGCGCGTACACCCCGCTGCCTGCCAGCATCGCCGGCCAGGAGACCCGGCCTGGGCGTTCGTGCCCGACACCCGGGTGCTGATCCCGCAGCTGCTGCGCTTACGTCAACACCCTTGAGGTAGCGCAGGGGATGCGTCTTACTGGGTAGTACCTCACTGTCCAGGAAGATACCCGTGCAAACCGTTTTCGAACGAAATACCCCCGCAACCAGCCTCGTCGACCGCTCGTTGGCCGCGACCGCGCTTCAGCCCTTCTGGCTCGACGACATCCCTGGTCACCCCCGTTACCCGGGGTTGACCAAGCCGTCGTCGCGCTACGACCTCATCGTGGTCGGCGGCGGGTACACCGGTCTGTGGTCTGCCTTGATGGCAAAGCAGCGCGACCCGGGTATGCGGGTCGCCCTCGTCGAGGGGCAGACGATCGGGTGGGCGGCCTCGGGCCGTAACGGCGGCTTCGTCGAGGCGTCGCTCACCCACGGCACCGAGAACGGCCGCAGCCGCTGGCCGGACGAGATCGACGCTCTCGACCGGCTGGGGTTGGAGAACCTTGACGGTATCGAGAAGACCGTCGATTCGCTGGGCCTTGATTGCGATTTCGAGCGGACCGGCTCGATCTCGGTGGCGGTCGAGCCCTACCAGGCAGCAGAACTGGCTACCGCGGCGCTGCGGCCGGATCAGGTCTACTTCGACCAGCAGGCGATCCGCGCCGAGGTGAACTCGCCCACCTACCTTGCCGGAGTGTGGTCCAAGGACGCTGCCGCGCTGGTTCATCCGGCGAAACTCGCGAGTGAACTCGCCCGCGCCGCAAGTGAACTAGGTGTCGAGATCTACGAGAACAGCAAGGTTCTGGGTCTGGGCCAGGACCATCGGGGCGGGCCGCTGTCGGTGCGCACCGAGCGGGTGACCGCGCACGCCGACCGAGTGATTCTGGCGACCAACGGCTTTCCGTCGCTGCTGAAGCGATACCGCTACCACACGGTGCCGGTGTACGACTACGCCTTGATGACCGAGCCGCTGACCGATACCCAGCTGGCCGAGATCGGTTGGGACAACCGGCAAGGCATCAGTGACATGTCGAACCAGTTCCACTATTACCGGTTGTCGAAAGACAATCGCATCCTCTGGGGCGGGTACGACGCGATCTATCACTTCGGCGGCCGGATCCGGCCTCAGTACGAAGACCGTGATGCCACCTACCGCCGGCTCGCCGGTCACTTCTTCACCACGTTCCCGCAACTCGAGGACGTCAGCTTCAGCCACCGCTGGGCCGGCGTGATCGACACTTCGACGCGGTTCTGCGCGTTCTTCGGGTCCGCGTACGGTGACCGGGTCGGATATGCCGCCGGGTTCACCGGGCTCGGCGTGGCGGCCACGCGTTTCGCCGCTGAGGTGATGCTCGACCGTTTCGCAGGCACGCCGACGGTTCGCACCGAACTCGAGATGGTCAAGTCCATACCGGCACCGTTCCCGCCGGAACCGTTGGCCTCGGCGGGGATTCAGGCGACCCGCTGGTCACTCGACCGCGCCGACCATCGGGAGGGCCGGCGCAACGTCCTGCTGAAGGCACTCGACTCGGTCGGGCTGGGGTTCGACTCGTGAGCACATGTGTCAACGCCGTGAGTTTGCAGCTCGACCACACGCCGCTTCCCGATGAGTCGGTGGTGGACGGAGCGCCGACGACGGGGCATCGTGACGTGACCTCGTTGGCCGACGTGACGGTGGGCGTCTGGGAACATACCCCCGGCGTTTCCCGGGACGTGGAGTCGGACGAGGTGTTCGTCGTCCTGGGCGGGGACGCCAGTATCGCGTTCGACGACGGCACTCCGACGATCGATCTCCGGCCCGGCAGCCTCGTTCGCCTGCACGCCGGGCAGCGCACCACCTGGACGGTGCGGGAGACACTGCGAAAGGTTTTCATCGCATAGCGTTTCTGTGCGCAGGGGCGCGGCCGGGCCGCACAATGGGTTGAAGGCGTTGACGTAAGCGCCGGGAGGCAATGCGGATGGGCCGAACATTGAAGTCCGAATCGCCGCGGCGACGACGGCGACAGACGAAGCAGGGCGTCGTGCTGTCCGAGCAGCTCATCGTCGAGGCTGCGCTGCGGGTGTTGCAGTATCACGGAGCCGCCGGCCTGAGTGTCAGACGCCTCGGTGTCGCACTCGGGGCCGACCCGACCGCCCTGTACCGCTACTTCCGCGGCATCGAGGACGTGGTGCTGGCCATCACCGACGAGCTGTTGCGACGAGTGGTCGAGGGGTGGGAGCCGACCGGTCACTGGCGGGAGGACATGCGGGAACTCGGGCTGCGCCTGCACCGCGTCTACGTCGAGCACCCGCAGGCCGGGGTACTGGCCGCGAGTCGGGTGACCGGCGGCGCCCACGAGATCCAGATCATCGAGACGGTTTTGGGTTCACTGCGGTCGGCGGGTTTCCCCGAGCGGGAGGCGGTCGAGGTATATCACGCCTTCATCGACCAGATGCTGGGGTTCGCCGCGCTGGACGCCGCCTTCGAAGCCCTGCCCGCGGAACACCAGAAGCGCGATGACGACAGGTGGCGCGACACCTACGCACAGCTACCCGCCGAGAGTCATCCGAACATCGCGGCCACCAGCGGTCTGCTCGACGAGTCGATGCGGCGCAGCGCATGTCAATCGGCTCTGGATCTGCTGCTCGACGGCGTGGCCGCCCGGCTGGATGCCCGCCGACCGTAGCCGACGCTCACCTTGCCTTCGCTGCGATGCCGTCGAGCAGTTGACCCAGGCCGGAACGGAATTCGGTCAGGGGGTCGTCGTCGGTCTGATCGAACACCCCGGCGCCGATGGCGGCCGCCAATGCGGGGAACCGGTCCGGTCGGACCAGTCGTCGCAGTAGCGCTGGGTACTGCCGGTCGTCCACGTCGCGCGCCTCGATGGCCAACGCGGCCGAACCCCGGGTGAAAACCAGCACGGCGATGACCGCGGTCAGCTTCTCGCGCTCGGTCAGCCAAGTGCCGGACAGGGCGGCCAGGCCGGCGTCGAGCCAGGCCAGCTGACCGGGATCTGCGGGCAGGCCGGCTGATGCGGCCTGCAGGATCCACGGATGGCGGTGGTAGACGGCCCACAGCTCATCAGCCCAGTTCGATAGTGCTCCACGCCAATCCGATCCCTCGGGCGTCGGCGGCGGCGGGCCGGGTCCGGTGGCGAGCATGAACGTCACCAGCTCGTCCTTGTTGGCCACGTGCCGGTAAAGGGACATGGTGCCGCACCCGAGACGTTCGGCCAGGCGTGCCATCGACAGGGCGGCGAGCCCGTCGGTATCGGCGAGTTCGACGGCCGCCGCGACGATTGCCTCCCGCGTCAGGCCACGCGACCGACTCGGCGCCGGGTCTTGTTGCCAGAGCAGGCGCAACGCGCGGGGGAGCGGTTCATCGGGGCCGGACATCACCGCTCAGAGTAGCCAGTGACAACTCGATGCGTATGCCATACCCTTTTGCGTATGCCATACGCATCGGGGCGATCGCCACGGCCGGCCGCGGCGATCGCGGTGATCGTCGTGGTGTTCCTGGCGTATTCGCTACCGCCGTACCTCACCGGCGGCACCCGGGTGCCGCCCACATTCGGGCTGCACTACCCGCTGCTGGTCGCCCACGTTCTTCTCGCGAGCGTGGCGATGGTGTGCGCGGTCGCGCAGATCTGGCCGGGTTTGCGGCATCGTCACCCGGCGCTGCATCGGCGTACCGGACGCGTCTACGTCGCCACGGCGATTCCGGCTGCGGTCTGCGCAATGGTGATCGGGGCGGCCACACCGTTCGGTCCGATACTGCGGGTCAGCGACGTCGCGCTGGGGGCGCTGTGGCTCTGGTTCACGGTCGACGGATTCGTTGCGGCGCGCCACCGCAGGTTCGGCGTACACCGCCGCCAGATGCTGCGGAGTGCGACGCTGGCGCTGTCGATCATCACCAACAGGATCTGGACGCCCGTGCTGTACCTGACCTTCGACCCGTTGCGCGACAGCGTCTTCGGCGGGGACGAGGAGAAGTATCTCTGGGTGGTCGCGGGTGCGGGTGCCTGGTTGGGCTGGACGATTCCGCTCCTGGGGCTGCAGCTGTGGTTGAGTTGGCAGGCCGCACGCGCCAGGGCTCGGCCACCGTCATTGAGCGGGGTCTGACGTGGCGGTGATCCGATCGATCACCGCCAGCAAGCCGTCGTCCTGGTCGGCCTTTGCGACGTGGCCGCCGAGTGCGCGGTGCAGAGCGCTGTAGTACAGGCCGTCGCCCATGAGCTTCACCGCGCGGGCCACGTCGAGGTCGCCGAGTGCATCGTGCAGGACGTTCAGCCAGTCGGCCGAAACGGTCTCGATGACCGTCCGTGCGTGACCGTCACCCGCCTGCTGCAACCGGGACACCGCCACCAGGGCCCGATCCAGCGGCGTGCCCGCGTAGTGCGAGGACCGGATGTAGTAGCGCGCGGGTCCCTCCGGGGCGGTCCGCATCGCCTGCACATCCTCGGCCGCCAGTGTCAGCAGCCGGTCGCACAGTGCGGCGGCGAGCCGGTCCTTGGACGGAAAGTGGTAGAGCAGACCGCCTTTCGATACGCCCGCTTTGGCGGCCACCGCGTCGAGGGTGGCGTAGCGCTCGCCTTCGACGGCCAGGACATCCTCGTAGGCGTCGAGGATGCGGTCCCGGGACGAAGCCATTCCGAGAGCTTACGACAATTCAGTGGAACTGTACCGTCTGGACGGTATAGATTGGGCCGGTCACGTCGGTCGAGTCACATGGAGAAGCTGGTCATGCGGGTGTATCGCGACGTGCTCCGGACTCCCGGCGTACTGAACGTGACTGCCTCCCAGCTGTTCGCCCGCCTGCCGCTGGGCATGCTCAACCTGGCGATCCTCATGCACGTCCAGTCCAAGACCGGTTCCTACGCATTGGCCGGCGCCGCGGTGGCATGCGTCAGCATCGGGGAAGCGCTGGCGATGCCCGTCACCGCCCGCATCGCCGGGCGCGCCATGGTGATCACCCTGATCGTCGCGGCCCTGACCAACGGCGTCGCCATGCTGGCGCTGGCCTTCGCCGGTGCCTCCGGGCCGCTGCTGTTGATGCTCGGGGTGCTCATCGGCGCATCCGTGCCGCCGCTGATGCCGGTGGTTCGGGCGCTGTATCCGCAATTGGTGCCGAGCGACGGGGTCCGCGCGTTGTTCGCGTTCGACACCACCGCACAGGAACTGATCTGGGTTGTCGGTCCGGTGGCCACGACCTTCCTCGCCTCCGCGCTGTCGACCGCGATACCGCTGGTGGTCTCCGCGGGCGTCACGGTGGTCGGCACCGGGTGGTTTCTGCTGGGCGCCAGGCATCTTCGGCCGCACACGGGCAAGGCCGCGTCGGCCTTCGGCCGTGTGATCGCCAACCGGGCCGTAATCCTCGCGATGGTCGCCAGCCTCGCGCTGGTCGCGTCGTTCATGGCACTCGAAGTCGGCATCGTCGCCGCCCTCGGACGCACCGGTGTCACCGCCGGTCTGGCGATCGCGGTGGCCAGTGTGGGGTCCCTGGTCGGAGGCCTGGCGTTCGGACACCGGCGATTCGGGCTCGCCGGCCTCGTGGCCGCGCTGGGAATCGTGGCTGTCGGTACCACCGTATTCAGCCTCGTCGACAATCTCGCCCTGCAGTTCTGCGCATTGTTCGTGTCGGGACTGGGTTTCGCCCCGGCGATGTCCGCGTTGTATCTCATGGTGTCGCGGGAGATCGAAGAACACTCGGCGGCAGAGGCGTTCGGTTGGCTCAACAGTGCAGCACTCGTGGGCGGGGCGACGGGTACCGCCCTCGCGGGCGTGGCGGCCGACGGGCACGGTGCATCCGGTGCCGTCGTGGTGGCGGCGGTGCTGGCCACCCTGGCCGCATGCAGCCCGATCGTGGCCCGGATGGCCGGTCCGCTGAGAGGTCTCAGCGATCAACCGGAGGCCACCGATGTCCATGCCGTCCACGGGCCGGACCCGACGTGCGGCGGTGGAGCGGATCTGGAATGCGCCCGCCCAGATCAGGTCACCAGATGCCGATGAGTTTCATCCAACCGCCGCCGATGAGCGTCCAGATCAGGATGATCACGATGCTCATCAGGAACCCGATCCGGAACAGCTCGCTGGTCTTGACGTACCCGGAGCCGTAGATGACGCCGGCCGGGCCGGACGAGTAGTGGGCCAGACCGCCGAACAAGTTGCCGATGAAGCCGAACACCAAGGCCGAGAACAAGGGTGGAGCGCCGGTGGCGATCGCCGCGCCGACGAACACCGCGTACATCGCGACGACATGCGCCGTGTTCGAGGCGAACAGGTAGTGCGAGTAGAAGTAGACCAGGGTCAAGATCGCGAACGCGACGAGCCACGGCAGGGAACCCACCGCCCCGGCGACCGAGTCGCCGATCCAGTCGATCACGCCGAGTTCGTTGAGTTCGTTGGCCATTCCGACGAGTACGCCGAAGAACACCAGGGTGCTCCAGGCAGAGGTGTTGTCCGCGAGGTCCTTCCACGACAACACGCCGGTGATCAGCAGGATGGCGATACCGGTGAAGGCCGCCGTCGTCGCGTCGACCCGGAGCAGATCGGTGAGGCACCACAGCACCAGCAGCAGGATGAAGGTTGCCGCCATGATCCATTCCTTGTGCGACATCGGACCTGCCTCGCGCAACTGATCACGTGCCTGCTGCGGCGCATCAGGGGTCTTGGTGACCGTCGGCGGATACACCTTGGACATCACCCAGGGCACTGCCACCAGGCTCACCACGCCGGGGACTATCGCCGCCAGCGCCCACTTGCCCCAGGAGATTTCGACTCCCAGCTTTCCCGCGGCCTCCTGCGCGACGGGGTTGCCCGCCATCGCGGTGACGAACATCGCCGAGGTGATGACGTTGACCTGCAACGCGGTGAGCGTCAGGTAGGCGCCGAGGCGTTTGCGCGACTCCTCCGGTTCGGGATGCGAATCCTCGAGATGGCTCAGCGAGGCGACGATGGGGAACACCACTCCGCCGCAGCGGGCGGTGTTCGACGGAGTCGCCGGCGCGAGAATCAGGTCCGTCAACGCCATCCCATACGACAGGCCGAGGGTGGAGCGGCCCAGCCTGGTGACGAACATCAGCGCGATGCGCCGTCCGAGTCCCGTGATCAGGAACCCCTCGGCGATGAAGAACGCCGCGACGATGAGCCACACCGTCGTGTTGGCGAATCCCGACAGGGCACGTGCTGCCGTCTCGGTCTTGGTCAGCATCGCCGCGGTCATGCCGATCAGCGCCACCGCCCCGGTGGGCAGGGGCTGCAGGATCAGCGCCAGGATCGTGCCGAGGAAGATCCCGAACATCCGCATGCCGGTGGGCTCCACGCCCGCGGGCACCGGCAGGAAATACACCACCGCCGCCACCAGAATCGGGATGCCGGCCTTCCACAGGTAGGGCACCCACCGTGGGGTCTTGGACCCCGTGGCGGCCTCTGCGGTGGTGGTCATCGGCGCAGTCCCCTCGCTGATTCAGTTCCTGGGGCCGCGCAGGCGGGCCCGCACCACTTCGCGATTTACCGCTGCGACGGCGGTGAGCGGGATGCCCTCGGGGCAGACTTCGGAGCATTCGCCGTAACTGGAGCACGGCCCGAATTCGCGCTCCATCTGCCCGACAAGAGTGGTGGCCCGGCGCGACCGTTCCTGCCGGCCCCGGGTGACGGTGCCCAGATGCAACAGCTTGGCCCCCGCGAACAGGTGCGCCGCTCCGTTGGGGCAGGCCGCCACACATGCCCCGCACCCGATGCAGGCCGCGAAATCCAAGGCGTACTCGGAGTCGTCGTGCGGCAGCGGCTCGGCATCGGCGTCGGCGGCCGTGCCCGCGTCGACGGCGATGTGCCCGCCCGCGGCGATCATCCGGTCCAGTGCCGAGCGGTCCACCACCAGATCGCGCACCACCGGATAGGCCGCCGAACGGAACGGCTCGATGCGGATGCGCGCGCCGTCGCGGTAGGACCGGACGTGCTGTCGGCAGGCGGGCGTCTTGGGCACGGGCCCGTGCGGTCGTCCGTCGACGGTGATCCCGCAGGATCCACAAACGCCCTCGCGGCAGTCGGAATCGAAGGCCACCGGGTCCCGGCCGTCGGCCACCAGGGTGTCGTTGAGCCGGTCCAGCAGCTCCAGCAGCGACATCTCGGGCGTCGCGTCGTCGACGGTGTAGTCCTCGAATCGGCCCTCCGAGGCGGTGTCGGGTTGGCGCCAGATCTGCAACGTCAGCCTCATACGTAGTTCCTCGTCTGCAGTGGAACGGCCGCGAACGTCAGAGCCTCGTCGTGACGGACCGGCGGACTGTCCGGGCGATGCTCCCAGGCCGAGACGAAACACCACCTGTCGTCGTCGCGTTCGGCCTCACCGTCGGGGGTCTGGTGTTCGACACGGAAGTGCGCGCCACACGATTCGTCACGGTCGAGCGCGTCGATGCACATCAGCCGGGCCAGGCCGAGGAAATCGGCCACCCGCCCGGCCTTTTCGAGTTCCTGGTTGAATTGTGCGCCTGACCCGGCCACTCGCAGGTCGGACCAGAATTGCGCGGTCAGCTCGTCGATGGCGGCGATCGCGTCGGTCAGCCCCTGTGCCGATCGGGACACTCCACAGCCGGTGTAGAGCACGTCGCCGAGCTTGCGGTGGAACCGGTCGGGTCCCTGGCTGCCACCCACCGCCAGTAGACGCTCGACGCGTTGGCTCACCTCGTCCAGCGTGCGGGTCACCGCCGGATCGTCGGCGGCGGGCGGTGCCGTGCCGAGCAGGCCGGCCAGGTAGTCGGGCACCGAGTACGGCAAGGTGAACCAGCCGTCGACGCAGGCCGACAGCAGCGAGTTCGCACCGAGGCGGTTGGCGCCGTGGTATCCCCAGCCGGCCTCGCCCGCGACGAAAAGACCTGGGATGGAAGTCATCTGGTCGAAATTGTTCCAGAGGCCACCCATCGAGAAGTGGGCGCCCGGGGCGATCCGCATCGGCACCTGATACGGGTCCTCGCCGGTGGCGTCGCGGTACATCGAGAACAGGTTGCCGTAGCGCTCGGCGATCTTGTCGGAACCCAGACGGGCCAGCGCATCTCGGAAATCCAGGTAGACGCTGTTCTTCAACGGGCCGACGCCGCGCCCGGCTTCGATCTGGGTGCGGGCGGCCCGCGACGAGACGTCGCGCGGGGAGAGGTTGCCGTACGACGGGTACATCCGCTCGAGGTAGTAGTCCCGCTCGTCCTCGGGGATGTCGTTGGGGGCGCGGTCGTCACCGGCGCGCACCGGCACCCAGATTCGGCCGTCGTTGCGCAGCGACTCACTCATCAGAATGGTTTTCGACTGCCACTCGGAGTTCACCGGCAGCGCCGTCGGATGGAACTGGATGAACGCGGGGGAGGCGAACAATGCACCCCGTAGGTGGGCCCGCCACGTCGCGCTCGCATTGGAGTTACGGGCCAGGGTCGAGCGGAAGAAGACGTTGCCGTAGCCGCCGGTAGCCAGCACCACCGCATGACCGGTGGTGGCGCGGATCTCCCCGGTCACGAGATTGCGGGTGACGATCCCGCGGGCGCGGCCGTCATCGACGATGACATCGAGCATCTCGGCGCGGGTGTGCAGAGTGACAGTGCCGGCCGCAACCTGTCGCAGCAGTGCCTGACTGGACGCGATCTGAAGTTGCTGGCCCGTCTGTCCGCGGGTGTAGTAGGTGCGTGACACCTGTACGCCGCCGAACGAGCGGGTGGCCAGACTGCCGCCGTACTCACGCGCGAACGGTGCCCCGATGGCGTTCATGTGGTCGATGACGCGGGCGGATTCACGTGCCAGACGGAAGCAATCCGCCTCGCGGGCCCGAAAATCACCGCCCTTCACGGTGTCCTTGACGAACCGCTCCACACTGTCGTTGTCGACCTTGCGGGCCCGGGCCGCGTTGATGCCGCCCTGAGCCGCCACGCTGTGCGCCCGGCGGGGTGCATCGTGGAAGGTGAAACATTCGACGTGATAACCGAGTTCACCGAGCGCTGCGGCGCAGCCCGCGCCGGCCAGGCCGGTGCCCACAACGATGACCGTGAACTTGCGCCGGTTCAGCGGGCTGACCAGCCGGTAGTCCAGGGTGCGCCGCTGCCAGGCCAGGGCGGGGTCACCGTCGGGTACACCACCGCTGATCGGGCCGCCGACGGTGCGCAGCCCCGCGACCGGGTCCGCGCGCGAACCGGTTTCCGTTTCCCCCCTGGTCATGACACCAGTCCGGTCCACACGGCGACCGGAATCGTCATGTTGCCCACCATCACTGCCAGTGCGAGTGCACCCCCGACCACCACGCCCACCTGGCGGGCCCGCGCTCCGGTGACCCCGAGATCGTTGACCGCGGTCCACAATCCGTGCAACAGATGGGCGCCCAGAACCGCCATCGCCAGGAGATAGAACACCGCGACACCGGGCCGGCTGAAGCTCGCGATCAGATTGTCGTAGGCATGACTGGTGGACTCGGTGGCGCCGGCGAAGGACGCGCTGGCGAAGGGCCGGGTTCCCACGGTGAGGTCGAGGATGTGGAACACGATGAACAGCAACAGGACCAGCCCGCTGACCAGCATGGTGCGTGCCGTGAACGACCGCAGTCCCAGCCCTCTCCTGCGGAACCGTCCCCGCGCCACGTGCGCCCGGCGGGTCAGCAGCACCGCACAGCCGACGTGGGCGATCAAGCACCCGGCCAGCACCACCCGGAAGATCCACAGTGCCCCCTCGTAGGGCAGCAGCGGTTCGAGCAGCGTGCGCAACCAGACCGCGTAGTCGTCGAAATGTTGCGCACCCGTGTACACCTTGAGGTTGCCGATCATGTGCACGAGGACAAAGAGGGCGAAGACGATCCCGGTGCCGGCCATGACGAGTTTGAGGGTGACCGAGGAAGGCTGGACGCGCCAGGCCCAATGCGGGCGAGCGATAACGGGACCCCGGGGTACTTCATGCCCGGCGTCGGCATCGGAAACGGTCTCGGCGTTGGCAGTCATCGCATGCAGACCTCCTGCGGCTGCGACGCTACCGGGCCGCCGATGAGGGCGCAGGCCAATTGGCACCCTGGCCGATAGGAAATCGGTTCCGGCCTATCACGCCCTGAACAGGTGTAATCTCCGGGCGGTCAGTCTTACCGGTGCCGAATCGCCAACCGGGAGGAAGGTAAGCCCATGGCCTCCGGGATCAATTCAGCGTTCAGCTCAGCGTCCAATTCAGCATTCAACGGCAAGATCGAACTGGACATCAGGGATTCCGAACCGGACTGGGGCCCATACGCGGCACCCACCGCTGTCGAGAACGCCCCGAATGTCCTGTATCTGGTGTGGGACGACACCGGCATCGCCACGTGGGACTGTTTCGGCGGCTTGGTGGACATGCCCGCGATGAGCCGGATCGCCGAGCGCGGAGTTCGGCTGTCGCAGTTCCACACCACGGCACTGTGCTCGCCCACCCGTGCGTCACTGCTCACCGGACGCAACGCCACCACGGTCGGGATGGCCACCATCGAGGAGTTCACCGACGGATTCCCCAACTGCAACGGGCGAATTCCACTCGAGACCGCCCTGCTCCCGGAGGTGCTCGCCGAAAACGGCTACAACACGTACTGCGTGGGCAAGTGGCATCTGACTCCGTTGGAAGAGTCCAACCTCGCTGCGACCAAACGGCATTGGCCTTGCTCGCGGGGGTTCGAACGGTTCTACGGATTCATGGGTGGCGAGACCGATCAGTGGTACCCGGACCTGGTGTACGACAACCATCCGGTCGACCCGCCGGGCACACCCGAAGAGGGGTATCACCTCTCGCGGGACCTGGCCGACAAGACCATCGAGTTCATCCGGGACGCCAAGGTGATCGCCCCGGACAAACCATGGTTCACCTACCTGTGCCCGGGTGCCGGCCACGCCCCGCATCATGTGTTCAAGGAGTGGGCCGACCGGTATGCGGGGCGGTTCGACATGGGCTACGAGGCCTACCGCGACATCGTGCTGGAGAACCAGAAACGGCTGGGCATCGTTCCGCCCGACACCGAGCTGTCACCGGTCAATCCCTATGCGGATGTCCAGGGGCCCAACGGCGAACCTTGGCCCGCCCAGGACACCGTGCGGCCGTGGGACACCTTGAGCGACGACGAGAAGCGGCTGTTCGCCCGGATGGCCGAGGTGTTTGCCGGCTTCCTGTCCTACACCGACGCCCAGATCGGCCGGGTGCTGGACTTCCTGGAAGAGACAGGGCAGCTCGACAACACGATCATCGTGGTGATCTCCGACAACGGCGCCAGCGGCGAGGGTGGGCCGAACGGGTCGGTCAACGAGACGAAGTTCTTCAACGGCTACATCGACACCGCCGAGGAAGGGCTCAAGTTCATCGACCGGTTGGGCTCGCCGGAGACCTACAACCACTACCCGATCGGGTGGGCGATGGCGTTCAACACGCCCTACAAGCTGTTCAAGCGCTACGCCTCTCATGAGGGTGGAATCGCCGACACCGCGATCATCTCCTGGCCCAACGGTATTGGGTCACACGGCGCGGTGCGCGACAACTACATCAACGTCTGCGACATCACGCCGACCGTCTACGACCTGCTCGACATCACGCCCCCGGCGAGCGTGCGCGGGGTTCCGCAGAAGCCGCTCGATGGCATGAGTTTCAAAGTGGCACTGGATAATCCGGATGCACCGACGGGCAAGGAGACCCAGTTCTACACCATGCTGGGCACCCGCGGCATCTGGCACAGGGGCTGGTTCGCCAACACCGTGCACGCCGCCACCCCCTCGGGGTGGTCGCATTTCGATGCCGACCGCTGGGAGCTGTTCCACATCGAGGCCGACCGCGGCCAGTGCCACGACCTGGCCGCCGAACAGCCGGACAAGCTCGCCGAACTCCAAAAGCTGTGGTTCAGCGAGGCCGACAAGTACAACGGCCTGCCGCTGGCCGACCTCAACATCCTCGAGACGATGACCCGGTGGCGGCCCTATCTGGTCGGGGAGCGGTCCCGCTACACCTACTACCCGAACACCTCGGAAGTCGGCCTGGGTGCGGCCGCCGAACTGCGCGGGCAGTCGTTCACCGTGCTTGCCGACGTCACCGTGGACGGCGATGACACGCAAGGCGTGTTGTTCAAACAGGGTGGCGCGCACGGCGGTCACGTCCTGTTCATCGCAGGCGGGCGGCTGCACTACGTCTACAACTTCCTCGGTGAACACGAGCAGTCTCTGGTCTCGCCCGATCCGATCCCGTTGGGGCGGCACATCTTCGGTGTGCAGTACCAGCGGACCGGCACTGTCGAGGGCAGCCATACCCCGCTGGGGGACACGACCCTGTATGTCGACGACGCCGCGGTGGCCACGCTGGACGGGATGCAAACCCACCCCGGCATGTTCGCGCTCGCCGGGGGTGGCATCTGCATCGGCCGCAACACCGGATCGGCGGTGTCGCAGCAATACCGGGCACCGTTCGCGTTCGGCGGCGGCACCATCGGGCAGGTCACCGTTGACCTGTCGGGCGAGCCGTACCGGGACCTCGAGGGGGAGCTCGCTGTCGCGTTCTCCAAGGACTGAGGGGACTGAGGGGGCTGATCGATGAGAGCGAACGCCATCTGGGTGGGGGCGTGTGCGATGACGCTGCTGGCACTGCCGGGCTGCGGGGGCGGCGTCCACATCGCGGATCCACTCGCCGAAACCACGACGGCGGCGGCGCCGGTCACGACGCTGCCCGTGACAACGCCTCAGCGGGAACGTCCGTCGGAGTTCGCCGTGCCGGCTTACGGGGTCGAGCCGACCACCACGAGGGTGCTGGCCCCAGGCGAGGTCACCTGCCCGCCCCCGGCCGGCCCGACCGTCACCGCAGGCAGCCAAGCGCCCGGCTCGCCGACGCTCACCGTCGCCGTGCCCGAAGGGTTCACCGAGGTGACACCGCATGCGGCAGCGGTGCGGCTGACCGGCCCGGCGGGGATGACCGCCGAGATCACGCTCACCCCGACGACGCGGACCGCCCGGGCGGATTTCCAGCGATACGCCGACGACCGCGTCGCGAAGTACCCGATCAACAGCGTCAGCGTGCTGCCCGGTGACCTGTGCGGCTACAGCGGGCAGAAGCTGATGGGCATCCTGGCGGAGCGGCCGGGAAAGGGCATCGAATATGCCGACCGGATCGTGCACGTGTGGACCAATCAAGGCGCCTTCCTGGCCGTCGTGCGCCTCGAAGCCCCGAGTGAGACGCCGGGATTCGACGAAGCGAGTTCGGCGATGCTCGCCGACTTCGGAATCGCCATGCCGGGCTGAATCGGCCGACGGCCGGACCCGACTAGCCTCGGTGCCGTGGTCACCGAACTCATCGAGCTTCCCGGCGGGACCTTCCAGATGGGTTCGACGGCGTTCTACCCCGAGGAGGCCCCGGTCCACTCCGCGACCGTCGCCGCATTCGCCATCGAGAAGCATCCAGTGACCACCGCCCAGTTCGGCGAGTTCGTCGAGGCCACCGGATACGTCACGATCGCCGAACAGCCGATGGACCCGGCGCTGTATCCCGGGGTGGACGAGGCCGATCTGGTGCCCGGCGCCCTGGTGTTCATGCCCACGAACGGCCCCGTCGACCTGCGGGACTGGCGGCAATGGTGGGACTGGGCGCCCGGCGCCAACTGGCGCCGCCCGTTCGGACCCGACCGGGACCCGGCCGCCCCCGACCACCCCGTCGTACAGGTGGCCTACCCGGATGCGGCGGCCTACGCGGCTTGGGCCGGGCGCCGGTTGCCCACCGAAGCCGAGTGGGAGTACGCGGCACGAGGGGGAGTCGAGGGCATCTATGCCTGGGGCGACGAGGTGACCCCCGGAGGCCAGTTGATGGCCAATACCTGGCAGGGACGGTTCCCGTACCGCAACGACGGCGCGCTCGGCTGGCGCGGCACTTCGCCGGTCGGAAGCTTCCCGGCGAACGCGTTCGGCCTCTCGGACATGATCGGCAACGTATGGGAATGGACCACGACGCGGTTCACCGGCCAGCACCGGTCGCAGGCCGATGCGCCGGCGTGCTGCCCGCCGCCGGCCACCGCGGATCCCACGGTGAACCACGCGCTCAAGGGGGGTTCACACCTGTGCGCGCCGGAGTACTGTCACCGCTACCGTCCGGCGGCACGGTCACCGCAGTCACAGGACAGCGCGACCACCCACATCGGATTTCGCTGCGTCGCCGATTTGGGCTGAACCTCGATGCAGCCGTAGGTGGCCGGCGACGACCACGAAACAGGTGAGCACGGCGGCCAGACCGATCGGAACCGCGATGTGCAATCGCAACAGCACCGCACCGGCCACCGCGCCGAGGAAGATAGCCAGAATGGCGACCAGCCGGCGGTTGCACAGCGCCCCGCGCACACCGCCGGGCCAAGTCTCCCCGGCCAGGCTGGCCAGCGTCGAGGTCACCACCACGGTGGTCATGTCCTTGACGGCAAGGGCGCGGGCCACCATGGCTTGCTGTCCCATCACCGCGGCGACGGCGGTCGCGATGATCACCTGGCCGGTGGCAGCAGGACTGTCCCCGGCGAAAACAACGGCGGCGGTGATTGCCACCAGCGTCAGTGCCCCAATGCCGAGCAGGACGGTGATCCGGGTGTCCCAACCCGCAGCCGGTCGGCCCCGCAACGCCAGACCCGCGGCGAAGGCACCCGCAGTGAAACCGGCCAGCGCGACCGCCGGGCCCAGTACCGGCAGGTCGTCGGCGCCGGCCACCCCCATCCCGAGGATGACGATGTTTCCGGTCATGTTGCCGGTGAACACGCGGTCCAGTCCGAGGTAGCCGACCGCGTCGACGATGCCGGTGACGAAAGTCAGCGTGATGGTCGCGAGCAGCCCGAGGCGGGCCCGATCTAATTGGCGCATCTTCTAGAAGATGACGATTGCGACGGCGGTGGCCAGGATCAACCCGGACATCACGGGTAAGAAGCACTTGCGGGCCAGGCTCAGCACCGGCACCCGGGCGAAGCCTGCTACTGCCACCAGCGAGGACCAGGCGACCAGCGTTCCGCCGCCAGACCAGATGTTGCCCATTTGCCCTATCGCGGCCAGCGTCGAGGGATCCATGTCGACCACCGGGGCCAGCGCACCCGACAACGATCCGGTCAATGGCAGTCCGCTGAAGCCTGAACCTTCCAAACCAGCGATGAGGCCGACGAACAGCACCGAGAACGCGGTGACAACGGGGTTCGGAGACAGATGTGACTGGGCGGCGGTGATGAGGTCGAACAGGAAGGCCGGTCCGGGGGACCCGGAAGGCAGGCCGAGGATCGCGGCCGAGAAGTCACCATTGCCGATGAAAAAGAACCCGGCGATCGGCAGCACGATCCCCATCGCCTTGAACGCGAACACCAGCCCATCGACCACGTGCTCCGAGGAGGTTTCCAGGAAGTTGCGCTTGTCGTTGGTGGCCGATGCGGCGAACAGCAGGAGAGCGGCCAGGCCGCCGACGATGGCTGCCGCGTCCCCGCCTTTGAGCCCGGGCACGATGTCGGTGAACTTACCCAGCATCAGGTACACGATGAAACACAGGTAGACGAGTGGTACCAGCAGCGCGAATACTTTGGCCGAGAACATCTTTCGGGCCGGTTCAGATTCGTCCACCGGCCCGGGCAGGACCGTGGTGGGGGTGGCGACGACGGTCGCGGTGGCGGAGCCGCCGTTGGTAGACGGCATGGCGAGGGGTTTGGGAGTAACGCCGTCGGCGGTAGTGCCCACGTCCGAACCTGTGTCCGGTCCGGACTCAGAGTCCGCCGGCAAGTCGGTCGGACGTCGGTCGGCCTCGTTCTCCCACTCCTGTAACAGGTCCGGGGAAGGGGTCCGCCAGGTATGTCGCTGCGTGACATAGGTGATGGCCAGGGCCGTCAGCCCGACGATCAGCGAGAGCACCATCGCCTTGTCGGCCACCGCGTCGGGGCCCACTCCAGCGGCTTTCGCTGAGATACCAGGGGCGACTTTGATGATGTAGTCAGCCGACAGGGCCATCCCCTGTCCGCAGATCGCCACCACCATGCCGACCGAGATCGGGGCCAGACCGGCCCGGATGGCCACCGGTATGAGAACCGCGCCGACCAGCGGGACTGCCGGCGTGGGCCAGAAGAAGAGTGAGATCACGTACGTCACGATCGCCAGGACGACGAAGCTGCTTGTGCCCGTTCGCATCACCCGGCGGAATGGCGCGACCATCATCCGGTCGGCGCCCATCTGGCGCAGCGCGCCCAGCATGGCCGTGACGATCGCGATGATCAGGAAGATGTTGAACAGTTCCTTGGCCGCGGTGAGGCTGGCGTTGAATATCGATGACAGCCCGGTGATGACGCTGCCGGAGAACGCCCAGGCGGTGAGCAGGGTGGCGGTGACCGCTGGGACGACGATGTTCTTGCGGACCGCCATTGTGGCCAAGATGACGAAGATGCCGGCCAGATAGATCCAGTGTGCCGCGGTCAGTGGGGTGTCCAAAGTGGGACCTCTCGTTGAACTGCTGGTGGGCTGTGCAGTCTGATGTTGGAATGTTCGGCGCGACTGTGACCGGGGTCAACGACAACAGTGCACATCGGTGACTGCCCCACCATGTGCAATATGCTCGAGATTTGTCGGCGGCATGGCCCACGGTTTCCGCGGCGTAACTTCTTGCTGTGACGTCGGACTCGTCGTCTCCGTGAGCAGTACTTTTGTGCACCTTGCACATTCGTCGCCCATAGCCGCTGTGCAGCGTGTGCCGTTGTGACCGGCCGAGTCGGGGCGTGACGGTGAGACAGTGTTCTCGGAACGTACGTGTGGCCGCGCATCACGAGATCGCGTCCGGAACAGGTGCGTTGCCCAGGTGATTCAGCAAACAGAGGAATCCGCAACGGGATTCGCCGGACGATGAGGATGGTTGAGCGCGACATGACCGATGTTCGTGGCAGCGCTCAACAGCCGGCCGTGCGCCTGGAAGACGGCAGCGACGATCGCATCGGGACGCCGCTCGGGCTGGCTGCGCTGCTGGCGGGCACACTGGTGGGGACCGTCAGCAACAATGTCGTGAATGTGCCACTCGGCGCCATCATCGACGAGTTCGACGCCCCACTGGGCAACGGAGTATTCGTCGTGGTCGGCTTCCTGGTCTGCTTCGCCGCGACGATACCGCTGGCCGGCTGGTTCGGTGACCGGTTTGGCCGAAGGCGCATCTACTGCGCGGCGCTGCTGGCAACGGCGGTCTGCGCGGTAGGGGCGGCGACGGCGCCGTCACTGCCGTTGTTGATCGCCTGGCGGTCCCTGGGTGGGGTGGCCGCCGCCGCATTCGCCCCAGCCGTCATGGGGTTGATCGCCTGGATGTTCTCCGGTCCGCGGCGGGGCCGTGCGATGGGGGCCTGGGCCTCGGTCAACGGCATCGGGCAGGCCGTCGGTCCCAGCCTGGGCGGCCTGGTCGCCGACAACTGGGGCTGGCGCTGGGTGTTCGTCCCGCTGGTGCCGGTGGCGTTGGCCGGATTCGTCGGAACGTTGCGATACGTACCGCGCTTCCCGGGGATGCGGATGCCCTTCGACCTTGCGGGTGCGGCGGCACTGACGATCGGCTCGGCAATGCTGATGCTCGGCCTGGCCCTGGTATCCCAACCCGATATGCCCGGCTGGCTCGTGGCCGCCGCGGTGACGGTCGCGGTCAGCGCACTGGCCTGGTTCGTGTGGCATTGCGCCCGGACCCCGAACGCGTTCGTCGACGTCCGGCTGGTCACCGAATCGCGGTTCGTCCGCAGCTGTCTGGCGGCGTTCGCCCAGATGTTCTGCCTGGGAGCCACGTTGTTGGCGATACCGCTTTACCTGGTGGGGCAGTCGGTGTCGATCTCGGCCGCCGGGATGATGCTGTTCGCGGTGCCGGCGACGATGGCGGTGCTCGGTCCGCTGGTGGGACGCTGGCAGGACCGGTTAGGGCCGCGGCGGGTGCTGCGCAGCGGCCTGTTGTTGCTGCTGATCGCCCAGGTCGGCATGACTGTCACGGTGAGCCAGGACCGGTTGGTGCTCGGCGCACTGATCGCCGTGCTGGTGATCGGGGGTGTGGGGATCTCCCTGGTGCAGACCCCGGCCGCCACCGGCGCTACCCGTTCGCCGGCCGGCGAACAGGGGACCGGGCTGGGATTGTTCAACCTGCTGCGCTTCGGTGGATCGGCCTGCGGCGCGGCATGGGTTGCGGTGGCCCTCGACCTGGCCGGCTACCCGACCGTCTTCATCGCCTGCGCTGTGGTCGTGGCGCTGGGTCTGGCCGGCTCGTTCGTCGGCCCCGACCCGTAGCCGGCGTGATCAGCGGAAGCTGGCCTCCCGGTCGATCGCCGAGTGCACCTCGTCGAGCAGGTCGAGCCGGATCGCCAGCCACACCGTGAACTGGTTCTCCGGCACCCGGATGTCCATCCCGAGCAGCCGCGAGATCCGGTCCAGCTTGGCCAGCATGGTGTTGCGGTGCACGTTGAGCACCCGCGCGGTGGCATTCACGTTGCCGCCCTCGGCCAGGTAGGCGCCCAGGGTCTCCAACAGGTCGGGGCCGGACCGCAACGGCCCCAGCACCTCTCGCACCAGCTGGCGGCTTTGTTCGGCCTCGGCCACCTGGGCCAGCACGGTGAAACCGCGCAGTTCCTGGTAGCAGGTGGCCCCGGTGCGGTGCAGCCGGCGGGCGATACCGAGGGCGACGCGGGCCTCCCGGTAGCTCTCCCGGACCTCACTGGCGCCGCACGCGGGGCGACCGTAGGCCACCGGGGCGCGCATGCCCCGACGCCGTTCCAGCTCCAGTGACATGGCCTCGGCGTACTCGGCCATCTCCTTACGCATATCGGCGGGCTCCTCGGCCCGCAGCGTGCGCACCACCACCAGGACATCGCCGATCACGGTGACGTAGGCGTGCACCGACGGGTGCGGAGCCAGACCGGCCGCGTAGCGGGCCAGTCGCACCATGCCCGCCGTGGGGTTGTCCACCCGCCGAGGCAGTACCCCGGGAGCGACGAACACCGCGAACCGGGCGTCGAGTTCGATGTCGTGGTGCTCGGCGCGGGCGCGCATATCGTGCTCGCTGGAGAAACTGCCGTGCACCAGGGCCTGGACGAAGTCGCCGCGAGCCCGTTCCTCGGCCTCGTCGACGCTGCGTTGGCGCAGCATCTCCGACCCCACGATGGCGGTGGCCTGGTCGGTCAGCACCTGGTATCGAGCCAGGTCATGGGTGCCCGGCGCCGGATCCGCGACCAGGACGGCCACCCAGCCCTCGAAAGACTTGCCCAGCCGAATGGCGCTGGCCACACAGGTCCAGGTGCTCTCGTGCGGCCCGATGATCGGCTGGATCCGGGTGTCGTGACCGTCGGACCGCCGTTCGGCAGCGGGGACGTCGGCGTTCACCATCTCGACGATCGAATCCGACAGCGGAGCAAGCATTTCCGGAGCCAGCCCATTGTGGGCCACCACCTGCCCGCGGGCGTCGAGCGCGACCGCCGGATTGCAGGCCAGATTGGAGACCTCGCGGATCAGGATCTGCAATCCGGCGCCGCGGTGGAACAGCCCGGCCAGTGACGCGTGCACCTGCGTCGAGTACCGCATCACGTGCACTTCCTGGCTGAGCGCGCGCTCGGCCAGCAGGCGGTTCAGCGCGGCAAAACCGACCGGTATGCCCAGCTCGACGATCACCAGCTGCTCGGGTACCGGGCCCAGGTCAGGTGGCACCACCCCGTCCACCAACAGTGTCGTGGCACCCCGCGCGGCCACGGCCGAAAGCGCGGCAGTGCTGGCGGCCAGTGATTCCGGTCGGACGTAGATGGCTACCGCGTCCAGCGGATCATGCTGGGAGAGAACCTCGTTGAGTGGCAGGACCCAGCTCAGCTCCAGATCGAGGCGGTCAGTGCCAGCGATGATCCTGGCGCCGGACATCAAGGCTTCGTCGAGAAGGCCCTGAATGGTCATCCGCCTGGTGTCGGCCGGTGGTGCGCTCATGTGAAACCCCGTGCTCTGTGGATGCTCCTGTATCGATTACCGGATTCGGCCGCCCAGCGGTTATGTGCAATTTAACCCGAATCTGCCAGCAGTTCAGGCCATGTTGACCATCCCGCCCAGAAGCGCGCGTTGATAGACATTCCAGCGTCAGCCGATACCGACTGCCGCAAGAGAGCGAGCTATCAATGCACCGAATTCACCGCATCACCCTTGATGACGCGTTGCCGCTGTTGGCCGCGGGCCGGGCAAAGGCCGAGGAGATCGGCGTCAAGCAAACGCTGTGCGTTTGCGATGACGGCGGCAACGTCCTTGCGCTGCACCGGTTGCCGGGCGCCCGGCTCACCGGGGTGGACATCGCCATCGCCAAGGCGTTCACCGCGGCCGGCCACGAGCGCGCCACCCACCTGTTCAACGAACCGCCCAACGGGCCGGCCCTGCCCGGGAACGAGGCCTTCGGCATCAGTCACATGCTGCCCGGCAAGTTCGCCATCTTCGTGGGCGGATTCCCCCTGGTCTTCGAGGGTCAGATCGTCGGTGGCGTGGGGATCAGCGGCGGCAACGGTGAACAGGACAAGGCTGTGGGTGCGGCGATCCTGGCCGAGTTCGAGGCACTGACCGCCTCGGTGGCCCGGGCCTGACACCCGGCCGGTGTGCACCCTGACCCGCCCGGGAGCTGAGCGCCGGTGATTGTGACCATGGCCTGGTCCGATCGCCCTAGTTAATCTCCTTGGCACCCAAGCTAATTCAAGAAAGGACGAATCATGACCCAACTCCTAGGACGTGACGAGTTTCGCGCCGAACTCGAGAATGCGATCAAAGGCCGGGAAGCCAAGAACGCGTCGTTCTCCAAAGCCTGGGCTGAGGGCAAACTCAGCAAGGAGCACTTCGCCCGGTGGGCCGAGAACCATTACCACTACGTCGGTCCGTTCGCCGACTACCTGGCCAACATCTACTCCAATACCCCCGACGAGTTCACCGGCGCAAAGGATTTCACGCTGCAGAACATGTACGAGGAGGAGCTGGCCGACATTCGGCACACCGATCTGCTGATCAAGTTCGGCGAGGCCTGCGGGACCACCAAGGAACGCATCGAGGATCCGGCGAACATGAACGCGATCACCCGCGGGTTGCAGGCCTGGTGCTACGCGGTGTCACAGCGCGAGCACTTTGTGGTGGCCACAGCAGCCCTGGTGGTCGGCCTGGAATCGCAGGTACCCAGTATCTACACCAAGCAGATCGTGCCGCTGCGTGAGGTGTACGGGTTCAGTGAGGACGAGATCGAGTTCTTCGATCTGCACATCACCTCTGATGTGGTGCATGGTGAGCGCGGCTACCAGATCGTGCTCGATCACGCTGACACCGCGCAGTTGCAGCAGCGCTGCCTGCAGCTGGTGCGCTGGGGCGCCGAGATGCGCTTCTCCTACACCAAGGGTCTCTACGACTACTACGTCGCGCCCGATCTCGAATCCGTTTCCGCCTGATTCCCGATCCGCCGCCTCGACAGAAAGGCAACGCCATGACCACGCAGTGGATCGCGGTGGCGAGCACCAAGGACCTCACCCGCCGCCGCAAGCTCCGGATCGAGGTCGACGGGCTGGCCATCGCACTGTTCGGGGCGGCGGGACGGGTATATGCGTTCGCCGACACCTGTATTCATCAAGACCGGTCCCTGGCCAAAGGCACCCTGCTGCACGGCAAGGTGATCTGCCCGGGCCATCAGTGGCAGTTCGACCTGGAGACCGGGTACGAGGAGAGCCAGGACCGCTGCCAGCCCACGTACCCGGTCCGGGTCGAGGGAGAAACCATCTACGTCAACCCAACGGCCCCGCTGGGCGCCGTGACCGCGGGAAGGGAAGCACAGGCATGACCGGCCGGACTTTCGTGACCGTCGGGGCGGGGCAGGCGGCCGCGGTGGCCGCCCGTACCCTGCGCCGGCGCGGTTTCGACGGGCGCATCGTGCTGGTGGGCGACGAGCCGCACCTGCCCTATCAGCGACCCCCACTGTCCAAGGAATTCCTTTCCGGCGCCGACAGTTTCGAGTCGATGGAGATCCTGCCCGAGAAGTGGCGGGCCGACAACGATGTCCAGATCCGCACCCGCGCAGAGGTGACCCGGGTCGACGCGGCCGGGCGCCGGGTGGAGCTGGCCTCGGGGGCGCCGATCGAGGCAGACGCGGTGTTGTTGGCCACCGGCGGCCGGGCCCGCCGCCTGCAGGTGCCCGGCCCCCGCCCGGAACTGGTGCACTATCTGCGTACCGTCGACGATGCGATCGCGCTGCAACGGTCACTCACCCCCGGCAGTCGGTTGGCCATCATCGGTGCGGGTTTCGTGGGGCTGGAAACAGCCGCCACCGCACGGAGTCTGGGTACCGAGGTGACCGTGCTGGAGGCCGCGCCGGTGCCGCTGGCCAACGTCATCGGCGCCCGTCTCGGTGCTGAACTGGTGCGCATCCACCGTGACCACGGCGTCGACGTGCGCACCGGCGTCACGGTCGAGCAGTTGCACACCACCGCCGAGGGCGTGGTGGTGGACTGCGCGGACGGCGGTCGATTGGAAGCCGATGCGGTGCTGATCGGCATCGGCATCGTCCCCAACACCGAGGTGGCCGCGGCCTCGGGCCTGCAGGTGCGCGACGGCATCGTGGTCGACGCGCAGGGCCGAACCTCGACTCCGCACATCTACGCCGCAGGTGATGTGGCGCAACGCTACTCGGCTCGGGCCGGTGGTCACGTCCGGTTCGAACACTTCGACAACGCCAACCGGCAGGGTGCCGCGGTGGCCAACGCCATGCTCGGTCGCGATGCGGTCAGCGACGACGCCCCGTGGTTCTGGTCGGACCAGTACGACCACAACCTGCAACTGCTCGGCGAGGCCACCACCGACCTGGTGATCCGCGGCGATCCCGATGCGAACGACTTCACCGCCTTCTACCTCGACGGCGACCTGCTGCGCGGAGTGTTCACCGCCGATCGGGGCGAGGACGTGATGGTGGGCCGGGAATTGCTCGGGCGCCACATCGAACGGGCGGTGCTCGCCGACGAGGACACCGACCTGTGGGACCTAGTGGAAACCGAGGAAGCGGTGTCGTGATGCCCGCGCACGCGAGGAGCGAAACAGTGATCGAAGGAACGAATTTCATCGACGGCCAGTGGGTGCCCGCGGTGTCCGGCCGGACCTTCCAGCGGTGCAATCCCGCCGACCCCGACGACGTGATCGGGGTCTTCCCGGCATCGGAGGCCACCGATGTGAGTGCCGCGGTCGACGCACTGGAGAAGGCCAGCCCGGAATGGGCGGCCACCGCACCCGAACACCGCGCCGCGATTCTGGAATCGGCTGCCGCGCAGTTGGAATCGCGTGCACCGGAGCTGATCGCCGAGCTGATCCGGGAGGAGGGAAAGACCACTGCCGAGGCCACCATGGAGGTCAGCCGGACCCCGGCCAACCTGCGCTTCTACGCCGGGGAGGCCACCCGGATGACCGGCAGCACCTATCCCGCGGCCGGCGACGGACTGGTCTACACCCTGCGAGAACCCGTCGGCATCGTCGGCGCGATCACCCCGTGGAATTTCCCGTTCAACATCCCGTCGCGCAAGATCGGACCAGCGCTGGCCGCCGGTAACCCGGTGTTGTTCAAACCCTCCGAGATGACCCCGCTGATGGGGCAGCGCCTGGTCGAGGCACTGCTGGACGGCGGCTTGCCGCCGGGCGTCATCGCACTGGTGCAGGGCGAGGGCGCCGCGGGGGCTGCGGTCGCTGCTGAATCCCGCGTCGCGGCCGTCACATTCACCGGTTCCACCCAGGTCGGCCGGGCCATCCATCGCGTCGTCGGACCTCAGCGTCGCGTGCAGTTGGAGATGGGTGGGAAGAACCCGGTGGTGGTCGCCGAGGACGCCGACCTCGACGGCGCCGCAGCGCTGATCGTCAAGGGCGCCTTCGGGCTCAGCGGACAGGCCTGCACCGGCACCAGCCGGGTGATCGCGGTGGACGCCGTCCACGACGCGCTGCTGGACCGGGTGGTGGCGAAGGCCGAAGCGCTTCGGGTGGGCCCAGGGGACCAGCCCGGGGTGAACATGGGCCCGCTGGCCAGCGCTGCCCAACTCGACAAGTTCTTGCACTACGTGCAGACCGGTGTGGCAGAGGGTGCCAGCCTGCGCTGCGGGGGCACCACCGTCGGTGATCACGGATTCTTTGTCCGTCCCACCGTTTTCGCCGATGCGCTACCCACCATGCGAATCGTCACCGAGGAGGTCTTCGGGCCGTTGATCGCCTTCCAGCGGGCCGGCTCGCTGGACGAGGCGGTGGACCTGGCGAACGCTACCGAGTTCGGGCTCAGCGCGGCGATCGTCACCGGCGACCTCGCCACCGCCACCCGGTTCGCGCACCGGTCCAGGACGGGCCTGGTCAAGGTCAACCAGCCCACCACCGGCATGGCGATGAACGCCCCGTTCGGCGGTTACAAGGCCTCCAGCACCCAGACCTACAAGGAACAGGCCGGAGCCACGCTCATGGAGTTCTACACGCTGGAGAAGACCGTCTACCTGACCCCGTCCGTTTGAACAGGAGCTGCAATGGAATTCACCCGAGTCGCCCGGTCCGGGCAGGTGCCCGAAGGCATCGTGCGGCGGTTCTTCGCCGGCGAGCACGAGTTCGCGGTGGCTCGTCTCAACGGCAAGGCCTACGCCACCTCCAACTACTGCACCCACCTGGACTGCATGTTGTCCTCGGGCAAGCTCGTCGACGACGGGATCGGATGCTCCTGCCACGGAAGCGCATTCGACCTGGAGACCGGTGAACCGATCTGCCCGCCCGCCACCGTCGCGATCAAGACCTACCCGGTCCAGGAACGTGACGGGGAGATCTTCGTCGGTGTGGAACCCGGCGAGATCCCGGTCGGTCCGCGCCGCCGGCGCAAGGGTGCCTGATGGACCCCGAAGCGCGCCCGTCGGCGCTGTCGCTGGGTGGCATGGTCAGCTCCAGCCATCCCGCGGCCAGCTTCGCCGGGGCCCAGGTACTGGCGGCGGGCGGCAATGCCGTCGACGCCACCCTGGCCATGGCCGCACTCACCTGGCTAGTGCTGCCCGGCCAATGCGGAATCGGCGGTGACGCATTCGCGGTGGTGCGCGAACCCGACGGCCGGGTGTGGACGATCGGCGGATCGGGATTCGGCCCGGACGGCGGGACCACCCCGTTCTATCGCGACCAGGGGCTGAGCACCATCCCGCTGTATGGGGCGCTGGGTGTCGCCGTCCCCGGTGCACCTGCGGCGCTGGCGGCCCTGCACACCCACGGGGCGAGCCGCGGGCTGCCCGAACTGTGGGAGCCCGCGGCCCGGATCGCCGAAACCGGCCTGGCCTGCTCGGCTAAGACTGCCGCCGACGTATGTGAGGCACTCACCGCCATCCGCCACGATCCCGGCCTGGCGGCGGTCTATGCACCCGACGGGGGCGCGGCCCGGGTGGGGGACCGGATCACGCAACCCGATCTGGCCCGCACCATCCGTCAGCTCGCCTACGACCCGACCGACTTCTACACCGGCGAATTCGCCGAACGTGCCGTCACGATGTTGTCCGCTGCCGGTGCGCCGTTCAGCGGCGCCGAATGGGCGGCGGCGGAGGTCGCCGAACCCGAGACTGCCATCACCGGGTCCTACGCCGGTGCCACGATCCACCAAACCCCGTTGCCCACACCCGGTTGGATGGTGCTGCAGCAGGCCGCGCTGTGCGACGGCAGCCTCGGGAGCCAACCCTGGCTGGGTGCCGGTGCCATCGACCGGATGGCCCGCGCCGCACGCCTGGCCTTCGCCGACCGCCTGGCGCTGTGCGGCAGCGATAACACCGGTTGGCGTGATGTTCTGGACCCCAACCGGATTGCGCGCCAACGCCAGGACCTGGCGGACGCCAACGAGGACCGGTTGGCGTTTTCGGTGCGCGGCGGGGACACCACCTGCACCGTTGCCGTGGATGCCGACGGTCGCGCGGTGTCATTCATCCACTCGCTGGGTTTCACCTTCGGTGCGACTCTCACCGTGCCCGGTACCGGGGTGGTGCTCAACAACCGGCTGGGCCGCGGAGCCTACTTGATCCCAGGCCACCCAAACGAAGTCGCGCCGCGACGCAAACCGCTCAATACCCTCAACGCCTGGATCGCCACCGGAGCGCGCGAGGAGCTGCTGGCTCTTGGCAGCATTCCCGGCGGGGATGGGCAGGTGCAATGGAACATGCAGCTGCTGTCACATCTGTTCGACCACGGGCTGGACCCGGCTGCCGCGGTGGCCGCGCCGCGGTTCACCGTGTTCCCCGGGTCAGACGCCGAGGTGATCGATCAACCAGCCGAGCTGCGCGTCGAGGACCGGATCGATGAGCAGACCCGGGAACGGTTGCGCGCCAACGGTCACCGGGTTGTGGTGCAAGCGCCCTACGGCGCCGGTGGCAGCGCCCAGGTGATCTGTCGCGACGATCACGGGGTGCTGCGCGGGGCTGCCGACCCGCGGCAGGAAGGGGTGGCGATCGGTGTCGACTGAGCAGGTGGGTGCACCCGCCCCACAGGGGGACTACCGGTCCGCGGTTCTGCACGACGGTGTGGTCTATACCGCGGGCATGACGCCGCGGGTGGACGGTGCGCTGAGGGTGCGCGGTGTGGTCGGGGAAACGCTGTCGGCGCAACAGGCCCGCGACGCGGCCGGCGTCGCCGCGGCCAATGCCCTGGCAGCGATGCGGTCAGTTCTGCCGGCCGAGGCCGATGGTATCCGCTGTCTGCGGATGACGGTCTACATCGCCTGTGCGCCAACGTTTCACGACCTCTCGGCAGTCGCCGACGGCGCCTCGGCGCAGATCCGGTCCGAACTCGGGAAGGCTGCGCTGCCGGTGCGCGCAGCCATCGGGGTGCAGGCCCTCCCGTCCGGCGCACCGGTCGAAATCGACTTGATCGCAGCGGTTTCAGGAATGTGAGGAGCAATCGGGCCGGAAGGCGCGCGGCGCGGGAGAATGTGCGCTATTGATTGTATGAGTTTTCGGTACAGCCGATGAAGTGAAATCGACTGAACACCAGAGTGTTACGAAACAGCCCGAAGGACTACGTGGATTGGATGGTGGTGCCCTTGTCTGCGGCACACTGGGTCTACCTGATCGGTCTCGCTGTACTGATAGCGACCGTGGTGGCCAAGAAGAACGTGATCGCCCCGGCCATCATCGCCACCTTCCTCACCGGCCTGGTCTATCGGGGCAGTTTCACCACGGGGTTGAGCTCGGTCTTCAACGCTGCCATCGCCGGGACCCGGGAGCTGTTACCGGTTTTCATCATCATCGCGCTGGTGACCGCAATGCTCGGGGCGATGCGCGCACTCGGTGCGGACGTCCTGATGATCCGCCCGTTGAGCGGATTCTTCCGAAACGGCCACATCTCCTATGTGCTGCTCGCGGTCGTGACCTTCCTGCTGTCGCTGGCGTTCTGGCCCACTCCCGTGCTGCCACTTATCGCTGCGATCCTGCTTCCCGCCGCGCTCCGGGCCGGCCTGTCACCGTTGGGCGCGGCTTTGGCGATCGCCATCGCTGGACAGGGGATGGCGCTCAGCTCGGACTACATCATGGGGGTGGCCCCGGCGCTGTCCGCCGAAGGTGCCCACGTCTCGGCCCGGATGATCGCCGACCGGGCCACCGTCATCGCCCTGATCGCCGGGGTGGTGGCGTTGGCGGTGGCCTACCTCCGCGACGTACGGACGAAGATGTCCGGCCAGGCCGGATCGAGTGCCGGTCGCGCACCGACGCCGGGCCCCGGCCCCGGCCCGGGCGCGCCGGCCGCCGCTGAAGCGGTGTCGACCGGGCACGGCTCCGCGAACCGAGGCGCCACTGCAACCTTGGCCGCCGCCCCGGCTTCCGAAACTGTCACCGCCGATTCCGGCCGGCCCTCGTCGACGGCGCTGATCGTGGCGGCGTGCGTGCCGGCGTTGTTCGGCGCCCTGCTGGTTTTCATGCTGCTCGGCCGGTTCACCTCGCTGATTCCCGACATCGACGAGGGATTGGGTGCACCCCTGGTTGGCGGCACCGCCGCGCTCGCGTTGGTGGCAATCGCCTTGATCGCCAAGCGAAACGACTGGCTCGGTGAGGTCGGTACCCACTTCACCGACGGCATCACCTTCTCGTTTCGAACCATGGGGATGGTGATTCCGGTGGCCGGCTTCGTCTACATCGGGCTGGCCGACTACTCCGCGGGAATTCTGGGTCTGCCCGAAGGCGCAGATGCACCGGCATTCCTGTTCGACGCCGTCGAGCTGGTGCAACCGCACATTCCGCAGGTGCCGGTGTTCGCGGCCTTCGCGATGCTGCTGATCGGCATGCTGATCGGGCTGGACGGAAACGGGTGGCCAGGCTTGCCGTTCACCGGATCGATGGCCGGGGCGCTCGGGGGTGACAGTACCGATGTGGCCACTCTCGCCGCCATCGCGCAGAACGGCGCCAGCTGGACCGGCGGCGGCACGCTGGTGATCTGGTCGTCGCTGATCGTGGTCGCCGGCCTGACCGGGGTTCCGGTCGTCGACCTGGCCCGTCGGTTGTTCATCCCGGTGGTGACGGGACTGGTGGTGGCCACTGCCATCGCCGCGGCGGTCATGCTGTGAGTTCCCCGCTGACGGCAAAGGGGCGCACGGCCGTCGACATCGCGGACGCGGTCAGGGCGGGGGAGACCTCGGTCGTCGATACGGTCTGCGCGGCATTGGGCCGGATCGAGTCTCACGACGATGAGATCGGTGCATTCGTACACGTCGACGTCGAGGGTGCGCTCGCGCGGGCCGAGGAGTTGGACCGGCTGGTATCCCGCGGCGTCGATCCCGGCCCTCTTGCCGGAGTTCCCTTGGGCGTCAAGGAACTTCACCCGGTGGCCGGTTGGCCTTTCGCCATGGGCAGCGCGCTGTATGCCGACCGGGTCGCCGACCACACCTGCACTCTGGTGAACCGTGCCGTGGCAGCCGGAGCCGTGCCGATCGGCTTGACGGCCTCACCCGAGTTCGGCCGAGCGTCCTTTACCGCATCCGAACTGCACGGCGTGACGCGCAACCCGTGGAATCCGCGCCTCACCCCAGGAGGATCGAGCGGAGGATCGGCAGCCGCGGTGGCTGCGGGCATGGTGCCGGTCGCCACCGGCACCGACGGAGCCGGTTCCCTGCGGATCCCGGCCTCGTACTGTGCGCTGGTTGGATTCAAGACCACTTACGGTCTGGTTCCGCGCGGTCCTCGCCACCGCGGCGCCGCCGACAACGACCACTACGGCGCGCTCACCCGCACCGTCCGCGATACCGCCCGATTCCTGGACTGTGTATGCGGGCTGGATCCCTACGATCGGTCGTCGCTGCCGGCACCCGGCAGCTTCGAGAACCGGCTGAACATCGACCTGCGCGGGCTGCGCGTTGCATTCGCCCCTGACCTCGGCAACGCACCGTGCGACCCGGCGGTGGCCGAGGTCGCCCATGGGGCGGCCGAGAGATTCATCGCCGAATCCGGGGCGGTTCAGGTGACTGCTTGCTTGCGCGTGGACCCGGCCTGCGGCGCGGCCTATCGGATCCTGTCGGCCCCCGACGTCTACTCCCAGGTGCGCGACGCACCACCGGGCCGCACCGTCCACCCCACCCTGCGTGGGTATCTCGATGCTGCCAGCGGGATAGACGCCGACGCCCTGGCCACCGCGCACGAGGTGCGCGCTCGGTTGGTCGCCGCCACGGCTGAGGCCTTCGAGAGCTTCGACCTGCTGATCACACCGGCCACCCAGGTCCCGGCATTTCCAGCGACCGGGCCGATGCCGACCGAGATCGCAGGACGGCCGGTGGACCATTGGGGCGCGCTGGCCGTCACGTTCCCGTTCAATCTGACCGGGCAGCCGGCCATCTCGGTGCCTGCCGGTACCGTGGGCGGCGCACCGATCGGGCTGCAGATCGTCGGGCGTCGTCACGCCGACGCCCTGGTCCTGGCGGCCGCCGCGCAGGTAGAGGGCGTCCAGTCCGGAACCCCCAGCTGACGATCTGCGGCGATTTGGCGCATTCGCCGTGCTCACCTAGTATGTAGGGGTTGCCTTGGGCAGACCTCGGTTGACTGCTGTTCTGAGTCAGCCCCGCGTGCCCTTCGGAAACAAAGACCGCGCACGTCCAGGTCGGTATCTGGCGTGCATACAAACCCAGGTCAGGAGATCGAGTGATTCAGCAAGAATCGCGGTTGAAGGTCGCCGACAACACGGGCGCCAAGGAAATCTTGTGCATCCGCGTGCTCGGTGGCTCATCGCGACGCTATGCCGGCATCGGCGACATCATCGTCGCGACTGTCAAGGACGCCATCCCGGGCGGCAACGTCAAGCGTGGCGATGTCGTCAAGGCCGTCGTGGTGCGCACCGTCAAGGAGCGTCGCCGCGCCGACGGCAGCTACATCAAGTTCGACGAGAACGCCGCCGTCATCATCAAGGCCGACAACGACCCCCGTGGTACCCGCATCTTCGGGCCGGTCGGTCGCGAACTGCGCGAGAAGAAGTTCATGAAGATCGTCTCGCTGGCTCCGGAGGTTTTGTAAATGAAGGTCCACAAGGGCGACACCGTGCTGGTGGTCTCGGGCAAGGACAAGGGCGCGAAGGGCAAGGTCATCGAGGCCTACCCGACCCGCGACAAGGTTCTGGTCGAGGGCGTCAACCGGATCAAGAAGCACACCGCGCAGTCACAGAACGAGCGCGGCGCATCGTCGGGCGGCATCGTCACCCAGGAAGCCGCGATCCACGTGTCCAACGTGATGGTCGTCGATTCCGACGGCAAGCCGACTCGTGTGGGTTACCGCGTCGATGAAGAGACCGGCAAGAAGGTCCGCATCGCCAAGACCAATGGCAAGGACATCTGATGACCGCACCTGAGAAGGTTCAGCCCCGGCTCAAGCAGCGCTACCGCGAAGAGATCCGTGAGTCGCTGAACAAGCAGTTCGAGTTCGACAACGTCATGCAGATCCCGGGCGTCGTCAAGGTTGTCGTCAACATGGGCGTCGGCGACGCCGCCCGTGACGCCAAGCTGATCAACGGCGCGGTCGCCGATCTGGCCCTGATCACCGGCCAGAAGCCGGAGATCCGCAAGGCCCGCAAGTCCATCGCACAGTTCAAGCTGCGTGAGGGCATGCCCATCGGCGCGCGCGTCACGCTGCGCGGCGACCGGATGTGGGAGTTCCTGGACCGGCTGATCTCCATCGCCCTGCCCCGTATCCGCGACTTCCGCGGCCTGAACGGCAAGCAGTTCGACGGCACCGGTAACTACACCTTCGGCCTCAACGAGCAGTCGATGTTCCACGAGATCGACGTCGATTCCATCGACCGTCCCCGCGGCATGGACATCACCGTGGTCACCTCGGCGACCAACGACGACGAAGGCCGTGCGCTGCTGAAGGCGCTGGGCTTCCCCTTCAAGGAGAACTGAGCACATGGCAAAGAAGGCGTTGATCCACAAGGCCAACAAGAAGCCCAAGTTCGCGGTTCGCGCGTACACGCGGTGCAACAAGTGCGGTCGCCCGCACTCGGTCTACCGCAAGTTCGGGCTGTGCCGTATCTGCCTGCGCGAGATGGCGCACGCGGGTGAACTGCCCGGCGTGCAGAAGTCCAGCTGGTAATCCAGCAGACATCTGCGCAGTAGACCACACAGACCAATCCAACAGGTTGCGGAAGGCCCTCACCAGGGAACCGCCGCGAGGAAGGTGAGCCGGTTGTCATGACGATGACTGACCCGATCGCAGACTTTTTGACACGTCTGCGCAACGCCAACTCGGCGTATCACGACGAGGTGACTCTGCCCCACTCGAAGATCAAGGCGAACATCGCCGAGATCCTCAAGAAAGAGGGCTACATCAACGATTACCGCACCGAGGATGCTCGGGTCGGCAAGTCGCTGGTGGTGCAGCTGAAGTACGGCCCCAGCCGTGAGCGCAGCATCGCCGGCCTGCGACGGGTGTCCAAGCCCGGTCTGCGGGTCTACGCGAAATCCACCAATCTGCCGCGCGTGCTCGGCGGCCTGGGTGTGGCGATCATCTCCACTTCCTCAGGCCTGCTGACCGACCGTCAGGCAGCACGATCCGGCGTGGGCGGCGAAGTCCTCGCCTACGTGTGGTGAGGGGGAAGTAGAACATGTCGCGTATTGGTAAGCAGCCGGTCCTGGTTCCCGCCGGGGTCGATGTGACGATCGACGGCCGCAACGTCTCGGTCAAGGGCCCCAAGGGCACCCTGACCCTCGACGTCGCCGAGCCGATCACCGTCGAGCGCAACGACGACGGCGCCATCGTGGTCAGCCGTCCCGATGACGAGCGGCGCAGCCGCTCCCTGCATGGGTTGTCCCGCACCCTGGTGGCCAACCTGGTCACCGGTGTCACCGAGGGCTACACCCGCAAGATGGAGATCTTCGGCGTCGGCTACCGCGTCCAGCTCAAGGGTTCCAACCTGGAGTTCGCGCTCGGTTACAGCCACCCCGTGGTGATCGAGGCGCCCGAGGGCATCACGTTCGCCGTCGAGACGCCCACGAAGTTCTCGGTCACAGGTATCGACAAGCAGAAGGTCGGTCAGATCTCCGCGGTCATCCGCCGCCTGCGCCGCCCCGACCCGTACAAGGGCAAGGGTGTGCGTTACGAGGGTGAGCAGATCCGCCGCAAGGTCGGAAAGACAGGTAAGTAAACATGGCTGCGAAGACTGAAGCTGCCGCCGTCCGCAAGCCGGTCGGGCAGAACATCTCTGAGACCCGCCGCAACTCACGGCTGCGTCGCCACGCCCGGCTGCGCAAGAAGGTCGCCGGCACCGCACAGACCCCGCGTCTGGTGGTCAACCGTTCGGCACGGCACATCCACGTGCAGCTCGTCGATGACCTGGAAGGCGTCACCTTGGCGGCTGCCTCGTCGATCGAGGCCGACGTGCGCGCGGTCGAGGGCGACAAGAAGGCACACAGCGTTCGGGTCGGTCAGCTGATCGCCGAGCGCGCCAAGGCTGCCGGTGTCGACACTGTCGTGTTCGACCGTGGTGGCTACACCTATGGCGGCCGGATCGCCGCGCTGGCGGATGCCGCGCGCGAGGGCGGGCTGAAATTCTGATGACTGTCAACGAGAGGACTGCATGATGGCCGAGCAGGCAACTGGTGCCGGCGGCCCAGGCGCTTCCGACAACCGTGGTGGCCGCGGCCGCCGCGACGACCGTGGTGGCCGTGGTGGCCGCGACAGCGGTGAGAAGAGCAACTACATCGAGCGCGTGGTGACCATCAACCGCGTCTCCAAGGTGGTCAAGGGTGGTCGGCGCTTCAGCTTCACCGCGCTGGTCATCGTCGGTGACGGCAAGGGCATGGTCGGTGTCGGCTACGGCAAGGCCAAGGAAGTTCCGGCCGCCATCGCCAAGGGCGTCGAGGAGGCTCGCAAGAGCTTCTTCCGCGTGCCGCTGATCGGTGGCACCATCGTCCACCCGGTCCAGGGTGAGGCTGCCGCCGGTGTGGTCATGCTGCGTCCGGCGAGCCCCGGTACCGGTGTCATCGCCGGTGGTGCGGCCCGTGCCGTACTGGAATGCGCCGGGGTGCACGACATCCTGGCCAAGTCGCTGGGCAGCGACAACGCGATCAACGTGGTGCACGCCACCGTTGCCGCGCTGAAGATGATCCAGCGTCCCGAAGAGGTGGCGGCCCGTCGCGGTCTGCCGCTCGAGGACGTGGCGCCGGCCGGCATGCTGAAGGCCCGGCGCGAGAGCGAAGCGCTGGCTGCCGCAGCAGCGCGTGAGGGATCGGCATAACCATGGCAGAGCTGAAGATCACCCAGGTGCGCGGAACCATCGGCGCACGCTGGAAGCAGCGCGAAAGCCTGCGGACCCTGGGGCTGAAGAAGATTCGTCAGTCCGTGGTTCGTGAGGACAACGCGCAGACCCGCGGTCTGATCAAGGCCGTTCATCACCTCATCGAGGTGGAGGAAGTCAAATGAGCGTTATCAAACTGCACGACCTGAAGCCCGCTCCCGGCGAGAAGAAGGCCAAGACCCGCGTTGGTCGTGGTGAGGGCTCCAAGGGTAAGACCGCCGGTCGTGGTACCAAGGGCACCAAGGCCCGCAAGAACGTCCCCGCGACGTTCGAGGGTGGCCAGATGCCGATCCACATGCGGCTGCCGAAGCTCAAGGGCTTCAAGAACCGCTTCCGGACCGAGTACGAGGTCGTCAACGTCGGCGACATCACCAAGGCCTTCCCGCAGGGCGGCACCATCGGTGTCGACGAGTTGGTGGCCAAGGGCCTGGTTCGCAAGAACAGCCTGGTGAAGGTGCTCGGCGACGGCAAGCTGACCGTCAAGGTCGACGTGACCGCCAACAAGTTCAGTGGTAGCGCCCGCGAGGCGATCACCGCTGCCGGCGGTTCGGCCACCGAGCTGTAATTGGCGGCCCGCCGCCGTGCTGTGATTGGCGGCCCGCCGCCGTGCTGTAGTTTCTCTGCGCGAGCAGACACAAAGGTGCCCCTTTTCTCTTGAAAAGGGGCACTTTTGTGTCTGCTCGCGGAACCTAGGTGAGCTGCGGGATCACGTCGGCGGCCAGCCGCTCCAACTGCTCGCGGTCCTCGGCGACGCTTGCCCCCGTCGGGTTGAGCACGATGGTCTGCGCGCCCGCATCGAGAACCTCCCGCAGGCCCCGCGCCACCTCGTCCGCCGTGCCGGCCACTGCCACATCTCCCAGACCGGACCTGTCCCCGTAGATCCGTCCCAAGCCCGCGTCCACCCGCTCTCGCGCGCGGGCGCTGTCGTCGTCGACGATCAGGTACACCCGCTTGCCGATCCGGAAGGTGTCCGGGTCCTTGCCCTGCTCGTCTATCTCCCGGCGCACCGTGCGCACGGCCTCGGCGAAGGCCGCGGTGGTCGAGGACCCGGCCCCGAGAAACGCATCGCCGTGGCGAACCGCGCGGGCCAGCGCGGCCGGGGCGTTGGCACCGAACCAGATCGGCGGGTGCGGACGCTGCACGGGTTTGGGGCTGATGGCCAGGTCGTCGACGTCGCGGAACCGGCCGTGAAAGGTGATCCGGGGTTCGTCCGACCAGGCGGCCTTCATCAGCTCAAGGCCCTCGGTGAAGCTGGAGATGAACGTCGAGGAGTCCACCCCGAAGGCCGGGAACTGCCGGAAACCCCCGCCGGGCGCCACCCCGACGTCGAGGCGGCCGTGACTGAGCCGGTCCACCGCGGTGATCGAGGAAGCCAGCTGCAGCGGGTCGTGCAGGGAGGTGACCAGGACCGCCACACCCAACCTCAGTGTCGTGGTGACCGCCGCGGCATACGACAGCAGCTCCAGCGGGGCGATGGTCGGTGCCGGGCCCACGGTCTGCTCGATGGTCCAACCACCCTCGAAGCCGAGTTCCTCGGCGCGAGCCAGATACGCCTTGAAACCCGTGTCGTCGAAGCCGTCGTGGTCGAGCTGCGGAAGCGAGATGGAAAACGTCACCCGTCTCACGCTACGACGGTAGGTCCGGTGGGCGGCGAGTTCTCGTCGACGCGCGCAGAACCCGCGGATCGGTAGGCTCGGATTCATGTTCGCTTTTCTCCCAGGGATTCCCGGCAAGGACGAACTCAAGACATGGGTCAGGCGCGTCGACACCGCCCGGCACAACGGAGTTCCCGGCGGCTGTGTCTTGGAGTTGGACCTGCTGTCGATACCGCCTGAGACCAGCGGCTTCGACCCGCTGGCCGTGATCGCGGGCGGGGGGCGCCCGATGGTGCTCCGGCAGACCGTCGCGGCGATCCACCGCGCGGCCAAGGATGACCGGGTGGCCGGGCTGATCGCGCGGGTGCAGCTGCCCGCCGCCGCACCCGGACCGGTGCAGGAGTTGCGCGAGGCCATTGCGGCGTTCAGCGATGTCAAACCTTCGTTGGCATGGGCGGAGACCTACCCCGGCACGCTGTCCTACTACCTGGCATCGGCGTTCCGCGAGGTGTGGATGCAGCCGTCAGGCACGGTCGGACTGGTCGGTTTCGCCACCAACGCCACGTTCCTGCGCGATGCGCTCGACAAGGTGGGTATCGAGGCCCAGTTCGTCGCGCGCGGTGAATACAAATCGGCGGCAAACGTTTTCACCGAAGACCGCTACACCGACGCGCAGCGCGAGGCCGACGGCCGGATGATCGAGAGCCTGCAGGCGCAGGCGTGGCAGGCCATCGCCGAATCGCGGCAACTGACCACGGAGGCCATCAACGCACTGGCCGACAGGGCGCCGGTGCTGCGTGATGACGCGGTGACCGCCGGTCTGATCGACCGGATCGGGTTCCGGGACGAGGCGTATTCGCGGATCGGTGAACTGTCCGGCGGCCCGGTCGAGGCCAATGCGGATGCCGACAATCACCCGGATGCCCTACCGCGACTGTATCTTTCGCGTTACGCGCGGACGTCTCCGAAGGTGCCTTCGCCACAGATACCGGGACGCAAATCCAAGCCCACCATCGCGGTGGTGACGCTGCACGGGCCCATCGTCAGCGGGCGGGGCGGGCCACAGGTGCTGCCGCTGGGCAACTCCAGCGCAGGCGGGGACACCATCGGCGCGGCCCTGCGGGAGGCGGCCGCCGACGACGAGGTGTCGGCGATCGTGCTGCGTGTGGACAGCCCCGGTGGCTCGGTCACCGGGTCGGAAACCATTTGGCGCGAGGTGGTTCGGGCCCGCGAGCGGGGCAAGCCCGTCGTCGCCTCGATGGGTGCGGTCGCCGCGTCGGGCGGTTACTACGTGTCGATGGCGGCCGACGAGATCGTGGCCAACGCCGGTACGATCACCGGATCCATCGGCGTGATCACCGGCAAGCTGGTCTCGCGCGAGCTCAAGGACAAACTCGGGGTCGGTTCGGATTCCTTGCGCACCAACCTCAACGCCGATGCCTGGTCTTCCAACGCGCCGTTCACCGACGAGCAGCACGCCCACGTCGAAGCCGAGACCGAGCTGTTCTACGCCGATTTCATCTCGCGGGTGGCCGATGGGCGCAACTTGTCGGTCGAGCAGGTCCACGAGGTGGCCCGAGGCCGGATATGGACCGGCGCCGACGCCAAGGACCGCGGTCTGGTCGACGAACTCGGCGGGCTGCGGACCGCGATCACCCGGGCCAAGGTTCTGGCCGGGCTGGATCCGGACACCAAGGTGCGGGTGCTGAGCTATCCCGGTTCGTCCTGGTTGGACATGTTGCGGCCCAAGCCTTCCTCACAACCGGCCGCGGCGTCGTTGCCGCAGGCGGTCGGCAACCTGCTCGGGCAGTCGGTGGTCGGAGTTCTCGAGAATGCCGGGCGCACGATGACCGGGGTCAACGCACTTTGGTTGGGAGAACACAGGTTTTGACGCAGTTGACAATTGCGGCGCGGTGACGCGGCGGTGCGTCGGCTGCTGGGGGACTGTAACGTCAGACCTTGGCAACTGATGAATTGTCGACGAAACGACGGCCTGGCCCTGCGGTGTTCAACCCAGTCAGAGCAGCCGTAACAGAACGCGCGGCGGGGAACGGTGTCGTCAGACACATGGAGGACTCGTGCCCGCGCATAAAAGCCCGATGAGGGGCTTTGGAGACAAACCGGAGATCGACTACCGCGAACCCGCCGAGAATCCGCCGGACTCCGGCGTATTGAAGAGGGCGATCGCCGCATCGGCGATCGGAAACGCCACAGAATGGTTCGACTACGGCATCTACGCATACGGCGTGGGTTATATCTCGGCGGCGATTTTTCCCGGCGATGCCAAGGGCGCGACGCAGTTGGCGCTCGCCACGTTCGCGGTTTCGTTCCTGGTCCGTCCGCTCGGCGGATTCGTCTGGGGGCCGCTCGGAGACCGACTGGGCCGCAAACACGTTCTGGCGATCACCATCGTGCTGATGGCCGGTGCAACCTTCTGCGTCGGGCTGATTCCGTCGTACGCCTCGATCGGTATGTGGGCCCCGGCGATCATGGTGGCGTTGCGAATGATCCAGGGTTTCTCCACCGGCGGCGAATACGGCGGCGCGGCAACGTTTATGGCGGAATACGCGCCCTCCCGCCGGCGCGGTCTTCTCGGCAGCTTTCTGGAGTTCGGCACCTTGGCCGGGTTCTCCCTCGGCGCCATCCTGATGCTGACGTGCTCGGTGGTGCTCAGTGACGAGCAGATGGGGCAATGGGGTTGGCGATTGCCGTTCCTGGTCGCGGCCCCGCTCGGACTGGTGGGCGTCTACCTGCGTTCGCGACTGGAGGACACCCCGATCTTCCGCGAGCTCGAGGAGTCCGGCGAGACCGAACAGGGCGCCGTCAGCCAGTTCAAGGACCTGCTGTCGGAGTACTGGGCCCCGATCCTGCGCCTGGTGGGCCTGGTCGTCGCGCTCAACGTGGTGAACTACACGCTGCTCACCTACATGCCGACCTATCTGGAACGGACCATCGGTCTGTCGAGCAGTCACTCATTGATCGTTCCTGTCATCGGGATGTTGTCGATGATGGTCTTTCTGCCGTTGAGCGGCCACATCTCGGACCGGGTGGGTCGCAAACCGATGTGGTGGTTGTCGTTGATCGGACTGTTCATCGCCGGGGTGCCGATGTTCCTGCTGATGTCGACGAACATGGTCGGTGCGATCATCGGGTTCGCCGTGCTGGGGCTGCTGTATGTGCCGCAGCTGTCCACCATCTCGGCGACGTTCCCGGCGATGTTCCCCACCCAGGTCCGTTACGCAGGTTTCGCCATCGCCTACAACGTGTCGACGTCGTTGTTCGGCGGCACCGCACCGGCGATCAACGACTGGCTGGTGAACAAGACCGGCGACCACCTGGTCCCGGCCTACTACATGATGGTCGCCTGCGTGATCGGGATGATCGCGCTGATCAAGGTGCCCGAGACCGCCCGGTGTCCGATCGGCGGCACCGAGATACCCGGAACTCCCGAAGCACCGCCCCAGCTGGATTACGAGATCGAGGCCGACGCCGGCACGTCGTCCGCGTCAACAGGCCGGTAGCCGGGCGTCCTGACCGGTCCTCAGCTCAGAGTGCCGCTGATGTAGACGATTTCGCCCATTGGGTCGTTCTCGTCGCGGTCGGGAACCGGCAGGCCGTGGCGGACGAACAGCTCCGACCGGACCACGCCGGTCATCTGCCAGCCCTTGGCGCTCAAATAGTCAGCGGCCGAATGCCTTTCGCCGTGGTAGATCAGCGAAGGCATGTCCATGTTCAACCCCATCTGGCTGAACGCCGCGGTGGCGGCGCGGGCCTTCTCCGGGTCGAAATCCTTGAGCCCGGGTACGAACTCGGTGGCCACCGCGCTGCCCGGTGCGCTCAGTGCGGCGATGTTGTCGAACAGCCGGTCCTGCGCCTCCGGCGGCAGGTAGATCAGCAGACCCTCGGCACACCACGCGGTCGGCGCGGCCGGATCGAATCCCGCTGCCTTCAGGGCGGCAGGCCAGTCTTCACGCAGGTCGATCGGTACCGTCCGTCGTTCGGCCGTCGGTGCCGCCCCCAGGTCCGCGAGCGTGCGGGTCTTGAACTCGATCACCTCGGGCTGGTCGATCTCGTAGACCACGGTGCCCTCGGGCCAGGGCAGCCGGTAGGCGCGGGAGTCCAGACCGGAGGCCAGGATCACCGCCTGCCGGACGCCTGCCTTGCCTGCGGCGATGAAGAAGTCGTCGAAGAACCGTGTGCGCACGGCCATCTCGTCGATGTTGGCGCGGGCCCGGTCGGCGGCGTCGGGTGCGAAGGCGGTCAGAGTAGCCAGGTCCAGCTCACCGTCGACCATCTTGGTGAACACCTCGATGCCCACCGCGCGGACCAACGGCGCGGCGAACGGATCGTCGATCAGCCCGTGCACATCCCGGCTGGCGATCGCCCGCCCGGTCGCCACCAACGTTGCCGTTGCGCCGACGCTGGAGGCCAGATCCCAGCTGTCGCCATCGGTGCGTGCCATCGTGCGCCTCCCGGTTGTCTAGTTCGGTGTCTTCAGTGTCGCTGACAGGTAACCAGAATCGCCCGCGAGATCGTCGAGCTCCTCGGGATAGGGGAAACCGTGCGACTCGTAGGCCGCCCGGGTGGGTTGCACAGTGGCGTCCCAGCCCGAGGCGGTGAGGTGATCGCGGGCCGATGTCCGCTCACCCGAGTAGAACAGGTCCATCAGATCCACATCGGACCCGACCTTCTTGGACCATTCGCTGACCCGCTCGGACCACTTCTCCGTGAGCAAGGCGGCGTCCATGTGTTCGGTGGCCAGCCGGCTGCCCGGTGCGCTGAGCGCGGTGATGTTGTCGAACAGCCGGTCCTGGGCTTCCGGCGGCAGGTAGATCAGCAGACCTTCGGCAATCCAGGCCGTCGGGAGCTGCGGATCGAAACCGTTGTCACGCAGGGCTGCCGGCCAGTCGTCGCGCAGATCGACCGGCACGGTGTGCAGCTCGGCGGCCGGCGCCGCCCCGAGGTCGGTCAGCGTGCGGGTCTTGAACTCCAGCACCGCCGGCTGGTCCACCTCGAACACCACGCTGCCGTCAGGCCAGGCCAGCCGGTAGGCGCGGGTGTCCAGGCCGGACGCCAGGATCACCGCCTGGCGGATCCCGGCGTCCGCGGCCGCGAGAAAGAAGTCGTCGAAAAACCGGGTGCGGACGGCGATCTGTTCGCACATCCGCTGCCTGTCGAGCATCAGGTCGCCCTCGACGCACACCTCGCCGTCGGCGAGCCGGATGCTGTGTTCGAGACCCACCGCGCGCACCAGCGCGTCGGCGAACGGGTCATTGATGAGCGGGTCGGGTTGCTTGGTGGCCAGCGCGCGGGAGGCCGCGACACCGGTCGCGGTCGCCCCGACACTCGTAGCCAGATCCCAGTTGTCTCCGTCGGTGCGTGCCATTGGTGTTCCTAATCTTGTCCGGCGTCTCGTATTGCGATGACGGCCTGTGAATTGCGTTGCGGCTCGGCGGCTTCGCCGGCGGGGAACTCGCGGCCGTAGTCGGCGAACAGCTCGGGCCGCCGTCGTGCGGTCACCGACCATCCCCGGTCGGTGAGGTACTCGACCACCGAGTTGCGCTCGCCGTCGTACCAGAGGTTGGCCAGATCGAGATCGAGGCCGTGCTGGCGCCACTGCTCGCTGAGGACCTGACCGCGCTCGCGGATGCTCGCCGCCATGCCGGGGAGGTGGTACTCGGTGGCCAGCCGGCTGCCCGGGGCGCTGAGTGCGGTGATGTTGTCGAACAGCCGGTCCTGGGCCTCGGGCGGAAGGTAGGCCAGCAGGCCCTCGGCGCTCCATGCGCTCGGTGCCGTCGGATCGAATCCGGCCCCGCGCAGCGCCGCCGGCCAGTCCTCGCGCAGATCGATGGCCACGGTGCGACGCTCGGCCGTGGGCGTGGCCCCGATCTGGGTCATGGTGGCCGTCTTGGCTCCGATCACCGCGGGCTGGTCGATCTCGTAGACCACGGTGCCGTCGGGCCAGGGCAGCCGGTAGGCGCGGGAGTCCAGACCGGAGGCCAGGATCACCGCCTGCCGGATACCGGCGTCGCCTGCCGCGGTGAAGAAGTCGTCGAAGAACTTCGTCCGCACCGCCATGATTCCGGTCATCAGCGCGGCGCCCTCGGCCAGCTGACCGTCGAGGTCGACCTCGCCGTCGGCGAGCTTGGTGAAGAACTCCACCCCCACGGCGCGCACCAGGTCCGCGGCGTACGGGTCGTTGATCAGCGGATCGGGTTCGGCGCTGGCGATGGCGCGGGCCGCGGCGACCATCGTCGCCGTGGCACCCACGCTGGAGGCCAGATCCCAGGTGTCGGTGTCGGACCGGGTCATTCGGGTTCTCCTGACTTCTCGACTTATCGGCGTTACAGCTCGGCTGCTATTTCTCGGCGGCGATGTAGAGCACCGATGCCGCGTGGGCCTCATCCTCGACCGGCGGCAGGCCGGTGCGGATCAGCAGATCGTTCGACGAGATGCCGGTGGTCTGCCACGAGTGGCCTTCCAGATACGTCGTCACGTCGGCACGGTCGCCGAGAAAGATCAGCTCGTTGAGGTCCATATCGAGGCCGTGTGCCCGCCAGCGGTCGGTGAACTCCTGCATCCGGGCCCGGATGGTCTCCTCGTCGTTGGACTCGGTCGCGGGCACGCCCTCGACACCGAAGCGGCTTCCCGGCGCGCTCAGCGCGGTGATCTGGTCGAGCAAACGGTCCTGGGCATCCCCAGGTAGGTAACCCAGCAACCCCTCGGCGATCCACGCCGTCGGAGCCGACGGGTCGAACCCCGCCTCGGTCAGCGCGGCGGGCCAGTCGAAGCGCAGGTCGATGGCCACCGTCCGGCGCTCGGTCGTCGGTACCGCGCCCAGAGCGGCCAGGGTGGCGCTCTTGAACTCGATCACCTCGGGCTGATCGACCTCGTAGACGACGGTGCCGTCGGGCCACGGCAGCCGGTAGGCCCGTGAGTCCAACCCGGCCGCCAGGATGACCGCCTGCCGGATGCCGGCGCGGCAGGCGCTCAGGAAGAAGTCGTCGAAGAAGCGGGTTCGGGCGGCCATGCCGTTGGCGAAACGGATCAGGCCGGTCGCCGCCTCTTCGTCGAGACCTTCGGTGGTGAAGTCCTCGTCGGCGAGCTTGCTGAAGAAATCCATCCCCACGGCGCGAACCAGGGGAGCGGCGAAGGGGTCGTCGATCACCGGATCATCGGCGTTCGTGGCCATCGCGCGCGCTGCCGCGACCATCGTCGCCGTGGCACCGACGCTGGAGGCGAGATCCCACGAGTCGTCAGCAGTCCGGGCCATGAATTCCCCTTTGTTCAGTCGAAATCAACGTGTTAGTTAGGTGATGTAATGAGCTGTCGCCGACTGTACGCCCCGATTCTGAAGAGAAGCTCTGCTCCGCAGCGCGGCTGTACCTCGGACGGATCGGGAGGGTCGACGTCGGTGTATGCCGGGTGCGCGCAGGGGTGCTCTCCAGGGCAGCTGTTACTCTCGTAGACTGATTTGACGGCTGAGTCCGCAGGCTGCGCGCCTGCAGGGCGGTCGGACATGACTTGACCATTGACGCTGGCTCCACCAGCCCCATTTGGCACGCCGCGCTGAGAAGTCGGCTGCGCAGGAGGAAGAGTGCTTTCGGCTTTCATCTCATCACTGCGGACGGCCGACCTCAGACGCAAGATCCTGTTCACGTTGGGCCTGGTGATCCTGTACCGGGCCGGCGCGTCGATCCCGTCTCCGGGGGTTAACTACCCGAACGTCCAGAAGTGCATCGAGCAGGTCAGCGGCGGCGATTCGGCGCAGATCTACTCATTGATCAACTTGTTCTCAGGCGGCGCACTGCTGCAGCTGACGATCTTCGCGGTGGGCGTCATGCCCTACATCACCGCCAGCATCATCGTGCAGCTGTTGGTCGTGGTGATCCCACGCTTCGAGCAACTGCAGAAGGAAGGCCAGGCCGGTCAGGCCAAGATGACGCAGTACACGCGTTATCTGTCGATCGCGCTGGCCATCCTGCAGGCCACCAGCATCGTGGCGCTGGCCGCCAACGGCGGGCTGCTGCAGGGCTGCAGCCTCGACATCATCCAGGACAGCTCGATCTTCGGCCTCATCACCATCGTGCTGGTGATGACCGCGGGCGCAGCGCTGGTGATGTGGATGGGTGAGCTCGTCACCGAACGCGGTATCGGCAACGGCATGTCCCTGCTGATCTTCGCCGGCATCGCGGCCCGCATCCCGTCCGAAGGCCAGACCATCCTGGAGAGCCGCGGCGGCCTGGTGTTCACCGCGGTGGTCGCCGCGACGCTGCTCATCATCGTCGGCGTGGTGTTCGTCGAGCAGGGCCAGCGCCGCATCCCGGTGCAGTACGCCAAGCGCATGGTGGGCCGCAAGATGTACGGCGGCACCTCCACCTACCTGCCGCTCAAGGTCAACCAGGCCGGCGTCATCCCGGTGATCTTCGCGTCGTCGCTGATCTACATCCCGCACCTGATCACCCAGCTGATCCAGAGCGGCAGCTCGAACCCGGGCACGGGTTGGTGGGACAAGTTCGTCGCCGACTATCTGACGAATCCGGCGGATCCGGTCTATATCGCGATCTACTTCGGCCTGATCATCTTCTTCACGTACTTCTACGTGTCGATCACGTTCAACCCGGACGAGCGTGCCGACGAGATGAAGAAGTTCGGCGGATTCATCCCGGGCATCCGGCCCGGCAAGCCGACCGCGGACTACCTGCGGTACGTGCTCAGCCGGATCACCCTGCCCGGCTCGATCTACCTCGGTGTGATCGCCGTTCTGCCCAACGTGTTCCTGCAGATCGGGAACACCGGCTCGGTACAGAATCTGCCGTTCGGCGGAACCGCGGTTCTCATCATGATCGGTGTCGGTTTGGATACCGTCAAACAGATCGAGAGCCAGCTCATGCAACGCAACTACGAAGGGTTCCTGAAGTGAGAGTCGTTCTACTCGGACCGCCCGGCGCGGGCAAAGGCACGCAGGCGGAAAAGCTGTCCGAGAAGCTCGGCATCCCGCAAATCTCCACCGGGGACCTGTTCCGCAAGAACATCGGTGACGGCACCCCGCTCGGCCTGGAGGCCAAGCGCTACCTGGACGCCGGTGACCTGGTGCCCGCCGAGCTGACGAACCGTCTGGTGGAGGACCGCATCGATCAGGCCGACGCCGCCGACGGGTTCATCCTGGACGGCTACCCCCGCTCGGTCGAGCAGGCCGGTGCCCTCAAGGACATGCTTGCCGCCCGCAACACCAAGCTCGACGCGGTGGTCGAGTTCCAGGTGTCCGAGGACGAGCTGCTGACCCGCCTGAAGGGCCGTGGCCGCGCCGACGACACCGACGAGGTCATCCGCAACCGCATGAAGGTCTACCGCGACGAGACCGAGCCGCTGCTGGAGTACTACCGCGACGACCTGAAGACCGTGGATGCGGTGGGCGCCCTCGACGAGGTGTTCGCCCGCGCGTTGCAGGCACTGGGTAAGTGATCAGATTGCCGGGGTTGCGCAAGCGCAAGGTCGTTGCGCAGCGCAGCGCCGGAGAGTTGGACGCGATGGCTGTGGCCGGGGCGCTGGTCGCCTCGGCGCTGCGCGCGGTGCGCGCCGCCGCCGCCCCGGGCATGTCCACACTCGAGCTGGATCAGATCGCCGAGTCCGTCATCCGTGACGGTGGTGGCACCCCGTCGTTCCTGGGCTACCACGGGTTCCCGGCCAGCATCTGCGCATCCGTCAATGACCGTGTGGTGCATGGCATTCCGTCGGCCGGCGAGAAACTGGCCGCCGGAGACCTGGTGTCCATCGACTGCGGCGCGATCGTCGACGGCTGGCACGGCGACTCTGCGGTCACCTTCGGGATCGGTGCGCTCATCGCGGCCGACGAAGCTCTTTCTGCGGCAACGAAATCGGCCATGGAGGCCGGCATCGCCGCGATGCTGCCGGGAAATCGGCTCACCGACGTCTCGCACGCGATCGAGGTCGAGACCCACGCCGCCGAGGCGCGTCACGACCGCAAGTACGGCATCGTCGACGGCTACGGCGGCCACGGCATCGGCCGGCAGATGCACATGGACCCGTTCCTGCCCAACGAGGGATCACCGGGGCGCGGCCCGTACCTGGAGCCCGGCTCGGTACTCGCCATCGAACCCATGCTCACCCTGGGTACCACCGAGACGAAGATCCTCGATGACGACTGGACCGTCGTCACCGTCGACGGGACCCGCGCGGCGCACTGGGAGCACACCGTCGCCGTCACCGAAGACGGCCCGCGAATCCTCACCCAGTAATTAACGCCAGCAATCACTACCCCAACCGCGCGCCCGCGCTGGTGTACAGCCGCGCGCAAAGGTAGTAATTGAACCGGATCGCCACCAACGTCGTATCACAGACGGAGGTAGGGAATGGATGATCCGGAGGCCGCCATGATGCGGGTGCTCTACGACGAGCATGCTGCCGCGCTTTGGCGCTACGCGCTTCGGCTCACGGGCGACCGTGCCCGCGCCGAGGACGTGGTGCAGGAGACACTGCTGCGTGCATGGCGTCACCCTGACGTCACAGCCGACACCGATCGATCAGCACGCGCCTGGTTGTTCACCGTGGCCCGCAATATGATCATCGATGAACGTCGGAGTGCCCGGTTCCGAAACGAAACCGGTGTACCCGACCCGGAACAGGTGGCAGACCATGCCGGGACTGTTGCAACTCCCGACCAAGTGGACAACGCGTTGGATCGAATCTTGCTGAGCACGGCGCTGAGCCAACTTTCCGACGAACACCGGGCCGTGGTCCGCCGGGCGTACTACCAGGGCTGGACCACTGGGCAGATTGCCGACGACCTGCAGATACCTGAGGGCACCGTGAAATCACGGCTGCACTACGCGGTACGTGCGTTACGACTGAACCTGCAAGAGATGGGGGTGACACGATGACACAGTTCGGTGTACCCCACATTCCTGATCCGGTCGAATTCGATCGTTACCGGACCTGGGATGCGGCCTACGTGCTGGGATCGCTGGAAAGCAGCGAGCGACGCGAGTACGAGGCTCATCTGGAGGGCTGCGAGCGGTGCCGTTCCGCGGTGGCCGAGTTGACCGGAATGCCCGCGCTGCTGGCCATGCTCGACCTCGACGACGTGCTTGCCCTCGAATCCGAACAGCCCGATCCGCCGCTGCCCCCCGAGGTGCTGCAGTCCGTGCTGGCCAAGGTCAGCTGGGGACGGCGCCGTTCGCGGTGGGTGACTACGGCGGCGGTGGGCGTGGCCGCGGCACTGCTGGCGATCGGTGTGGTGGTCGGTGTCCGGCCGGAAGTTTTCGGCCTGCACAGCGGCACCGAACAACAGACCTCGGAGATGCTGGCGATGAGCAAGGTCTCCGAAACGCCCATCAATGCCAGCATCGCGATGACCAGTTACTCCTGGGGCACCCGGATCGACATGGCCTGCAGTTACGGGAGCTGGGGCAAGCAGGATGCGCCCCCGCAGAACCTGGGCATGGTGGTGATCGGCCGGGACGGCAGCCGCAACGAGATCGCGACGTGGCTCGGGCTGTCCGGCGCCACCGCGCTGCCCAGTGGCAATACCCAGATGCCGAAGGCGGATATCGCTGCGGTGCAACTGGTTACGTCCCCCGACGGCAAGGTTCTGCTGGAAAAGCAGCTCTGAGCCATCCGGCTCTGCCGACCGATCAGGCGCGGCGTCGTCACGCTGGAGTGACCCTCGGACCCGAGGGTCACCTCGGCGTGACTTTTTGGCATGGCTACGACCTTGGGATGTCCTGCGATATCGCGGGGAGTTTGCACAAATCCGTTATCCGGTGAACCTACGCCGCCCACGGGTCGTGTCATTGGCAGAGCACGGAAGTAGGTGACACATGGTCGAGACGCACAGGGTGGTGGACCACATCGTCGGCTATCTGGCCGCGAATGGGGTCTCGCACATCTTCGGCGTGGACGGTGCCAACATCGAGGACCTCTATGACGCGGCGTACTTTCGTGACGACATCACCGCGGTGCTGGCGAAACACGAATTCTCCGCTGCCACAATGGCGGACGGGTACAGCCGCAGCGGCGCCGGAATCGGCGTGGTGGCGGCAACATCGGGTGGTGGTTGCCTCAACACCGTGCCCGGACTGGCAGAATCGCTGGCCAGCCGGGTTCCCGTGCTGGCCCTGATCGGCCAGGCGCCGACGACGCTCGACGGCCACGGCGCGTTCCAGGACACCAGTGGGGACAACGGCAGCCTGGACGGGCATGCATTGTTCTCGGCGGTCTCGGTGTACTGCCGCAGGGTGTTGACACCCGCCGACATCCTCACCGCGCTTCCGGAGGCGCTGGCCGCCGCTCGCACCGGTGGGCCCGCGGTGTTGTTGCTGCCCAAGAACATTCAGCAGGCCGAGCTGAGGGTGAACGGTAAGGCCGATGGCAGCGGCAATGGCCGCGCCGGGGGCAGCATCGGGACGGAGCCGCGCCATTCCGATCTGGGACCGCTCGAGCGGGCCCTGCGCGGCGTCGACGGCCCGATCACGATCATCGCCGGTGAACAGGTGGCACGTGACGACGCCCGCGCCGAACTGGAACGACTGCGGGCCACGCTGCGTGCGAGGGTGGCCACGGTGCCCGACGCCAAAGACGTGGCAGGCACCCCGGGGCTCGGCTCGTCCTCCGCGTTGGGGGTAGCCGGTGTGATGGGTCATCCCGGGGTGTCCGCTGCCGCCGCCCAGAGCGCGATGTGCCTGCTGGTCGGCACCCGCATGACGGTGACCGCCCGGGCCGGTCTCGACGAGGCGCTGGGTCAGGTGGCGACGTACTCGATCGGCTCGCAGGTGCCGTTCCCGGCGTGCACGCATGTCCACTCCGATGACCTGCGCCAGTCGCTGACGATGCTTGCCCGCGCGCTTTCAGGTCCCGGCCGGCCGGTTCAGGTGCGGGTGCCGGATCTGGTGCCGCGTACCGAACTGAGGCCACCGTCCCACGACGGCCCGGGTATCCGGTACCGCGACGCGATGGCGGTGCTCGACGAGGCCCTGCCCGACGGCACCGACATCGTCGTCGACGCGGGCAACGTCGGGGCATCGGCCATCCACTATCTGCCGGCCCGGCGTGACGGCCGCTTCATGGTGGCGCTGGGCATGGGCGGGATGGGCTACAGCTTCGGCGCGGGCATCGGGATGACGTTTCACCGGGCCTCTGCCACCGGCGCCGTGACCGACCGGCGTACGGCCGTGATCGCCGGTGACGGCTCATTCTTCATGCACGGCATGGAGATTCACACCGCGCTGCAGTACCGGCTGCCGATCACGTTCGTGCTGTTCGACAATCACGCCCACGCCATGTGCGTCACCCGCGAACAGCTGTTCTACGACGATCGCTACTCCTACAACAGGTTCGGCCCGAGCCGGCTGGGTGCCGGTCTGGCGGCGATGTTCCCGGGCCTGCCGGCATACGACGTCACCGAGCTCCGCCAACTGCCCCGGGCGCTTGGCATGGCACTGGACACCGACGGTCCGTCGGTGCTCAGCATCGAATGTTCAGCCGACGAAATCCCGCCGTTCGCAGCATTTCTGACCACAACCGACAGCACACCTTCCATTGCACAGGAGAACAGGTCCCATGTCACTGCCCGCGCTTGAAGACATCACGGCCCATCGGGCCACCCGCACCCCGCTCGACGGACTGATCCGGATCGAGACCTCACCCAAGGAACAGGCCACGCCGATCATCATGGACATGATGCGGTCGGTCTACCCGCATGACCAGGTATTCGGTCAGTACTGCACGGTCAACGACTACATCGAGTGTCCACCCGACGAGTTGTTCGACTACCTGTCCGACACCCGCTGCCTGGAGGAGTGGACCTACAGCCTGCGCGGTTTCACCCCGACCGAAGAGCCCGGGTTGTGGCTTGCCCATGACCGGCTCGGCGCCGGGCCGTCGGGGCCGGGCAGCGCGATCTACACCCGCACCGTGGCCAACCGCGACGCGCTCACCGTGGACTATCACTGCGCCTGGGATCAGGGCAAGCATCTGTGGATGATCTACCTGATGCGGATCGTCGATGCGCAGGTGGTCTTGGACAAGCCGGGATCGGTTGTGCTGTGGACGAATTGCCACCATCCGTTCTACGACGAGAACCCGTACCCGGAGACAGCGCCCCCGGCGCGACCGGTCTGGGTGGGCGACTTCTGGGACATGTTCGGTCCCGGCCACCTGCTGGAATTGCGAAACCTCAAGGCAATCGCCGAATACCGGCACCGCAACGGCCTGCCGGTCACGCCGGCATGGATGAAGTGAGGTTCGGCCATGACTGCGAATACGTCCGCGAAGAGCCCCGTCAGCCTCATCGACGTGTCCACGTACCTGCCCGGTGATCCGATCGGTGCCGACTACTACGCCGGGTTCGCCGAAACAGATGAGTTGGCCGAGAACGTGATGTTCCGCGCGCCGAAGTTCCGTCATCATGTGGCGCCGGAGGAAACCGCGATCGACATGGTCGAGCGGGCCGCTGCCGGGTTGATCGAGCGGCACGGTTCCGACGTCATCACCGCGGCCGATGTGCTGATCACACACACTCAGCTGCCCGACATGCCGTTCTACGGTGGCGGTGGCGGCATGGCGCACCGGCTGGGGATGAAACCCGACTGGGTGATCGACCTGCACAACGGTGGGTGCGCGGCTTTCGTGCTCGGGCTCAAGGTGGCCCGCACGCTGTTGAGCGCGGGGGAGGGCCGGACCGCGGTGATCGCGATCGCCCAGAACGCCGCGGGCACGGTCTTCGACCAGCCGACCGTCCGGCGCAAATCCCAGGCCTCGGTCCCCGGTGACGGCGCGGCGGTCGCGCTGGTGACGCTGTCGGACTCCTCGCCCATCCTCGACATCGAATGCCGCACGTACGGCGAGTACGCGGGTGATATGACCCTCGCGATCGACCCGCCGGCCAAGTGGTGGCAGGCCCGTACCGGGGAGGCTTCCATCGGCTTCACCGAGAGCAAGATCACCAAGGTGCTGGCCCGGGGCAACCGGCAGGTTCCCGAGGTGTCCTATGCGGTCTGCGACCGGATCGGTGTGCAGCCCAAGGACATCGACCTGTTGGTCACCAATCAGCCCAACCGGGTGTTCCTGCGCAACTGGCGCGAGGCGCTGGAGCTGCCCCCCGAACGCCACGTCGATACTTTCGATGACTGCGGAAACCTTTTCGCCGCAGGCATTCCCGTCAATTTCGACCGGGCCGTCACCGACGGGCGGGTGAAGGCCGGCGATACCGTGCTGATGGCCGCCTTCGCCCACGCCGGTGACTTCGCCGGGGCGGCCGCGGTGCGGTGGGGCGGCCGCCCCGGCACCGGCGGCGAGCTGGGGAACGGGTGATGGTGGCACCCCGCACCGCGCTGTCCGACGTCGTCGGCGCGCTGCCGCAGGCGGTCAATCCGTTGGCGCTGTCGCTCAACGAATGCCCGTTTCCGCCGCTGCCAGCGGTGCGCTCAGCGCTGCGTGCGTGCGATGAGGCAGCCAATCGGTATCCGGAATTCCTGCCGCAGCGGTTGCGCTCGCTGATCGCCGATCACGACGGGATGGCCGAGGAACAGGTGATCGTCGGTGCCGGCGCCACCGGGGTCATCATGCAGGTACTGCATGCGGTGACCAGTCCGGGCGACACCATGGTGATGGCGGAGCCCACGTTCGACGGGTATCCGATCTTTGCGCAGATGGCACGGTTGCGGACGGTGACGATTCCGCTCGACGCGCACGGCCACCATGATCTGGACGCGATGGCCGAGGCCGGGAAGGGCGCGAGGGTCGTGGTGGTCTGCAGGCCGCACAACCCGACGGGCACCATCGAACCGGCGATCGAGATCGAGCGCCTCCTGACCCGGCTTCCCGAGGACACCGTCGTGCTGCTGGACGAGGCATACGTGGAGTTCCTGGCCGCCGGACAGCGCATCGACGGGCCGAACCTGGTGGCCCGGTTCGGAAATGTCGTGGTGGTGCGCACCTTTTCGAAGGCCTACGGACTGGCCGGGCTGCGGATCGGCTACGGGTTCTGCGCCCCCGATCTCGGTCGTCAGCTGTGGCGGATGCAGCTGCCGTTCGGAATCGGGCTCAGCGCCCAGGTGGCCGTCGCCGCCTCGTACGATGCGGAAGATCAGCTGCGCCAACGCATCCGGATGATCGCCGCTGAACGGCGCTACCTGCAGACGCGTTTGCGGGCACTGGGTGTCTACAGCACGGACGGGCAGGCCAACTTCGTGTACCTGCCCGGCGGGTCCCTGCCGTGGCCGGAGGTGTTCGATGGCACCGGACTTCAGCTCCGTCACTATGCCGACGGCGGGGTGCGGATCACCATCGGATCGCGGCAGTCCACCCGTGCGGTGCTGGGTGCGGTGACAGCGGCCGCCTGAACCACAGAATGCGCGCGGAATGCGTGGTGCCCGCGCGGTGATGCGGTAAGAAGAGGCGTGCCCTCGCCACCAGACAAACGTGACCCCATCGCGCAGGCCCGCGCGAACTGGGAGGCCGCCGGCTGGGGCGATGTGGCCGGCGGGATGGTCGCGGTGACGTCGGTGATGCGGGCCCACCAGATTCTGCTGGCCCGGGTGGAGTCCGCGCTGCGGCCTTACGATCTGAGCTTCTCGCGATTCGAACTGCTGCGGCTGCTGGCCTTCAGCCGGTCCGGCGCGCTGCCGATCACGAAGGCCTCCGACCGCCTCCAGGTACACGTCACCAGCGTCACGCACGCCATCCGGCGCTTGGAGGCCAACGGTCTGGTGGAGCGCATCCCGCACCCCACTGACGGGCGCACCACGCTCGTGCAGATCACGAAGCTCGGGCGCTCGACGGTCGAGGACGCCACCGTGACCCTGAACGAGCAGGTGTTCGCCGACGTCGGGATGTCGGATGAACAGTCCCAGGCCCTGGTGGCGTCGATCGAGACGCTGCGCCGACACTCCGGGGATTTCTGAGGCGGGTTTCCGTGCGGGAACCCCACTACCCTCGAACGTAGTTGAGGGGAGCGAGCATGCAAGCCAAGCGGGTAGCCGCGGCGCTGGGCTCCGTCGTCGTCGTGTTGACGGCGGCCTGTAGCGCCACGACCACCGGGACAGCGACTGCTCCGGATGACGTCATACCGTTCACGTCGGAGTCGAAGGCGCCCAAGCGAACTGCTCCGAAGAGTCCGCCGCCGACCGCGGGGTCGCCGCGTGGTTCGGCGGGGTTGCCGCCCGAGGCGTTCGCCGAGGTGCGCGCCGCCGGCATCGAAGGTTCGGACCGCGCGATCGGAAACCAGTTGATGATGGCCTGCATCATGGCGGCCGGCAGCTTCAACAAAACCAAGCAGGATGTCGTCAACGTGCTGATCCAGATGGGCAGCAAACTGCCGCCCGACTCGCTCACGACCATCGTGAACGTGGCGCTCAAGTACGAGTGCCCCGAACTCGCCGGGAAACTCGGCGGTTAGTCCGCGAACTTCAGGCTGAGGAATCCGCCGCCCCGGTCCGCCGAGGAGCTGATCGCCCGCGCGGTGCCCGCGGTGCGCGTGTACCTGGGTGAGGACGCCTGAGGACTCCGTCCTACTCGCTCACCGACGGCAGGGGGATGACCGCGGTCACCGTGGTGCCCGCACCGGGCCGCGACCGGATGTGCAGCCGGCCGCCGACGATCTCGGCCCGCTCGGCCATCGACAGCAACCCGTAGCCGCCCATCTCGTCACTGCCCAGCGGATGCTCGAACGTGTCGAACCCCTTGCCGTCGTCGACGATTTCGAGCCGGGCCACACCGTCGTCGACGGCGAAGGTGAGCCGGGCCCGGTCCGCCTCGGCGTGTTTGACCACGTTCTGCAGGCATTCCTGGGCGATCCGGTAAAGGGCCAGCTCGATGTGGTCGGGCACCCGGGTCTCCGCGAGGTCGACATCGATCTCCACGCGCGGGATCGACCGGGCCAGGCTGGCCAGCCCGCCAGACAAGCCGAGGTCGTCGAGAACGGGCGGACGCAGCCCGCTGATCGCGGCCCGCGCCTCCTGCAGCGTAAGGGCGACCAGTTCGCGCGCGGCGGCCAACTGCTCGGCCACCGCCTGCGGCTCGACCGCGCGGGCCGCGGCGTCGAGCCGGTAGGACAGCGTCACCAACCGCTGGGAGATGCCGTCGTGAATGTCGCCGGCCAACCGGCGCCGCTCGAGTTCCTGCGCCTCGATCACCTGCTCGACGAAATTCTCGTGCGCCCGCTCACGAGCCACCAGCTGGCGGTGCAGCCGGGCCTGGTGCAAGGCTCCGGCGATCAGCCTGCCGATGACCAGCAGCAACTCCACGTCGCGCGGGGTGAACTCGCGGCGGTCGACGGTGTGCACGTTGAGCACGCCGACGAGCCCGCCGGGCCCGGTCTCCATCGGGACCGACACCATCGAGGTGAAATCACGCCCGCGTAGCGACTCGAACGGCTTGTAGCGGGGATCGGATTCCTTGTCGTGGCTGATCACCACGGGCTGGCGGTGGTCGGCCACCCAACCGGAGATGCCCTGCCCGAGCGGGAGCCGGATCTTGCCGATCTCGGCATCGAACGGCGGCGTGGCCCCGGCCAGGGTCAGGGCGCGTTCCGAATCATCGAGCACGTGTACGAAGCACACGTCGGTGGCGGTGGCCTCGGTGATCATCCGGGCCGCCGCGGCGGCCAGCGGCTCCACACCCGGGCCGCTCGACGCGGCCCGGATGAGTTCGCGCAGCAGGGCCAGTTCACGGTCGGCGGTGAGGTCGATCGGGCCGAGTTCACGTGCCGGTTTGTCGGTCATTGGTAGATGCCTTCACGCAGTGCTGTCGCCACCGCGCCGGCCCGGTCGCTGACCCCGAGCTTGCGATAGATGGAGCGCAGGTGGGTCTTCACGGTCTCCTCGCCGATCACCAGCTTGTTGGCGATCCCACGGTTGGACAAGCCTGCGACGACGAAGGACAGGATCTCGCTCTCACGCTGGGTCAGCCCCTGCCGGACTCCCGGCCAGAACTCGTCGCGCTGCAGTCGGGCCGCGGTACCGGCCGCGCGAGCCGCCATGCCCGGATCGATCGCGGTCTGGCCGCTGTGGGCGAATTCGAGCTGACGCACCAGTTCGTCACTGCTGATGCTCTTGAGCAGATATCCGGAGGCGCCCACCCGCAGCGCCTGGAACAGGTACTGCTCGTCGTCGTAGACCGACAACATGACCACCTTGCGGTCGGGATCCCGCTCCCGCAGCACCCGGCACAGGTCCAGCCCGCTGGAACCCTCCATCCGCACGTCACACAGCACGATGTCGGGGTTGAGCGTCTCGATCACGCTCAGGGCACGCTCGGCGCCTACGGCCTGGCCGACCACCTCGACCCGGTCGTTGAACGCAGCAAGCATGGCCTTGAGACCCTCGATGACCATCTCATGGTCGTCGACCAGCACAAGGCGCACTGGATTGGAGGGCGCCATGGCATCACCCTAGAGGTGGTGACGCAGTGGGTAGATCAACTTGACCGGCCCAATCCCCCCTACGGGGGACGCGCCACCTGTGTGACGTAGGCCACTCTCATGTGGTGCCCTCACTACAAGAGAAGTCATGGCGTGCCGGACGGTTCTGGTGGGACTGTCCGCAGACCGAAGCTCCTGTCCATCCGCTGCGTGCGGTGGTCTTCGACCTCGATGCACTGTCGGACCTCGACCTGGAGGGGCATCGCGTCGTCTTCAACGCGGCCTTCGCTGCGCACGGTCTGCCCATCCAGTGGAGCGTCGGCCGCTATCAGCAGCTTCTCGCGCTGCACGACGAGCGTCAGCGGGTCACCGCCGAACTGCGTAAGCGGTGCGTCGGCACGGAGTGCGATGTACTCACCGAGGTGCTCGCCGACGAGATCTGCATGACCAAGGACATGATGTTCGACGAGATGATCCTCGAGGCCGGCCTGACGCCACGGCCTGGCCTCGATGATCTGGTGAATGACGCGTTCCTGGCCGGTCTGCCGGTCGCGGTCGTCGCCGCAGGCCGTCGGCGCTGGGCCGAGCCCCTGGTGCGCCAGCTCGTCGGTGACGGCCTGGTGGAAACGGTCGTCACCACCGATGACGTGAGCGCCACCGGGGCCGAGCTGTACCGGCACGCCCTGGCCGAACTGGGAGTGGCGGGCCACGACGCGTTGGCCATGGCCGGCTCGGCCGCGGGTCTGCGTGCCGCCAACGGCGCCGGGATGGCCAGCGTTCTCATCGACCCCGATGCCGGTGCCGGTGTATTCGCCGCGGTGGCGGTGCGGCCGGACTTCACCGGCGCCGACCCGCTGCGCCTGCCGGTATGCCAGCGCCTGCACAGCCAGTGGTGGGCTCAGCGCAGCCCGTCAGCCGCGTAGATCTCGGCGCGCATCCGCGTTCGTAACGTGGTGGCGGCGAAACGCGGGCGCATTCGTCCGCCGTGGCCGTTACGAACGTGAGGACGAATCAGCTGCGCAGCGTCTCGATGACCGCGCTGAAATCCTTGTCCGCATGGTCGACGGCGAACTTCGCATAGATCTCGGCGGCGTGCGTGCCCAGCGGGGCCGACGAACCCGTGGACTCGACGGCGGCCATCGCCAGGCCCAGGTCCTTGTTCATCAGCGCGGTGGCGAACCCCGGCTTGAAATCGTTGTTCGCCGGGGAGGTGGGCACCGGGCCGGGAACCGGGCAGTTCGTGTGCACGGCCCAGCAGTTGCCGGTCGCGCCCGTGATCACGTCGAACAGCGCCTGCTTGTCCAGGCCCAATTTCTCGGCCAGCACGAACGCCTCGCCGACGGCGATCTGCTGCACCGCCAGCACCATGTTGTTGCACACCTTGGCGGCCTGGCCCGCCCCGGTGGCACCGCAGTGAATGATCTTGCCCGCCATGGGTTCCAGCACCGTGCGGCCACGCTCGACCGCCTCGTCCTCGCCACCCACCATGAAGGCCAGCGTCCCGGCCACCGCGCCCTTGACACCACCGGAAACCGGGGCGTCGAGCTGGGCGAAGCCGTGATCGAGCGCAAGCTTGTGCACCTCGCGGGCATCGTCGACCGAGATCGTCGAGCTGTCGATGAACAGTGCCCCGTCGGCGGCGGCAGGCAGCACCTCGGCGTAACAGCTCTTCACCAACGCGCCGTTGGGCAGCATGGTGATCACCACGTCAGCGCCGGCAACAGCCTCCGCGCCGGTGCCGAACACGTTGACGCCGTTGGTCTTTGCCGCCTCCTGTGCGGCGGGAACCGGATCGAAGCCGCGCACGGTGTGCCCGGCGGTCACCAGGTTGGCGGCCATCGGCCCGCCCATGTTGCCCAGCCCCAAGAACGCGATCGTGCTCACTCAAGTCTCCCTATCCGGTGGCGCGGGCCCGGGCCGATTCGGATCGGCCGATGACCACGCGCATGATTTCGTTGGTTCCCTCAAGAATGCGGTGCACCCGCAGATCCCGGACGATTTTCTCCAGACCGTACTCGCGCAGATACCCGTAGCCGCCGTGCAACTGCAGCGCCTGATCGGCCACCTCGAAGCACTTGTCGGTGACATACAGCTTGGCCATCGCGCACAGCGTGACCTTGTCGGGATGGTTGGCGTCCAGCGCGGAGGCCGCCCGCCACAACATGTTTCGTGACGTCTCCAGGCCGGTGGCCATATCGGCGAGGGTGAACCGGATGGTCGGCTCGTCGAGCAGGGCCCCGCCGAACGCCTGGCGGTCGGCCAGATAGCCCAGTGCCTTGTCGTAGGCGGCCTGCGCTCCGCCGAGCGAGCAGGCGGCGATGTTGATCCGGCCGCCGTTCAGTCCGTTCATCGCGATCCCGAAACCGGTGCCCTCGGTGCTGCCCAGCAGCGCCTCGGCCGGAACCCGGACACCTTCGAAGATCACCTGAGCGGTGGGCTGGGCATTCCAGCCCATCTTCTGCTCCTGTGCGCCGAAACTCAGCCCCGCCGCGTCCTTTTCGACGACGAACGCGGAAATGCCCTTCGGGCCGTCGGCACCGGTGCGGGCCATCACCACGTACACATCGGAACTGCCTGCGCCGGAGATGAACTGCTTGACCCCGTCGAGGACGTAGTCGCTGCCGTCGCGGACCGCTCTGGTCCGCAGCGCCGCGGCGTCCGAGCCGGCACCCGGTTCGGTGAGGCAGTAGCTGGCGATGGCCTCCATCGACGCCAGCCTGGGTACCCAGGTCTTGCGCTGCTCCTCGGTGCCGAAGCTGTCCACCATCCACGCGCACATGTTGTGGATGGACAGGAACGCCGCCAGGGTGGGGTCGGCCGCGGCGAGCGCCTCGAAGATGCGCACCGCATCCAGCCGGCGCAGCCCGCTGCCGCCCGCGTCCTCACCGCAGTAGATGGCGCCCATGCCGAGTTCGGCCGCCTCGCGCAACACGTCGGTGGGGAAGTGATGGGTCTCATCCCATTCCAACGCGTATGGCGCGATGCGCTTTTCGGCGAACGCGGCCGCCGTCTCGGCGATCACGCGTTCGTCTTCGTCCAGGTCGTGCAGATTCACAGGTGTGCTACTTCATGGTCGGGATGACGAACTCGGCGCCATCCTTGATGCCCGACGGCCACCGCTCCGTGACGGTCTTGGTCTTGGTGTAGAACAGGATCGAATGCGGCCCGTGCTGGTTGAGATCGCCGAATCCGGACCGCTTCCAGCCACCGAAGGTGTGGTAGGCCACCGGAACCGGGATCGGCACGTTGACGCCGACCATGCCGACCTGCACGCGGGAGACGAAGTCGCGCGCGGCATCCCCGTCACGGGTGAAGATCGCGACGCCGTTGCCGTACTCGTGCTCGGATGGCAGCTTGAGCGCTTCCTCGTAGTCGTGGGCCCGGACGATGCACAGCACCGGACCGAAGATCTCGTCGGTATAGATCGACATGTCGGTGGTGACGTTGTCGAACAGCGTGGGGCCGATGAAGTAGCCGCTCTCGAGGCTGGCGTCGCCGAAGGTCAGCTCGTTGCTCGCGCGCTCGCGGCCGTCGACCACGAGTTCGGCGCCGGCCTCGACACCCTGGCCGATGTAGTCGCGCACCCGCTCGAGAGCCGCGCCGGTGACCAGCGGTCCGTAGTCGGCCTTGGGATCGAGGCTGTGCCCGACCCGCAGCTGGTTGATCCGCTCGACGAGCCTGGCGCGCAACCGGTTCGCGGTGTCTTCGCCGACCGGCACCGCGACGCTGATGGCCATGCAGCGCTCGCCTGCGCTGCCGTAGCCGGCGCCGATCAACGCGTCGACGGCCTGATCCAGGTCGGCGTCGGGCATCACGATCATGTGGTTCTTGGCGCCGCCGAAGCACTGTGCGCGCTTGCCGTGTGCGGCCGCGCCCGCGTAGATGTACTGCGCGATGTCGGAGCTGCCGACGAAGCCGACCGCCTTGATCTCGGGGTGCTCGAGGATCGCGTCGACGGCTTCCTTGTCGCCCTGCACCACCTGGAACACGCCGGCCGGCAGACCGGCCTCGATGAACAGCTCGGCCAGCCGAAGCGGAACCGAGGGATCACGCTCGGACGGCTTGAGCACGAACGCATTTCCGCACGCCAGCGCCGGGCCGGCCTTCCACAGGGGGATCATCGCCGGGAAGTTGAAGGGGGTGATGCCCGCGACCACGCCCAGCGGCTGGCGGATGGAGTACACGTCGATGCCGGTGCCCGCGCCCTCGGTGAACTCACCCTTGAGCAGGTGGGGGATACCGACCGAGAACTCGATGACCTCAAGTCCGCGCTGGATGTCGCCCAGTGAGTCGGCGACGGTCTTGCCGTGTTCCAGGGAGAGCAGCTCGGCGAGTTCATCGGAATTCTGGTTCACCAGCTCGATGAACTTCATCAGTACGCGGGCGCGGCGCTGCGGGTTGTAGGCGGCCCATTCTTTCTGGGCCTCGACGGCGCCGGCCACCGCGGCGTCGACGTCGGCGACTGAGGCCAGGACCACCTGTGCCTGCACCTGGCCGGTGCTGGGGTTGAGCACGTCGGCGGTGCGGGTCGACCCGGCGGTGGTGCGCTTGCCGTTGATGAAGTGGGGGATCTGAGTGGTCATGGCGTTCCGTCCCAAGAGAGATGCGCAGTTATGTGGCTCGGGGCATACCCGAGATACTTGCATATCCTAGTAATTGGTCGGAGTGTTTGGCAAGGGTTTGCGACGGGCTTCCGGGTACGCGGTCTTTCTTTACGGCACTGATACCGATCGGGGTGGTTGCCGGGCTGTCCGCCGTCGTGACAGTGCTGTTGATAATCGCGCTGGCAGGAAACAAGATCCGCTGGGCATGCTCATCGCCGGGCTGCCGTGCCTGCCCTGGTTCATCGACTCGCCGTGGAATCTGGCCTTCGGCGTGCTGCCGCCCTATTGGGCGGCCAAGGCGTTCTGGGTCGCCACCGCACACGGCACCTGGTGGCCGTATCTGGTGGGTGGTGTGGTGTACAACCTGGCGATCGCCGGGCCGTTGTTCCGCCGATTCCTGGCCAAGAACAGCTGACGGGTCAGCCGCTGGCTCGCATCCACGGGCTGACGCCGTACTCGTCGAACCAGGCCTGTTCGGCCGGGCGGACCGTGGTGAGCAGACGGGCATGCAGTGCGGTGCCCCGCTTGCTCAGATTCACCCGCACCTTCCGGCGGTCGTCGGCGTCGACCTCGCGGAACACCAGGGCCCGACCGGCCAACCGGTCGACCACGCGGGTCAATGTGGGCGCGGCGGCCTGGGTCTGGGCGCGTAACTCCGCCATCGTCAGGCCCGGGGAATCGGCCAGCGCCGTCAAGACCAGCCAGTCGTCGAGCGTCAGGTCTTCGCCGCTCACCTGGCGTTCGATGACGGCGCCGAGCATGCGTGCCGCCCGAAGGACCTCGCTGCTGGTCGGCGTGGCGGGGCCGTCCGATGGGAGCACGTCTGTCATCGCGTCCGCCCTCCCAACTGGCGATTGCCTCGCACCGCCTACGCGAGGATACTTCCAATTGGAATGATTCTAGCCGACCATCTCGTCTACCCGGTAACGAGGATTGGACTGCGGGGGTGAACGTACGAGTACGCACCGTCGGCCGCGATGCCGAATGGCGGCTGGCGATGGTGGTGCCGCTGCAAGGGCCCGCCGGGATCTTCGGGCCGGCCTGCGAAGCGGTCGGAGACCTGGTCGCGCATGACCTCAACGCGGCCGGAGGGGTGATGGGCCGCGAAGTCCACATCGAGGTGGTCGACGGGGGCGCGCCTCCGTCGGCGGTGGCGGCCGAAGTGCGGCGGCTGATCGACGGTGGGCATGTCGACGCCGTGAGCGGATGGCACATCTCGTCAGTGCGCCATGCCCTGGCGCCGGTGGTGGCCGGCCGGGTGCCGTACTCGTATCCCGCCCTGTACGAAGGCGGTGAGCGTCGGCGGGGGATCTATTGCTGCGGCGAGACACCCGACCAGCAGATCGCGCCTGCGCTGCGCTGGATGCGCGACAACCTCGGCATCCGGAAGTGGTTCGTCGTCGGCGATGACTACGTGTGGCCGCGGACGTCGTTGTCCGAGGTCCGCCGGTATGTCCAGGAGCTGTCCCTGGATCTGGTCGGCGGTTCGTTCGTGGCGCTCGGCCAGGGGGATATCGCCCGACTCGTCGACAAAGTCGCCCGGTCGCGGTGTGAGGCCGTGCTGATGCTGTTGGTCGGTCAGGATGCCGTCGATTTCAATCGGGCGTTCGCGCAACGTGGGCTGCACGAGGAACTGCTGCGGTTCAGTCCGCTGATGGACGAGAACATGTTGATCGCGAGCGGGCACGATGCGACCCAGGGACTGTTCGTCGCGGCGTCCTACTTTCGCTCGATGGTGGGACGTAACTCGATGGAACTGCTCGACCGATATCTGGCGGTGAACGGGTCGGGCGCTCCCGCGCTGGGGAACGCGGCCGAATCCTGTTATGAGGGAGCGTATTTCCTGGCCGAGATGATCCGTCGGTCTGGTGACAGGGTGGATATCGAGGCGGTCGCCGACGGGGCCGCCTACGACAGTCCGCGCGGCACGGTCGAGTTCAGCGGACACCACACGCGCCAGCCGGTTCACCTTGCGGTTGCCGACGGAGTCGATTTCGAGATTGTCACGACGCTGCCCGCGCATTTGTGTGACTGATCCGCGCCATCTGTTGACAGTGTGGCAGCCGTCACTTACTTTCATTTGGACATATTCCATCTGGAAGTAATTGAGGTGCCTTGATGGGCAACGTCGGTCTGCTTTATGTCGGTGCAGTGCTTTTCGTCAACGGGTTGATGTTGTTGGACGTGGTGCCGGCCCGGTCAGCGGCGGTGCTCAACCTGTTCGTCGGTGCCCTGCAGTGTGTGCTGCCGACCGTCATGTTGGTCATGGCCGCCGGGGACCCGGCCGCCACCCTGGCGGCATCGGGTCTGTACCTGTTCGGATTCACCTACCTGTACGTCGGGATCGTCAACCTGGCCGGGCTGGAACCTGAAGGCATCGGCTGGTTTTCGCTATTCGTCGCGGGCGGAGCGGTGGTCTACTCCGCCCTGTCGTTCACCGTGGTGAACGATCCCGTGTTCGGCGTCATCTGGCTCGCTTGGGCAGCGCTGTGGCTGCTGTTCTTCCTGGTGCTCGGGCTGCACCGGGACCGGCTGGCCCGCTTCACCGGCTGGTCGGTGGTGTTGCTAAGCCAGCCGACCTGCACGCTTCCCGCATTCCTGATGCTCAGCGGCAACTATCACACCTCGCCGGGCATCGCGGCGATCTGGGCGGTAGGGCTCGCCGCCCTGGTCTTCGTCGCGAAGGCGCTCAGTTCTCACCGGTCGCATCAAGCACGCACGGCTGCAAACGAACCCGCTTACAGCTGAATCATCACCACCCCCATCAAGGAGTAGTCAATGAGGCACGGAGATATCTCGTCCAGCAACGACACCGTCGGCGTCGCCGTGGTGAACTACAAGATGCCCCGGTTGCACAGCCGGGCCGAAGTGCTCGACAACGCCCGCAAGATCGCGGACATGCTGATCGGCATGAAGTCGGGTCTTCCCGGCATGGATCTCGTTGTGTTCCCCGAATACTCGACTCAGGGAATCATGTACGACGAACAGGAGATGTACGACACGGCGGCCACCGTCCCGGGCGACGAGACCGCCATCTTCTCGGCCGCCTGCCGGGAAGCCGGAACGTGGGGTGTCTTCTCGATCACCGGTGAGCGCCATGAGGACCACCCGAACAAGCCCCCGTACAACACCCTCGTGCTGATCGACGACAAGGGCGACATCGTCCAGAAGTACCGCAAGATCCTGCCGTGGTGCCCGATCGAGGGTTGGTACCCGGGCGACACCACTTACGTCACCGACGGCCCGAAGGGTCTCAAGATCTCCCTGATCATCTGCGACGACGGGAATTACCCGGAGATCTGGCGGGACTGCGCGATGAAGGGAGCCGAGCTGATCGTGCGCTGCCAGGGCTACATGTACCCGGCCAAGGAGCAACAGGTGTTGATGGCCAAGGCCATGGCCTGGGCGAACAATTGCTATGTGGCAGTTGCCAATGCGGCTGGCTTCGACGGGGTCTACTCCTACTTCGGCCATTCGGCGATCATCGGTTTCGACGGGCGTACGCTCGGCGAGACCGGCGAGGAAGAGTACGGGATTCAGTACGCGCAGCTGTCTTTGGCCGCGATCCGTGATGCGCGGGAAAACGATCAGTCCCAGAATCACCTGTTCAAGCTGCTGCATCGCGGCTATTCCGGCGTGCATGCCGCCGGCGACGGCGACAAGGGCGTCGCCGACTGCCCGTTCGAGTTCTACAAGCTGTGGGTGACCGACGCGCAGAAGGCCCAGGAGCGGGTGGAGTCGATCACCAGGACCACGGTCGGAGTCGCCGACTGCCGAGTCGGTTCACTGCCGGTCGAGCAGACCATCGAAGCCTGAAGGGGCACGCGTTGCCATACCTCACCGACATGTACCACGAGCAGAACCGCAACTCGGCGCGGGTGGCCGAAGAGCCCGCCGCCCAGGCGGGTTACTCCGGAGGTTTCGATCCCGAAGTGCTGTCGCGGAAGTTGAACGCGGCAATTCTGGGACAACGTTCCGCGGTCGACGCTGTGGTGCGCGCGGTCTCGATCGCGCACATCGGTGTGACCGACCCCGGCCGGCCTCTGTCCAGCGTGCTGCTGGCTGGGCCGACCGGGGTCGGGAAGACCGAACTGGTGCGTCAGGTCGCGGCAGCTCTGCGGACCGGCCCGGACGACATGTGCCGCATCGACATGAGTGCACTGGCCCAAGAGCACTACGCCGCATCGCTGTCGGGTGCGCCCCCGGGCTACGCGGGCAGCAAGGAATCGTTCACTCTGTTCGACAAGGCCAAGATCGAGGGCGGACCGTATCTGCCGGGCATCGTGTTGTTCGACGAAGTCGAAAAGGCCGACGCCACCGTACTGCGGGCCCTGCTGCACGTGCTGGATACCGGTGAACTGCGGTTGGCCAACGGCCAGCAGAAGATCTCCTTTCGCAACAGCTACATCTTTCTGACTTCCAACCTCGGCTCTTTGGAAGCTGCCGCGCTGCAGCGGTCCAGGCGGAAACGATGGCGACGCATCGGGCGGCCGGCGGTCAGGGCCACCGAACTGGTCCGCGAAGCAGTTGAGTCATTCTTCGATCCAGAGTTCTTCAACCGCATCGACGAGACCGTTGTGTTCGACGCGTTTGACGATGGCACGGCAGAAGGCGTGACACGCAAGGAGATCTATGACCTGATCGGCAGGCTCAAGCGTCGCGGGGTGGCGCTCGACGTGGACGACGATGTCGTCGATTTCGTTCGGCGCAAGGGATTCGATCCGGTGTACGGGGCCCGGGGTCTGCGGCGGGCCATTCGCTCGGAGCTGGCCGAACCCGTCGCACGTGCCGTCCTCACCCACCGCGCGTCGCCGTCGGGTCCGCTCGCCCTGAGGGCGCACCTTGTCGAGAGAGAACTGGTGTTCATCTCCGTCGTCGATGCCGAGCCGACAGACAGCCGGCCGTGAGGTTCAGGAGCTCAGCCCGTTGCGCCAGCGCAAGGGCGGCTCGCCGTACCGGCGCTGGAACGCACGGCTGAACGCGGAATCGGATGTGTAGCCGACGGCCTGCCCGATCCTGCTGACCGAGGTGGTGGTGGACCGGAGCAGGTCCGCGGCGCGGTCGAGCCGGCGCTCCGTGACGTAGGCGGCCGGGGACTGCCCGAACAGGCGGGTGAACCGTTCGGCGAACGTGGACCGCGAATGCCGGGCAAGGTCGGCGAGTTCGGTGACCGACCACGGATGTGCCGGATCGTTGTGCACAGCGGTGAGCACCGGACCCAGTTGAGGGTCCATCGCCGCGGTGAGCCACCCTGGAGTCGCATCGGCGGACCTGGACCACTCACGCAGGGCGTGGATGAACAACAGATCCAGAATGCGGGAGATCATCACTCTCGCGCCCGGCCGGGGTTCTGTGGTCTCGGCCAGCAACAGCTGCAGGCTCAGCGGCAGCCACTCGTGGCCCGGCGCGTCGGCCCGGATCATGATGGCCGGCGGCAGCACGGACAACAGTGGGTCGGCAACCGCGCTGTCGACGGCGAAGATTCCGCTGAGCCACCGTGGCGAGCCCGAATCCTCTTGCTCGGCGCCAGAATTCCGGTCGCTTCCCGACAGTGTGCGGGGGCCGGCGGGAACGCCGTGGGAGATGCTGTGGGCGTCGCCGCGGGCCAGCAGTGCCATGTCGCCGGCATCCATCGACAGGGTCTGATCGCCGATGTGCAGGGTGAGTCCGTCGGTCTCGGCGACGTGCAGTACTCGGGCTGCGGCCGGAATGGTCACGTGGAAGGGCGCGGTCGGCGACCACCGCGTCACGGCGTCCCCACGGAGGCGCACGGTGCGCAGGATCTCCGACAGGGCGTCCGAACCGGTTGGGCTCGCCGGCATCAGCGCCAGAGGATCGGCTAATTTTCCCGGCGAATCGGTCATGGCTGTTGCCTCATCCTCCAAATATGGTGGAACGATCGCGGGTGGTCAACGCCTGGGAGTCCGAGACCGAGGAGGGGCCGAATATGACCGACAAGCCGGCAATCGTTCTGGTGCACGGGTTTTGGGGTGGGGCGGCGCACTGGGCGAAGGTGATCGTGGAACTGCGCCAGCGCGGCTACGAAAAGCTGTATGCCGTGGAGAACCCGCTCACGTCCCTGCGGGACGACGCGCACCGCACGCAGCAGATGGTCAAGCAGGTCGACGGGCCTGTGCTGCTGGTCGGCCATTCGTACGGTGGCGCGGTCATCACGGAAGCGGGGGATCTGCCCAACGTCGTCGGCCTGGTCTACGTCGCGGCTTTCGCGCCCGACGCGGGGGAGAGCCCCGGCCAGATCAGTGAGCAACAGCCCCCGGCGGCGTTCGAGAACATCGCGCCGGACTCGGATGGCTACCTGTGGATCAAGCAGGACAAATTCTCCGAGAGCTTCGCCCAGGATCTGCCCGACGACGAGACCCTGGTGATGGCGGTGACCCAGAAGGCGCCGCTCGGTTCGACCTTCGGTGACGCCGTGTCGAGCCCGGCCTGGAAGAGCAAGCCCGTCTGGTATCAGGTGTCGACCGCGGACCGGATGATCCACCCGGACAACGAGCGCCGGATGGCGCAGCGGATGAACCCCCGCAAGATCATCGAACTCGACGCCAGCCACGCGTCGTTGGCGTCCCAGCCCACCGCGATCGCGGATCTGATCGACGAGGCGGTGGCCGAACTCGGCGGCTAGCCGAGCGGCTCGACCGGGCCCGCATGCGCGGAGCGCACCGCGCCGATGCTCGCGACGGTGACCAGGGCGACGCCCAGATAGCCGAGCAATCCGATCTGCTGGCCGAGCACCGCGAGCCCGGCCAGCGCGGCGGTGACCGGTGACAGGCAGGTCAGCACGGCGAAGGTGGCAGGCGTGAGACGGCGCAGGGATATCAACTCCAACGAGTACGGGATCACCGAGGACAACACCCCGACCGCCGCGCCCACTCCGAGCACGCGCCAGTCGAGTGCGTCCAGGTGCACCGAGGTCACCGCGAACGGGGCGACGACGAGGGCGCCCATGGCCGTGGCCAGTGCCAGGCCGTCGACGCGACGGAACTCTGCGGCGGTCCGTGCAGAGGCCAGGATGTAGCCGGCCCAGGCCACCCCCGCGGCAGCCGCGAAGGCGAATCCGGTGGCCTCGAAGTGCCCGCCGCCCCCGTGTGGCAGGCCCAGCATCGCGACCCCGGCGAAGGCCAGCACGGCCCACAGCCACGCGGCCCAACGCGTACTCGTCACCACCGAAAGGATCAGCGGGCCAAGGGCTTCGATGGTCACCGCGACGCCGAGCGGAATGCGATCGATGGCGAAGTAGAAGCAGAAGTTCATCGTGCCCAGCGTCGCGGCCAGTGCGATCGCCGCGCCCCAGGCCTGCCGCGTCAGGCCCCGCACCGATGGGCGGACCGCCGCGCACAGGATGACGCCGGCGACCGCGAAGCGGGCGAACAAGGCCCCCACGGTGCCGACCGCGGCGAACAGGCCGACCGCGAATGCCGCGCCCACCTCCTGGCTGATCGCGGCGATCACCACCAACAGCGCAGCCCCGAGTGGGGCGCGCGTGGTCACACCGCCACCGTCACACCGTCACCGGAAGGCGGGCCCCCGTCGCCAGTTCGGCGTAGCCCCGCATCAGCCGTAGCGCGGTGGCGCGGTCGAGGTCCGGGTCCCGTGCCACGATGCGGTACCCGAGATAGTCCTCCATGGACATCAATGTCATGGCGATATCGCGTGCGGGTGCGGTCAGTGTGAAAATGCCCGCGGTAGAGCCTGTTTCGAGGATCTGAGCGTAGAGGCCCACCTGTCGGTGATAGATGTGCTGAATGTCGTGGCGCTGATCGAGCACGAAGCCGGCGGCCATGACGGCCCGCCAGATCGACCGCCACTCGACGTCCTCCGGCCCGGACGGCAACCCGGCGGCGATCATGAACGCGATCTGATCCCGGGCATCCTCGGTGCGCTCCACGACCGCGAGCCGGTCGTCGTAGAACTTGCTGTCCGAGCGCTGGGCGAGGGCCGACAGCAGTTGGTCCATCTCCCGGAAGTAGTAGCGCACGGCGTTGGGCGTCAGATTGAGCTCAGCGGCGACGTCGGCGATCCGGAACGTGGTCAGATCGTTGCGCTCGATCAAAGCGATCGTGGCGTCGAGGATCTCCTCACGTCGTTGAGCCTGTCGATTCGGCCGTCCCACGGGTCCCATCCTTCACGACTTCGTCACGTTGAGTTGACGCCGGTGGTTACCCGCCGCCATTATTTTCCAATCCTGAAAAGAATTTGGCCACAACTTTCCGGAGGACGCATGCTGGACTGCTCCTCGCGGCGTCCGCGCGCCCGCGACATCGGGGTTGTGATCGGTGAGCACCCCACGGGGCTGAACAACGCCATCACCGATGTGGCCGGCGTACGCGTCGGGCACACCACGATCCAGCGGCCCGGACCCAACCCGGTCAACACCGGCGTCACCGTCGTGATCCCCCACCCCGAGATCTTCACCGAGCCGGTGTTCGCCGGCGCGCACCGGCTCAACGGCAGCGGCGAGCTCACCGGACTGGAGTGGATCCGCGAGTCCGGCGAACTGACCACACCCATCGGCCTGACCAACACCCACAGCGTCGGTGTCGTGCGCGACACGCTGGTCCAGGCCCAGGTGCAGGCCCGCGGCGACGGGCTCTACTGGTCCCTGCCAGTCGTGGGGGAGACCTACGACGGGCTGCTCAACGACATCAACGGGCACCACGTCCGCCCCGAACACGTGGGCGCCGCACTGGCCGACGCCACGGGCGGCCCGGTCGCCGAGGGCAACGTCGGCGGCGGGACCGGCATGATCTGCCACGGCTTCAAGGGTGGGATCGGAACCGCGTCTCGGGTCACCGAGACCGTGGCCGGGCCGTACACCGTCGGCGTGCTCGTGCAGGCGAATCACGGTCGGCGGGAACGCCTTCGGGTCAACGGAGTGCCCGTCGGGGAGATGGTCAGTGCCGAGCTGGTGCCGACCCCCGACCTTCCGATGCCGTACCCGGCGGGGTCCGGCTCGATCATCGTCGTGATCGCCACCGACGCCCCGCTGCTGCCACACCAGTGCACCCGGCTCGCGCAACGCTCGGCCCTGGCCGTCGGCCGGGTCGGCGGGACGGGTGAGCAGTACAGCGGCGACCTGATGCTGGCCTTCTCCACCGGCAACCGGGGAATCCCGCCATACGGGTGGGACGAGAACCCCGACGCCAACCGCCCCGAGATCGCGGTGCGCATGGTGGCGCCACAGTTGATGACCCGCCTGTTCGACCTGGCCATCGAGGCCACCGAGGAGGCCATCGTCAATGCCTTGGTGGCCGCCGAGACCATGACCGGCCGCGGCGGGTTGACCGCCCACGCGCTCGACCACAAGCTGCTGCACTCGGCGCTGGTGCTGGAAGGTCATTGACCTAGGTCGGCGGGTCCGCACGGCCGGGGGAGGAACAGCGACCAACACATGTTCGGAGGCTGCCAGGGATACGGCGGCGGTGGGTTGTCACCTTCCCACACCGTGGACGAGACGTTGCCCTGACCGGCGTTGACGTAGTGGTAGCTGTGGCAGACGTTCCAGTCCCAGTTCGGCCGGGCATCCGCAGGCGTGTTGAACCCGCCGCCGTACCCGCCCGGTTCATCGCCGGGACACCATTGGTACGGGCCGCCGGCATGGGCGGCACCACTCCCGAATGCCAGGCCGGCCAGGGCCAGGCCGCCGGACACGAGCATCGTCGTCGCAAACTTCCAGGCTCGGTTCATGGCGGTCTCGTTTCGTCGGGCGCGTGTCACGCTGATGCGCCCATCGTCGCCCCGCCGGACGGCCCCGTATGCAGTAGCGGACTACCTCATTCAGCCCTGCACGCGGGCGCGCAACTCGTCGGCGAACGCGCGGGTGTCGTCCCACGTCGGCAACAGCCCCGCAGCCCGCACCTGCTCCAGCGTCGGGGCGGCCGCGTCCCGGTCGGACAGCACCGGCTCGCCCTCGATCGGCCAGTCGATCCCCAGGCCGGTGGCCAAGACGGTGTGCTCCCGATCCGGGCTGTACGGCGCCGAACACAGGTACATCACCGTCGAGCCGTCCTGCAGCGACAGGAAGGCGTGACCGAGCCCCTCGGACAGGTACACCGAACGCCGGTCGTGGTCGTCGAGCAGCACGGAATCCCACTGCCCGAAAGTCGGGGAGCCCACCCGGATGTCGACCACCACGTCGAGCACGGCCCCGCGCACACACGTCACGTACTTGGCCTGGCTGGGCGGTAGTTCGGCGAAGTGGACACCGCGCAGCACCCCGGCCGCCGACACCGAGCAATTGGCCTGCCGCAGGTCGAAGCGGTGCCCGGTCATCTCGGTGAATCCGGCGTCGGTGAACCATTCGAAGAACAGCCCGCGCGCGTCGCCGTGCAGCTTGGGTGTGATCTCCCACGCGCCGGGGATGGTCAGTTCGCGTGCGGTCACTGGCCGCGCTCCGCATACGCGCCTTCTACCGCATCTTTCAAAGGGCCCCACCAGGATTCGTTGTTGCGGTACCAGTCGATGGTGGCCGCGAGGCCTTCGTCGAAATCGGTGTGCTTGGGGGCCCAGCCCAGTTCGTCGTGCAGGCCCGACGGGTCGATGGCGTAGCGCAGATCATGCCCGGCCCGGTCGGTGACATGGTCGAAGTCGTCCGGGTCGCGGCCCATCAGCCGCAGCAGGGTGCGCATCACCGTCAGGTTGTCGCGCTCGCACTCGGCGCCGATCAAGTAGGTCTGCCCGCTGCGGCCGTCGGCGAGAATCTGCCAGACCGCACGGTTGTGGTCATCGACATGGATCCAGTCACGGACATTCGCGCCCGCGCCGTAGAGCTTGGGCCGCCGGCCGGTGAGGATGTTGGTGATCTGGCGCGGGATGAATTTCTCCACGTGCTGGTACGGGCCGTAGTTGTTGGAGCAGTTCGAAATCGTCGCGCGCACACCGTAAGAGCGCACCCAGGCCCGCACCAGCAGGTCGGCGGCGGCCTTGGTGGACGAGTACGGGCTCGACGGGTTGTACGGCGTTCCCGGGGTGAACCGGGCCGGGCTGTCGAGCTCGAGATCGCCGTACACCTCGTCGGTGGAGATGTGGTGCAACCGGACCCCATGTGCGCGGACCGCCTCCAGCACGGTGAAGGTGCCGATGACGTTGCTGTGCAGGAACGGCTGCGGATTCGCCACCGAGTTGTCGACGTGGGTCTCGGCGGCGAAGTGCACGACGGCGTCGACCTCGCCGACCAACTTGTTCACCAACTCGGCGTCGGCGACGTCGCCCTGCACCAGCCGAATCCGGTCGGCCACCGGCGCCAACGACTCCTGGCTGCCCGCGTACGTCATCGCGTCGAGCACAGTCACCGACGTGGTGAGTGCCTCCTGAAGGGCGAGATGCACGAAGTTCGCCCCGATGAACCCGGCGCCGCCGGTGACCAGTAGCCGCATGGGTCAACCCTAATGGGCAAACCCCTCAGCTTTTGAGACCCAGCGGCCCGGCCAGCTCGGTCAACGTCGGGATCAGCTTGTCAGGACCGCCGAGTACCTGGATCGCGACGTGGTCGGCGCCATTGGCGACATGTTGCTGCAAACGCGCCGCGATGGCGTCTGCCGTGCCATGCGCGACGACCGCGTCGATCAGTTTGTCGCTGCCGGGCTTGGTGATGTCATTTTCGGTGAAACCGAGTCGGCGCCAGTTGTTGAGGTAATTGCTCAGATTCAGATAGAAGTCGACCGTGTCGCGTCCGATCGCGCGGGCCGCGACGCCGTCGGTGGTCAGTACCACCTTGTGCTCGGGTGCGAGGAACACCGCCTCGCCGATCACGTCACGGGCATGCGCGGTGTGCTCGGGCGTCGTGAGGTAGGGGTGCGCGCCGGCGCTGCGCTGCGCCGAGAGCTTGAGCACCTTGTCGCCCAGCGCGGCGATCACCAGACGGCTGGTCGGTACTTTGGCCGCGTCCAGCACGTCGAGGTAGTCGACCAGTGCCTCATACGGCTTGCGGTATTCGCCGGTGTGTTCGGGATGCCCCACCCCGATGCCGAGCAGGAACCGGCCGGGGTGTGCCGCCTCGATGCGGTGGAACGATTCGGCGACCGCGTTGGCGTCGGCCGTCCAGATGTTGACGATGCCGGTGGCCAGCTGAAGCGTCTCGGTGCGCTCGAGGATGGGTTCGGCGAACGCGAGGTCGGCGGCCGGAGAACCGCCCACCCACAGCGCGCCGTAACCGAGCTTCTCGATCTCGACGGCCTGCTCCGGTTGCACCGCCCCGAACGTCCACACCCCGTAGCGACCTAGATCCGGCTTCAGCGAGAGCGATTCGGTCATTTACAAGTCCTTGTCTGTGGTCCTCTAAGCCAAGCCGAGCGGCCCGGCGAGTTCGGCCAGTGCGGGTACCAGTTTGTCGGGTGAGGTCAGCACTTGTACAGGCACGTGGTCGGCCCCGGCGTCGCGATGCTGCCGCAGCCGGGCGGCCACCTCGTCCACCGTGCCGTACGCGACGACGGCGTCGATGAACCGGTCACTGCCCGGTTTGGCCAGATCCTCGTCGGTGAAACCGAGTCGCTTGAAGTTGTTGAGGTAGTTGCTCAGACCGAGATAGATGTCGAGTGCCTTGCGGCCCAGGGCGCGGGCCTTCTCGGTGTCGGTGGTGAGCACCGCTTTGTGCTCGGGAGCCAGAAATGCGTCGGGACCGATCAACTCGCGCGCCTGCGCGGTGTGTTCCGGTGTCGTCAGGTACGGGTGCGCGCCCGCCGAGCGGGCCGCCGACAGCTGCAGCACCTTGGGGCCCAGAGCGGCGACGACCCGGCGGTGTTTGGGCACGCCGTACTCATCGAGCTTGTCGAGGTAATCGGTGAGCGCGTCGAGCGGCTTGCGGTACTCGCCGATGGCCTCGCGGTGGCCGACCCCGATGCCGAGCAGGAACCGGCCCGGGTAGGCCGTCTCGATGCGGTGGAACGACTCGGCTACCGGGCCCGCGGCCGCACTCCAGATGTTCACGATGCCGGTGGCCAGCTGCAAGGTATCGGTGGCGGCCAGGATCGGATCGATCCACTCGAGCTCGGCGGGTGGCGACCCGCCGGCCCAGATCGCGCCGTAGCCCAGTCCTTCGATGTCTCGCAGCTGCTGCGGCGACAGTTGCTGGAACTGCGAGTAATGGCCGAACGCGCCGTATGTGCCGAGATCGGGCTTGCCGCCCGTTGTGGTCTGGGTCATGAACGTCTCAACGGGGGTGCACGCGGCGGCTATTCCGGGTGAATCACGCTGATTCTGGATCTGGCCGGGCGATTACTCCGCCGCTTCAGTCTCCGCGGCCTGGGTTTCGGGCGCGGGGGCCTGCAAGGGCAACAGCACGATGAACCGGGTGTCGCCGGGCTTGGACTGCACCCGCAGATCGCCGTGGTGCTTTTCCACCACGATGCGCCAGGCCAGATCCAGACCCAGGCCGGTGCCCTCGCCGAACGGCTTGGTGGTGAAGAACGGCGTGAAGATGCGGTTGATGTCCTCGGCGGGGATACCCGGCCCGTCGTCGCAGATCTCCACCCGGATCATCTCGTCGGTCTCCCGGGAGGTGCGCAGGGTCAGCGTGCCGTGGCCGTCCATCGCCTGGACGGCGTTGTCGATGATGTTGGTCCACACTTGATTGAGATCGCCTGGGTAGCAATGCAATTCGGGCAGTGACTTGTCCAGGTCCTTGCACAGGCTGACCGGCTTGTCCTTACCGATCTTGTCGCCGAACATCATCAGCGTGCTGCGCAGCAGTTCGTGGACGTCGGCGCTCTGATAATCGCCGCGGTCCATCTGGGAGTACTGCTTGGCGCCGGCCAGCAGCGCCGAGATCCGCTTGCTCGCCTCGGCGATCTCGTTCATCCGCAGCTCGGTGTCGATGGTGTACTTCAGCCAGCCCAGGGCCGCCTGCAGGGTGGCCGACGCCTCCCCGTCCTTGAGCGCGTCATCGACCGACGCCGAGATGCGTTCCAGCCAGTCGATGTCGAGACCGGCCTCGACGAACGTCGGAGCGTAGTCCCAGGCGAACACGATGTCGTGGTCCTCGAGCCAGTCGCCCATCTCGTCCTCGCGGTCGGATGTCTCCAGCGCGGTGAGCTCCAGCCCCTTGTGCTTGGCGACCTGCTCGGCGACCTCGTCCTGGATGGTTACCAGCATCCGCAGCGCTTGCGGGGTGAACTTGCCATCGGCCAGCATCGCCAGCTTGTGCCGCATCTTGCCGACACCTTCGCGCAGGTCGGCCACGGCGCGGGCGGTGGCGGCCGCCGGGTTGTTGAGCTGATGGGTCAGGCCGGCGGTGATGTTGCCGAGGGCCAGCAGCTTCTCGCGCTGACCGATGATCTGGCTCTGGCGCCGGCCGCCGACCTTGTGGCCCTCCAGCAGATGCACCGCCATCGGGAACTGGGACTGCATGAACCCCGCGAACGCATTGGCGTCCAGCACGAACACCCGCGACGGCTTCGTCAGGCGTACCGACGCCTCGTAGACGTGTTCCTCGCCGGGAATGTAGGCCGACCAGGCGCCGAAGTAGACGCCGCGCATCGAGGTGCGGTTGGTCTGGATGTCGACACCGCCGGAGCGCTTCGACATCACCAGCTCGCCATCGAGCATGACGTAGAAGCACGTGGCCGGATCACCCTCGGTGACGATCGGGCCGGCCGGGAATGTCTCGATGCTGCCGGCCTGACACAACGTGTCGAGTTGCGCGTCGGAAAGATGCTCGAACAGGAACAGTGTCCGTAGTTCGTCCCGCACGCAGGTCTCGCCCATATCCGTCCTCAACTCCTCAGGCCTCGCCGGCCATCACGCTTCTGCCAGGTATCGGTGCACGAGCATCACAGCCATCGACCCTTCGCCGACGGCGGCAGCCACCCGCTTGGCGGACTCGGCACGCACATCTCCTGCAACAAACACACCGGGCACACTTGTTTCCAGATGATGCGGCGGACGTTCCAGGGTCCAGCCGCACACGTCGCGCAGGTCGGGGCCGGCCAGGATGAACCCGTGGTCGTCGCGGGCCACCACGCCGTCGAGCCAGTCGGTGCGCGGGGTGGCGCCGATGAAGCAGCACAGCCGTGAAGCACGCACCTCCTCGTGCTCGCCGGACTGCCTGTTCACCAACTCCAGTGCCGCCAGATGGTCGTCCTCACCGGTGGCACCGACCACCTCGGTGCAGGTGCGCACGAAGATGTTGGGCGTCTGTTCGATCTGCTGGATCAGGTAGTACGACATCGACGCTTCCAGCGACGGGCCGCGCACCAGCAGCGTCACCGACTTGGCCTCGCGCGACATGAACATCGCGGCCTGCCCGGCAGAGTTGGCGCCGCCGACGATGTACACGTCCTCGCCGCGGCATTCGGAGGCGTCCGACACCGAGGCGCCGTAGTACACACCGCGGCCGACGAAGTTGTTCGGGTTGTCGGGATCGGCGAAGCATCCCGGCACCGGGAGCTGGCGGTACTCGACACCGGTGGCCAGGATGACCGCGCGGGCGCCGATGGTCTCGCCGTCGGCGAAGGTGATGGTGCGGGCCGCGCCCGCGATGTCGAGGGCGACGGCTTCGCGGGTGGTGATCACCTCCGCACCGAACCGCTCGGCCTGCCTGCGGGCCGAGGTGGCGAGTTCGGCGCCAGACACCCCGGTCGGGAAGCCGAGATAGTTCTCGATCCGGGAACTGCGGCCGGCCTGTCCGCCGGTCGTGGTGCCCTCGATCAGCACCGTGCGCAACCCCTCGGAGGCTCCGTACACCGCGGCGGCCAGACCCGCCGGGCCACCGCCGATCACCGCGAGGTCGTACATGGTCAGCGACGGAGTGGTCGAGAGCCCCAGCATGTCGGCGAGCTCGCCGTCACTGGGTTCGACGAGTGTCTCGCCGCCCTCGGTGATCACCACCGGCAACTGCAGACCGTCCAGGCCCGCGGCGTCCAACAGCTGACGGCCGACGGGCTCGTCGGTGGTGAACGCGCGGAAGGTGTGCTGGTTGCGGGCCAGGAACTGGCGCACCTCCCAGGACCGCGAACTCCACTGGTGCCCGATCACCTTGGTGTGCGGGATGGCCCGGTCGCCGACGGCGTGCCAGGCCTCCAGCAGACCGTCGACCACCGGGTAGAGCTTCTCCTCGGGCGGATCCCACGGCTTGAGCAGGTAGTGGTCGAGGTCGACGACGTTGATGGCGTCGATGGCCGCGGTGGTGTCTGCGTACGCCGTCAACAGCACGCGCCGGGCCATCGGATACAGGTCCATCGCCGATTCGAGGAACTCGATGCCGCTCATCTGCGGCATCCGGTAGTCGGCGACGAACACCGCGACGGTGTCGCCGCGCAGCTTCAGCTCGTTGAGGGTCTCCAGGGCGTCCGGGCCGGATTCGGCACGCACGATCCGGTAGCGCTCGCCGTAGTGGCGGCGCAGATCGCGGGCGACGGCACGCGAAACCGCGGGATCGTCGTCGACGGTCAGGATCACGGGTTTACGGGGCTGGGAGGCGGGGCCAGTCATCGCTACCAATTATGCGCCCCGCCGCCAGCAGTTTTCTCAGCTCGGGTGCGAGCTGCTCCCGTTGTTCGCGTTGGACCCCTGGAGCATGGCCGCCACGTCGATGCCCGAGGCCTTGAGCGACTCCAGGATGTTGGCCACCGCCAGCGGGCTGATACCGAGCAGGCCGCCGACCGCGTCCTGGGTGTCGCGTGAGCCACCGATGATCGACAGCCGCTCGATCTCGGCCAGGGGAGAGGCGGCCGCTTCGGTCGCCTTGACCACAGAGGCCAGCACGTCGGGCAGCATCAGCAGGCGCGCGGCGTCGGCTGTGTAGCCGTTGAGCGCGGCGGCGATCTCCTTCTTACCGTTGGCCTCGGCCAGTAGTTTGGCCTCGATACCGGCGGCCTCGGCCTGCTGTTCGACGCGCAGCGCGTCGGCCAGTTCCTTCTTACCGGCGGCCTCGGCGACCAGCTTGGCCTGCAGGCTGTCCGCCTCGGCCTGCTTCTCGACCCGGAGCGCGTCGGCGGCGGCCTTGCGGGCATCCGCCTCGGCCTGGCCCTTGCGCCGCTCGGCCTCGGCGGCGGCCTCGGCAGCCAGGATCGTGGACTGGCGCTGACCTTCGGCCATCGCGATGTCCGCCTGGCGTCTCGCCTCGGCGGGCGCGATCACGTCGGCCTGCAGAGCGGCCTGTGCCTGCTCGGCACGACGCTGCTCCACCTCGATGCGGGCCTGCACCCGGGCCGCCTCGGCCTGCTCGGTGGCGATGCCGACGTCCTTCTGCGCGCGGGCGTTGGCCAGCGGCCCGGCCTGGTCGGCCTGGGCGTTCTCGGCCTCGGTCTGCGCGCGCAAGCGGGCCAGCTCGACGTCGCGCTTCTGGTTCGCGGTGGCGATGGCGGTATCGGCCTCGGCCTGGGCGATGGAACCCTCCTGGCGGGCCTTGGCCGACTGGATCTGGGCGTCGCGCTCGGCCTCGGCGGTGCCGACCGTGGCGTCCCGCTTGACCTCGGCGATGCGGCGCTGGCCGAGCGACTTCAGGTAGTCGTTGGCATCGGAGATACCGGCGATCTTGAGGACGTCGACCTCCATGCCGATGCGGGCCAGGTCGCCGCCGGCCTCCTCGACCACGCTGCGGGCCAGGCTGTCGCGGTTGGAGTTGAGATCCTCGACGGTCATGGTCGCGGTGATGCCGCGCAGGCTGCCGGCCAGGATCTCGTTGATCTGGCGCTGCAGCTCATTGAGGTCGGAGGTCAGGAAGCGTTGGACCGCGGTCTGCACGGCCTCGTCGGCCGAGCCGATGCGGACCAGCCCGACCGCCTCGACGTTGACCGGCACACCGTTGTTGGACAGCGCGTTCTGCAGGTTGATGCTGACGTTGAACGGCTCCAGGCTCATGATGTCGACCCGCTCGATGCCGGGCATCCGGAACCGGGCGCCGCCGCGCACCACCTTGGGCGTGCCGCGCCCGGTGAACACGGCCACCTCGTTGGGCGGCACCTTGATGTAGTTCTTGACGTAGACCAGCGGTATGACCACCAGGATCAGGACGGCGGCGATGGCGGCCAGGACGACGATGAGCAGCAGGGACACGGTTGTGCCTTTCTGAAGGTTTGGTGCTCGGGTACGACTCAGGTTTCTGGAACAGCGACGACGTGAACGAAGTCGGGGTCGATGTCGGCGATGTAGACGCGGGTGGCCTTGGGTAGCGCGGCCGTCTCGTCGCTCTTGGCGCGGGAGAACACGCGGTTGCCGTCGGCGTCGACGAAGGAGACCTCACCCCAGCCGCCCGGCGGAACCTCGAGGGTGACCGTGCCGAGCAGGCCCACATAGGAGGACCGGCCCCGGTGCGAGTTGGACTGCTGGCGGCGCATGTAGGGCAGCAGCAGTCCGTTGAGGGCGACCACCAGGACGACGGCGCAGGCCGCCGCCAGCGCCGGGGTCCAGACGGTGCCCAGCCCCAGCCAGGTGCCGATCATGCCCCCGGTCCCGGCGCCGAGCAGGGCGACCGACAAGCCGGTCAGGCTGAGGAAAGGCATCCCGTCCCCGTGGCCGACATCGGCGAGGAGGAGGGCGGCCAGTACAGCGACGCCGCCGACGACGAACGCGGCCAGGTAAACAGCCATCACGTGCTCGTGGTCTCCGTTCGCCGGGCGCGGGGTCAGTCCGTACCATTCTCGCTTGATCCGGGGCTTCGCCGCGCACCAAATTTCGGTGGAGGTATCGGGTGGCCGGAGCTGTTCAGCCGTGATTTTGGCGCAGGCCGTCGAGCGGGTATTGTGGACCAACGGTGCGGCTATCGTGCCGACTTTTTGCGTGCCCCGTCTTGGAACTGCTGAATTTCTGCAATTTCGTCTGGATCCGGCTCACGTTTCGAAGTTGGTCGCCGGCAGCATCACGACGGGCTGCATTGCGACTGATGAAGCTACGAAACGAAAGCAAGGATCGCCGAAGAGTATGGCCAAGAAAGACGGTGCCATCGAGGTCGAGGGTCGCGTGGTCGAACCTCTGCCCAATGCGATGTTCCGCATTGAGCTGGAGAACGGACACAAGGTCCTGGCCCACATCAGCGGCAAGATGCGGCAGCACTACATCCGCATCCTGCCCGAGGACCGGGTAGTGGTGGAGCTCTCTCCCTACGACCTGTCCCGGGGCCGCATCGTGTACCGGTACAAGTGACCCGATAGAAGCCCGACCAGTAACGACGAGAACGGTGACGTGCGCATGTGCACGCCACCAACAGAGCCAGAAGGATCGAAAAGCCGTGAAGGTGAACCCGAGCGTCAAGCCCATCTGCGATAAGTGCAGGGTGATCCGCCGGCATGGGCGGGTCATGGTGATCTGCAGCGATCCGCGCCACAAGCAGCGCCAGGGCTAAACCGTCCACACACGGACGGCGCACGACAACTGAATGATGAACTCCCAGCACCACTGAGCGATACGCCGCTCATCTGCGATGCAAGCCTCGTGCGAGCATCCACGTCCGGTACGGAGGCCGGACCCCGGAGAGTCCTTAGGGGCTGATGGGAACGGGCTGGGACCAGACCTCCGCAGAGAAGAAGGAACACCGCCACATGGCACGCCTCGTGGGCGTCGATCTTCCGCGCGACAAGCGCATGGAGATCGCGCTGACTTACATTTTCGGCATCGGCCGTACCCGTTCGAACGAGATCCTCGCCGCGACGGGCATTGACAAGAACATGCGCACGAAGGACCTGACCGACGATCAGGTGACCGTTCTGCGCGACTACATCGAAGGCAACCTCAAGGTTGAGGGTGACCTGCGCCGCGAGGTGCAGGCCGACATTCGCCGCAAGATCGAGATCGGCTGCTACCAGGGCCTGCGGCACCGCCGTGGCCTGCCGGTGCGTGGCCAGCGGACCAAGACCAACGCGCGTACCCGCAAGGGCCCCAAGCGCACCATCGCCGGCAAGAAGAAGGCTAGGTAACCCCGATGGCACCACCGAAGAAGGCCGCGGGCGCCAAGCGCGGTAAGACCACCCGTCGCCGGGAAAAGAAGAACGTTCCGCACGGCGCCGCGCACATCAAGAGCACGTTCAACAACACGATCGTCTCCATCACCGATCCTCAGGGCAACGTCATCGCCTGGGCGTCGTCGGGTCACGTCGGCTTCAAGGGTTCGCGTAAGTCGACCCCGTTCGCCGCACAGCTGGCCGCCGAGAATGCCGCCCGCAAGGCGCAGGAGCACGGCGTGAAGAAGGTCGACGTGTTCGTCAAGGGTCCGGGTTCGGGCCGCGAGACCGCCATCCGCTCGCTGCAGGCCGCAGGCCTCGAGGTGGGCGCGATTTCCGACGTCACTCCGCAGCCGCACAACGGCTGCCGTCCGCCCAAGCGGCGCCGGGTCTAGGGAGGATCTGAACAATGGCTCGTTATACCGGACCCGCCACCCGCAAGTCGCGCCGTCTCGGCGTCGACCTGGTCGGCGGAGATCAGTCGTTCGAGAAGCGCCCCTACCCGCCCGGCCAGCACGGCCGCGCGCGGATCAAGGAGAGCGAATACCGCACTCAGCTGCAGGAGAAGCAGAAGGCTCGCTTCACCTACGGCGTGCTGGAGAAGCAGTTCCGCAAGTACTACGAAGAGGCCAACCGCAAGGCGGGCAAGACGGGTGAGAACCTGCTCCAGATCCTGGAGAGCCGCCTGGACAACGTGGTGTACCGCGCCGGCTTGGCGCGCACCCGCCGGATGGCCCGTCAGCTGGTCAGCCACGGCCACTTCACCGTCAACGGTGTCAAGGTGAACATCCCGAGCTTCCGGGTGTCGCAGTACGACATCATCGACGTCAAGGAGAAGTCGCTCAACACCCTGCCGTTCGAGGTTTCTCGGCAGACCGCGGGTGAGCGTCCGATCCCGTCGTGGCTGCAGGTCGTCGGCGAGCGTCAGCGGATCCTGGTGCACCAGCTGCCCGAGCGTGCGCAGATCCAGGTGCCGCTCGCCGAACAGCTCATCGTCGAGTTCTACTCGAAGTAATGACTTACCGGCCACCCGGCCGGTAAGTACCCAGACGGCATCAAATAGCGGGTGCCGAGAAGGAGAAGAACACAATGCTGATCTCTCAGCGACCCACACTGGCCGAGGAAACCCTCGCCGACAACCGCTCCAAGTTCGTCATCGAGCCCTTGGAGCCCGGTTTCGGTTACACGCTGGGTAACTCGCTGCGGCGCACGCTGCTGTCGTCCATTCCGGGCGCAGCGGTCACGAGCATCCGCATCGACGGTGTGCTGCACGAGTTCACCACCGTTCCCGGGGTGAAGGAAGACGTCACCGACATCATCCTGAACCTCAAGGGCCTGGTCGTGTCCTCCGAGGAGGACGAGCCGGTCACCATGTACCTGCGCAAGCAGGGCCCGGGTGCGGTCACCGCTGGTGACATCGTCCCGCCGGCCGGTGTCACGGTGCACAACCCGGACATGCACATCGCCACCCTGAACGACAAGGGCAAGCTGGAGGTCGAGCTCGTCGTCGAGCGCGGTCGCGGCTACGTCCCGGCCGTGCAGAACAAGGCGTCGGGCGCCGAGATCGGCCGTATCCCGGTCGATTCCATCTACTCGCCGGTCCTCAAGGTCACCTACAAGGTGGAGGCCACCCGCGTCGAGCAGCGCACCGACTTCGACAAGCTGATCCTCGATGTCGAGACCAAGAATTCGATCAGCCCGCGTGACGCCCTGGCGTCGGCAGGCAAGACCCTGGTCGAACTGTTCGGTCTGGCACGGGAACTCAACGTCGAGGCCGAGGGCATCGAGATCGGCCCGTCGCCGGCCGAGGCAGACCACATCGCCAGCTTCGCGCTGCCGATCGACGATCTGGACCTGACCGTCCGTTCGTACAACTGCCTCAAGCGCGAGGGTGTGCACACGGTGGGCGAGCTCGTCGCCCGCACGGAGTCCGACCTGCTGGACATCCGTAACTTCGGTCAGAAGTCCATCGACGAGGTGAAGATCAAGCTGCACCAGCTGGGTCTCTCGCTGAAGGACAGCCCGGCCACCTTCGATCCGTCCGAGGTTGCCGGCTACGACGCCGCCACCGGCACCTGGACCAGCGACGCAGGCTACGACCTGGATGCTGACCAGGACTACGCCGAGACCGAGCAGCTTTAAAGAATCCGTCCCGGTCCTACCTGATACGGGGACCGGCCCCATTTAGGAGATAGTCGCAATGCCCAAGCCCACAAAGGGTGCCCGCCTCGGCGGGTCGTCCTCACACCAGAAGGCGATCCTGGCCAACCTGGCCACGTCGCTGTTCGAGCACGGTCGCATCAAGACGACCGAGCCGAAGGCCCGGGCGTTGCGTCCGTACGCCGAGAAGCTGATCACCCACGCCAAGAAGGGTGAGCTGCACAACCGGCGCGAGGTGCTGAAGAAGATCCGTGACAAGGACGTCGTGCACGCCCTGTTCGCCGAGATCGGTCCCTTCTTCGCCGATCGCGAGGGTGGCTACACCCGCATCATCAAGGTCGAGAACCGTAAGGGCGACAACGCCCCCATGGCGGTCATCGAGCTGGTGCGGGAGAAGACGGTGACCTCCGAGGCTGACCGCGCTCGTCGTGCCGCCGCCGCGCAGGCCAAGGCCGCCGAGGCTGAGGCTCCCAAGGCTGAAGAGGCCGAGGAGACCCCGGTTGCCGAGGTCGAGGCTGAGGACGAGGCCATCGCCGACGCCCAGACGGCTGAGGCTGCGGCCGAGGATGACGCTGCCAAGTCGTAGCGACAACATGAACATGCCCGCCACCGGAATCGGTGGCGGGCATGTTCGTTTGCGCCTGGACATCGCCTACGACGGCACCGATTTCGCGGGCTGGGCGACGCAGGCCGGTCAACGCACCGTCGCCGGCGTGATCGACGACGCGCTCTCGACGGTGTTCCGGAGGCCGGTGGTGACGCGCACCGCGGGCCGAACCGACACCGGGGTACATGCCACCGGCCAGGTCGCTCACGTCGACATCCCCACCGACGCACTCCCGCACGCGTACCCGCGGACCATCCGCCCGGCCGATACCGAGTTCACCCCGCTGGTACGACGATTGGCGCGGCTACTGCCGACCGACGTCCGGATCCGCGACATCGTCCGGGCACCTGCGGGTTTCGACGCCAGGTTCTCGGCACTGCGCCGGCACTACACCTACCGACTGAGCCTCGCCCCCTACGGGGTCGAGCCGGCCGAAGCGCGGTTCATCACACCGTGGTCGAAACCTCTGGACCTCGACGCGATGGCTGCCGCTTCACGGGAACTGTTGGGGCTCAACGATTTCGCGGCGTTCTGTCGCCGCCGTCCCGGGGCCACCACGATCCGAGATCTGCAGCGGCTGGAGTGGGTGCGCGACGGCTTCTACGTAACGGCGTACGTCACCGCGGATGCCTTCTGCTGGAACATGGTTCGCTCGCTGGTCGGCGCGATGCTGGCGGTGGGGGAGGGTCGGCGGTCACCTGAGTGGACCGCCGGGCTGCTGGGCGAGGCGAGCAGATCGAGTGATTTCGCCGCTGCTCCTGCCCGCGGGCTCACACTCGTGCAGGTCGACTACCCGGCCGACGATGAGCTCGAGGCCCGCAACTTGATCACCCGTGACGTGCGGACCGCTGACTGAGCGTCTGGCCTGCACTTCGGTGCTCGGACGTCCGGGTTCGTACTTCCCGATTCAGGCTCTGCAACGAATGTGTATGTTGCTGCGGTTTTTTGGCCCTTGGGTTCAGGGGTCTAACGCAACAGCTGGGTTGGACGGGTTGGACAGTAGCTGGTCGAGGGCTTGGGTGGGTGTTCTACCCACGCCGTGCGGCTGCCAACAGCTTTCGCCGCACCCGCTCGACGATGTCGTTCTGGCCTGAGAGCATCGACTCGGTCACCCAGACCACGGTCCAGCCGTACGATTCGAGTTCGGCCGTGTGCGAGTGCACCCACGCTCGGCACCCGGCTGAGTCCTTCTCCTCATCGCACTCGACGGCCAACTTCCATCTAGGCCAACCCATCGCCGCCCGGTTCCACCCCAAACCCCACTGGTCATAGAACGGGATCTGAGTTTGGAGCCCCGGTATCCCCGTGTGGCGTAGCAGTAGCCGAGTTCGCGACTCAAGCGGCGACTCGGCGCCGCCATTGGCCCGCGCCAGCGACATCCGCAGACGGTCGATACCTCGAATCCCCGGAATCGCATCGGCCAACGACCACACCGTCTCTCGGTCGATTCCGGACTGGTTCATCAACGCATCCAACACCGGGACGGCATCTGCGCACGGCAGCAACCGGCCCAGATCGAACACCGTCCGCGCCACGGTGGTGACCCGCATCCCGTCCACGTCACAAATATCTTCAGGGGCAAGGGCATACGAGCGCACCTGGATCCCGGCCGGCGCGCGTCGATTGCCCCGTACGACCTCGGCCGGCGCGTTGACGTCCAACCAGTTGACGCCGTGCACCGCGGCCGCCGAAATGCCGCACAGAACAGCGTCGGGACCGGCGAACAGCCATGTGGCCCGGGCTCGCAATCCCGGTGTGAGGGCGACGTCATCGGCGAGATACACATTGCGGTAGACGGCGCGATACCTCGTACGCAGATCGTGGGCGGTGAGTAGTCCGGCTTCTATTGCGTCGCTGCCCAGGAAGGGCCCGGGCCGACTGCCGGGAGAAGAGTCCGGGAGTTGTTCGTCCACGGGGCCAGCATCGGTGGGTCTACCGACAATCGACCTGCCCCGGACGAATGTTATCCACAGCCCTCAGAGGCGGGCGGAGACGAACCTGGCCGCCTGGGCCACCATGCCTGACCGGATGTAGCCGGGCGCCAGGTGATCCTGCCAGCCGGCCCGCCACTTGTACGGGCTGCTCGGATTGCAGATCGGATCATCGGAGTGGCACAAGTCGATGGTGCGGTTCTGATAGGCCGGGTTCAACAGCGTGATCGGTGCGGCCCAGTTGGCGCCGTTGCCGAACAGTGCCACCGCCGCGACGTGCCGGTCCGTGCCCTTGGGAAGCGGACTGTTGAAGGTGAACGCCGAGATCGGCATCGCCAGAATGAGATCGGTCGCGACGGCGCCGAGCGAGTATCCGCCCAGGATGAGCCGGGTGTTCGGACAGTTGCGGGTCATCCACTGCACGTGGCGGCTCATGTCGTTGGCGGCCACGTCAGCCTGGGTGTCGGCCGGGTACCTCACCGAATAGAGGGCGACATTCGGTCCGCGCAGCGTGCGCAGTGCGTTGACGAAGGCGGCACCGACTTGTCCGGGACCTGGGGGCTCCATGCGGCCGCGGGCGAACACCACCTCCGCCGGTGGGCAGGTGGCGGCCTTCGCGGCGCCAATCATGCTGGGCGCCACCGTCATTGGTACCACAACGGCAGTCAAAGCGGTGATCAGTGCGGCCGACATTCGATGGCCAATCACGCGTTAGATGGTATTTACGGTGCCGTCGAGAATAGGTGGCGGTCCGGCAACGATCCGGCGACGAAGTTCATCTCGGCGAGTGGCCGGGGCCGACTCAGATGCGCCCCGCCACGAAATCCGTGGCCTGGTTCACCATTCCGCCGTCGATGTAGGCGCCGGCCAGGTGATCGGGCCAGTTGTTCTTCCAGGTGTCGGGGTCGGCGGGGTTGCAGATCGGGTCGGCACCGTGGCACAGCTCGATGGTCCGGTCGGCATAGACCGGGCTGAAGCGTGTGATGGGACCGACCCACGCGGCGCCGTTGCCGAACAGGGCGACTGCGGCGATGTGGCTGTCGGCGCCCGCGGGCAGCGGAGTCTTGAAGCCGAACCCGGTGAACGGGACGGCCAGCACCACGTCGGCGACTGCCGCGCCCAGCGAGTAACCCCCGATCACCAACCGGGTGTCCGGGCAGTTGTCCATCATGTACTGGATGTGCCCGCTCATGTCGTTGGCGCCGATGTCGACTTCGGTGTCGGCCGGGTACTTCACGGCATATACACCGATGTTCTTGTTGGCCTTGGAGCGCAGAGAACTCACGAACGCGTTCCCGAGGGTGCCGACGCCTGCGGGTTCGGTGCGGCCGCGGGCGAAGACGACCTCGACCGGTGGGCACGAGGCGGCATTGGCGACCGCCAGTGAACCGGGCAGGACAGCCGCGGTGATCGGCAGGACAGCAAATGCCGTCGCGATGATGGCTGCCACACCGATACAGCGCCGAACCAGTCGGGCTACGTGACTTTCGCTAGGAAGTTCGACCACCTCAGCGATCGTAGCGGACATCGACTACAGGAGTCCGGCGACGAAGTTCGCGGCGTCGTTGGCCGGGCCTTCGTACGCCCGGTGTGCCTGCACGCTGTCGCCGTCACCGCAGATCGGATCGCCCGGGTTGCACAGGTCGATCGCGCGGCCTCCGTACACCGGGCTGGAGGTGAGCGGCAAACCGAGCTTGGCCGACGGGTTGCCGAAGACGGCGACCGCGGCGACGTGCTCGGGGACGTTCGGCGGCAACGGCGCGTTGAAACCGACGGCCGGGAACGGGACGGCGGCGATCACATCGATGACCGCGGCGCCCTGGGAGTACCCGCCCAGCACCAGGCGGGTGTTGGGGCAGTTGTCCACCATCCACTGGATGTGGCCGGAGGCGTCGTTGGCGCCGCCCGCCGCGGCCAGGAAGTCGAAGCTGGCCGGGTAGTTCACCGCATAGGCGCCGACCGAACGGCCGCCGACCTTGTTGCGCAGCGAACTGACGAACGCATTGCCGATCCGGCCGAGGCCGGCGGTGTCGTTGGTGCCGCGGGCGAAGACCACCTCGATGTCGGGGCAGTCCGCGGCCTCGGCCACGGGGAGTGCCGCTCCGAGCCCCGCGGTGGAGGTGGGCACCACAACCGGTGCGACGACGGCGGCAGCAGCGGTGAGCGCTGCCGCGAGGAACACGGTGCAGCGACGAACAAGATCAATAGCCACACCAAATCCTAACGTCAGTTGTTGACTAGACGATTCCCGCGACGAAGTTGGCGGCCTGATCTGCCATGCCTGACGTCACATAATCGCTGTGCGCGAACGGGTTCCGGCCACGCGAGCAGATCGGGTCCCCGTCCTTGCAGAGGTCGATCGCTTTGCCGCCGAAGATCGACGAGGTGAGTGGGATCCCGAATTTGGCCGAGGGGTTTCCGAAGACGACCGCAGCGGCGACCTGGGGGACCAGCTCGCCGGCCAGGGGCGGTGCCGATCCGACTTCTCCGACCTTGTTGCCGAGCGGGGGGATGCCGGCCAGCATGTCCACGACCGCGGCGCCCTGTGAGTAGCCACCGAGCACGACCCGCGTGGACGGGCAGGAGGACGCCAGCGTGGCGATGCGGTTGGCGGCGTCGTTGGCGCCGTCGGCTGCGGCCAGGAAGTCATAGCTGGCGGGATAGTTCACCCCGTACGTGGACACTGTGCGGCCGCCGACCTGGGAACGCAGCGCGTCGGCGAAGGCCTGCCCGGGACGTCCCAGATCTGGGAGATCGTTGGTGCCGCGGGCGAAGATGACCTCGATGTCGGAGCACGGCGCCGCCGCGGCGGGTGCGGCGAGCGCCAGCGGGAAAGCTGCGCTGACCAGGGTTGAGACGATCGCGGCCGCCCGGGCCGACTTCCGGAGGAGACTCACGGGGGACATAGTCACACAAAATGCTTAGCCGCGGCTAATCGATTGTGCGTTCGGACGTCTCCTGCAGCGCCATATCGGGCCAGGTCGCAAGCTCGATCTGAGTGGCTGTCTCAGGGTTCGCCTGCTCGCTGCGGTCACCCTGGCGGGCCACGGCCAGACCCACCAGGACCACTGCGCCGCCGATCGCCTGGCTCACCGACATGGCCTCACCGAGCATGATCCAGGCGATGAGGACGGCGAACAGTACCTCCGAGAGCCCGACCAGGGAGGCGAAGCGCGGCTTGAGTTTGGCGATCCCGACGATGCCGAGGGTGTAGGCCAGGGCGGTGGGGATCAGGCCCAGTGCGATCACCGGCACCAACCACGCAGTGGTGTGCCCGGCGATGGTGACGGGGTTGGTGGTGAAGATCAGCGGCATCACGCCGGTGACGCCGAGGAGCGCCACGGCAGCGGTGCCGACGATCAGACCGCCGGCTGCCAGGCTGATCGGGCTGAGGCCGTCGCCGTCGGCGCTGGCCTTGTTGGACATCATGAAGTAGCAGGCGGCACACACCGCAGCGGCCAGGCCCCAGGTCACGCCGGCGAGGTTGATCTGGGCGCCGCTGAACACGTCGAGCACCAGGACGATGCCGGCGATGGCGACACCCACGCCGCCGAACGTCATGGCGCTGGGGCGGTGCCGGGTGGTGGCCCAGACCCAGCCGACGACCAGGATCGGCGCGGTGTACTCCAAAAGCAGGGCCACGCCGACCGAAAGGTGTGCGACGGCGTTGTAGTAGCAGAGTTGCGCGCCGGCGATGGGGATCAGGCCGTAGCCGACGACGGTCTTGGCGTGGCCGAGCACCTCGCGGATCCAGCCGGGCCGGACGACGCTGGCGAACGCGGCCATCATGAGCGCGCCGCCGGCGAGCCGGGCCGTGACGGCGGCGGTGGGACTCCAGCCGGATTCCATCAAGGCTTTGGCGAACGGGCCCGACGAGCCGAAGGCGAGCGCGGAGCTGACGGCGAACAAGAGGCCGAGCCGGAAGTGGTTATCGGCGGTCGTGCGGTCGAGCTGGGCTTCGGCAGTCATCGGAACACCTCCCCTGGGGCATGTCATGAGTAAAATCGACTATGGTAATGACAGTAGGGTAGAACTTACGGCGACAGGGGGTCATGAGTCAAATGCTTTTTACCTATGACACGGAGCTCACACTCCGGGCAGCGATGGTGTTGGTGAACACCGATCGGGTAGAAGGCGAACAACTGTCTGACCAGGCCGACCTGAACGCCTACCTGGATGACTTCGGCTGGACCGGCCGGCGTGACCGCGACGATGCCGAACTGGAGGCCGTGCGCGCGCTGCGCAGGCGCGTCGGGGAGATCTGGGCCGTGGCCGACGACGAGGAGGAGACGGTCCGTCGGGTCAACGCCCTGCTCAGCGACACCAAGGCGGCACCGTGGCTGACGCGGCACAAGGAGATGCCCGAATGGCACCTGCACCTGGCCTCGGTCGACGACCCGCTGGCGCAGCGCATGGGCGCCGAGATGGCGATGGCGCTGGCGGACCTGATCCGCGGCGGCGAACTGCGGCGTCTCAAGATCTGCGCGGCCCCGGACTGTGAGGCGGTGCTGACCGACCTGTCGCGTAACCGCTCGCGGATCTTCTGCGACACCGGCAACTGCGGCAACCGCCAGCATGTCGCGGCCTACCGTCAACGCCAGCGCGAGGACTGAATCGGCGTAATCACGCTGTCCCCGGCCGGGTTAGGGTTGCGCACGGGGGACATATGGTACGGCGATCGGCCACTCGATTACAGCTCAGCGGACATCGATTCCTGCTGCGGCGCATGGCTCATGCGCTGGTTCGCGGTGACGCCCGCATGCTCGACGATCCATTGCGCGCACAAGCGGTGGCCTACGGTGCGGGGTGCGTACTGGCGGCCGTCGCGATCGGGGTGTGCGCGGCGCTCGCACTGGTGCGTCCGGGCTCGGCGCCCGGCGACGCGCCGATCCTGATGACGCGTGACACCGGCGCGCTGTACGTGCGCATCGGCGACACCGTGCATCCCGTGCTCAACCTCGCTTCGGCCCGGCTCATCGTCGGCGCACCGGCGAATCCGGTCGTGGTCGACGATGCTGTGATCGCGAAGTTCCGCCGCGGACCGCTGGTCGGGATACCGGGCGCTCCCACTCAAATCGACCGGCCGCTGAACCTGGACGAGTCAGGTTGGGCGACCTGCGATGTCGCCGAACCCACCGAGACCGTGCTGGTAGCGGGCCGGGCCGGCCCCGAGATCTCGCCACTGCTCAGCGGTCAGGCCCTGTTGGTCTCAGCACGCGCGGTGGGAGGATCGACCTACCTGCTTGCCGACGGGTGGCGGGCGCGGGTGGATCTTCGCGACATCGCCGTCGTGCGGGCGTTGCACCTGGAAGGTGTTTCCGCTCAGCCGGTTTCGCAAGCCCTTCTCGACTCCGTACCCGAGGCTCCTGCCCTGCAGGCGCCCACGATCCCGGGAGTGGGCACTCCCGGACCGGCCGGGCTGGGAGGAATCACGGTGGGCACCGTGATCCGCGTGGTGCGTGCCGGTCCCGCCGAGTTCTACGTGGTGCTCGCCGACGGGCTGCAGCGCATCGACCGGGTGGCGGCCGATGTCATCCGCTTCGGCGTGGCGCAGCCACACGACGAACCGCCCGTCGTTCCCGCCGACGTGGTGGCCGACGTGCCGGTCGCCGCCGGACTCGCTGTGGCCCGGTTTCCGGAGCGGGTGCTGCCTCGTGGAAGAGCGGTGGTGTGCGCCCGCTGGGATCCGAGGCGGCCTGGACCCGACACGAATACGACTGTGGCCATGGCTGACTCGCTGCCGGGTGGCAGCATGCAGCTCGCACAGGCTGATGGCGAGGGGCCGAACATCGATCGTACGCAGATCCCGGCGGGCCGCAGCGTGTTGCTTGAGGCCGGCAGCGTCATCCGCGGGGCGGCCGCCGGTGGACCGCGGTACCTGTTGAACGATCTCGGTGTGCTGTTCGGGATCCGCGACGGGGAGACCGCCGAACAACTCGGTCTGGGCACCAGCGCTGTCCCCGCGCCGTGGCCGATGCTGGCCATGCTGCCGCGCGGCCCCGAACTCAACCGTGACGCGGCATCAGTCGTTCGTGACACCGTGTCCGGCATCCGGGCGGCGCCGGCGTAACCGGTTGGCCGCCAGAATCAATGCGGTCAGGACCGTCGCGGCTACACAAATGGCCGCGCCGCCGAAGGCGATGCGCCGCGGCAGGGGATCGATGGGCACCGGGACAGTCGGTGCCACCGAAACCGGAGCGGTCGGTGCGGATGCGGGCGGCGTTGTGCTGTCACTGACCGCGGCCAGGGCGTCGACCATGCCGTGCCCCACGTACGGATTCCAGCCGTCGGCCGGCGTGCGTGCGGTGTCCTCGATGCGGCGCATCACCTCTCGTGCGCTCAACTGAGGGAATCGGGAACGCACCAATGCGGCGACCCCGGCGACGACCGGCGCGGCGTAACTGGTCCCTGAAATCGGGGCTTCCCGTCCGATCGTGCGGATCAACTGTTCGCCGTCGGGATGCAGCGACACGAGGTTTTCGCCGGGGGCGGCCACATCCACCCATGGACCGGCCAGGCTGAAAACCGACGCGGTGCCGCCGGACCCGACCGATCCGACGCACAACACCAGGTCGTCGTACCAGGCCGGGCTGGACACCGAGCGCACGTTGTTCCAGTCAGGTTCGCCGGGCAGCCCGACCGGACCGTCTTGTTGGGTGCAGCCCGCGCCGACGTTGCCCGCCGCGACGACCACCACGACGTTGCGCACGTCGACGGCGTAGCTCAGCGCAGCGCCGAGGGCGCGGTCATCGGGTGCTTCGGTGGCGGGTACGCAGGCAGGAGACGAGATGTTGATGACGGTCGCGCCGAGATCGGCCGCGGTGCGGACCGCCATGGCGAGGGTGTCGACGTCTCCGACACCGGTGGCCTCACCATCTGCGGCGAACTTGTTGCTCGACTGCCGGATTGACAGGATGGCGGCATCGGGGGCAACACCGCTGAAGCCGGCGCTCGGTGCGGCGGCGGCGATTCCGGCGACGATCGTGCCGTGACCATCGCAATCCGCGGTGCCGTCACCGCGGGACACATAGTCGCCGCCGCCGATCAGGCGCGGCAGCAATCGATGCCGGGCGACTCCGGTATCGATCACGGCGATCTTCTGGCCCTCGCCACGAGTAAGCGGCCACACAGCGTCCAGACTCAATGGGTTGTCCGCTGTGCCGGTGAGGCCGACCGCGGATTGGTAGCAAGGCCGGCGCTGCTCGGTGGGTATGACGGGCGCCGGCGGAGCGGGTCGCGGCAGCAGGGTGGCATCGACCGCGGGCGGTACCACCGCAGCGGCCGGCGCGACGGACAGCAGCGGAAACCCGGCGACCAACGCCGCGGTCAACCGGCCCGAGCGTTTCACCGCAATCCCAGGTCGCGGACGAGATCGAAAACGTCGGCGAGCCAACATGCCAACGGCACCACCGCTGCCAGCGCGCTGTACTCGACGGCGTCGGCGAGCCGCTCTGCCATTGGACTTTGGACCGTGACCGGCCAGAGCGCGGCCATGCCGGCGCTCACGGCCAGGATGCCCGCCCAACTGCCCCGCGTCGGATCCCATGCCACCATCAGGGCGAAAGCCGCAGTGAGCGAGAGAAATCCGCAGACCACCGTAGCTGTGCGGCAGTGTCCGGACGCGTAGGTGCGTGAGCGCAGCAGCAGGGCCACGCCCACGACCGCGGCGAACACCACCTCGACGGCGGTGACCCGTTGAGCACCGGTGAGGGCGAGGATCGTGGTGCCCAGTGCCGCCGCGGCCGAACATCCGGCTACCAGGCTGACGAGGTTCCGATGCCCGTGGAGGGCACGTGCGTCGGCGTCCGATGCTTCTTCCGCCGGCGCCTCATCCTCCGTATCGGGGTACCCCGGCACCGGAGGCGTCAGGCCGGCGAGCGCGATGGACAAGCGTGGGGCAAATGGCAGCAGGCCCAGCCCGAGTGCGCCTACCATCGCACCCCATGCCGGTGTGGCCAACGGCCACAGCGTTGCCAAGCCCGTGGGCAGGGCAAGCAACCCGGCGACCGTCACGACCGCGAGCAGGATCTGTCTGCTGTCACCGGATGCCCGGATCAGGACCGCACCCACCGAGCCCGCGGCCGTCGTGGCCAGAAAGAAGTTCGCCGGCGCGGGCCCGCCCGGAACCACGAGAAATCCCAGAACCGCAACGGACGCCACCGCCGCGACGTTGAGCGTCGCGATCACGGCCGAACTCAGACCCAGGCGCGGTGCCGACACCGCGATGGCCATCACGGTGACAGTCACCACCGCCGTGGCGGCGAGACGATCCAATCCCTCGGTGCCGAGCCCGGCCCACATCAACGCCAGGAGTCCCAGCGCGCAGGCCAACAAGCAGGCGGCGGCGCGCAGTCCGACGGGGATGCGGTCATCGGTCGAGCTGAAGGTCAGCGCGCCCATCGGCGCCCGCTCGGGTGAGGGCTGTTCGCAGTAGCCGGCCAACACCAGCAGATCGCCGTCTTGAATATCGTTCTGCACCAAGGAGGCTGCATCATCCAGGCGGCGGCCGCCGAGGTGTGCCAGCTGCCATCGGCGTGGTGTGCCGTCCCCGGCGCCGAGTGCATCGACGATCCATGGCAGCAGTTCGCCGACAGTCATCGCAGCGGGCAGGGACAGGTCGACCGTGGCAGCGTTTCCGGCTTCGGCCGGAGACCCGCAGTGAATCGATACGTGGCGCAACGAATCCGGCATCGCATCACCCCCCCGGTAGACGCCGATGCCTGTCACGTTAACCGACCCGGCATGCACCCCCGCGCACCAAAATTTCGGAGCGGAAAGGGAACCCGATGGGCCCGGCGCGCGTCCAAACGTCGATGGAACCCATCCGCACCCCGACCACTACCCGCGCGCTCCCCACAGCGGAACCGCCGACCGGGGAGGTGGTGATCGATGCGCCGCCCGCACTGCCTCGACACACTCCGGTCAGCCCGTTGACCAGGCTGTTGCCGCTGGTGCTCGTGGTTGCGATGGCGGGCATGATCGCGGTGTACGCCACCTCGGGCACGTTTGCCTCGCGGGGCCCGGCGTCCATGATGTTCCCGATCATGATGGCGGTGTCGGCGATCGGCACGGCCGCCTACAGCTTCAGGGGCAACGGCCGGGCTCCACAGCTGCACCGGGACCGCTGTGAGTACCTGCGGTACCTGGACGGGATCGACACCGCGGTCGGAGAAACCGCCCACTCACAGTGGCTGGCGCTGCATGCGGGTCACCCCGCTCCGGGACGCTTGTGGACGTTGGCGGGTGGCGAGCGGATGTGGCAGCGCCGGCCCGGTGACCTTGAGTTCTGTGAGGTGCGGATCGGGGTGGGGGACCGACCGCTGTCCACCCGGCTGGTCGCCGGGGGTACCGATCTGGGGCGCGATTCAGATCCGGTGACGGCATCGGCTCTGGCGCAACTGATCCGGCGTCGGTCGATGATCATTGATGCCCCGGTGACGGTGAACCTGTGCGGGCTCGCCCACGTGACCGTGAGCGGGTCGCGCGCCTCAGCCCGGGCCCTGCTGCGGGCCATGGTCTGCCAACTGGCCATGGCCCACAGCCCGCGACACGTCCGCATCGCCGCCGTGGTCGACGGATCGACGACGGCGGGCTGGGAGTGGTTGAAATGGCTCGCCCATCATTGGTATCCCGACAGTCGCGCCGCGGCCACTGCGCTGCGGCTGAGCACACTTGCCGACCTGCCTGCCGCGGCGCCCCCGCTGCACACCGTCGTCATCGTCGACTCCGCCACCGCGTCGGCAGCGACACCGGCGCCCGGTACGGGTGTCACGCTGGTGAGCGTCGTCGGTCCAGCCGATGCTGCCGCCATCGCCCGCTCCGATCTGCATCTGGACCTGGGTGCGGACGTGGTGCAATGCGGCGCCGCTCCGGTACAGCCCGATCAGATGAGCCAGGAGCAGGCCATCACATGTGCGCGGAGGCTCGCGCGGTACCGGTGCGTGCCGGTACCCGATGATTCCGGTTGGCCGGCGCTGATCGGTATCGACGATCCGGCCGCCATCGAACCGCCGAACAACTGGTCGATATCGGATCCTCAGCGGTTGCTTCGGGTTCCGGTCGGCCGGTGTGCGGATGGTGATCCGCTACACCTCGACCTCAAGGAAGCCGCGCATGACGGTATGGGCCCACACGGGCTCTGTGTCGGAGCCACCGGGTCGGGGAAATCGGAGTTCCTGCGTACGTTGGTGCTGGGGCTGATCTCCACGCATTCACCCGAGGAGCTGAATCTGGTCCTCGTGGATTTCAAAGGCGGTGCAACGTTTCTCGGCCTGCAGAGGGCCCGCCACATCAGCGCGCTGATCACCAATCTGGCCGAGGAGGAGTTTCTGGTGACCCGGATGGCCGATGCGCTGGCCGGGGAGATGACCCGCCGCCAGGAGCTGCTTCGGGCGGCCGGAAATCTGTCCAACATCGCCGAATACCGGCGGCGTACGGACCTGCCCGCATTACCCGCGCTGCTTATCGTGGTGGATGAGTTTTCCGAACTTCTCCAGCAGCACCCGGATTTCGCCGAGTTGTTCGTAGCGATCGGACGGCTCGGGCGCTCGCTGGGGATACATCTGCTGTTGGCCAGCCAGCGCCTCGACGAGGGCAGACTTCGTGGGCTGGACAGCCACCTGGCGTACCGGGTGTGCCTCAAGACCTTCTCGCCCAACGAATCCCGATCGGTGCTCGGTGTCGCCGATGCGTACGAGTTGCCCAACACCCCGGGGGCGGCCTTTCTCAAGACACCGTCCGGCGAGATCATCAGGTTCCAGACCGCGTTCGTCTCGGCCGCAAGCGAGGTACCCGAACCGCCGTCGTACGTACCGCAGGGGTCGTTGCGGCCGCGGCGATTCACCGGGACCTGGGCGGAGATCGATCCTCGCCCTGCGGCACCGGTAACGATCACGGTGCTGCAGCAGGTTGTCGACCGGTTGGCCGGCCATGGGACACCGGCGCATCAGGTGTGGCTGCCTCCGCTGCCGCGCGCGGTCCCGCTCAGCGACGTGCTGTTGTCCGATTCGGAGCCACTGGAGGTAGCGATCGGTCTGGTCGACCGTCCTTTCGAGCAGCGCCGGGACCGACTGATGCTGGCGCTGGGCGGTGCCGAGGGCAGCGTGGCGATCGTCGGTGGTCCCCAGTCCGGAAAGTCCACGGCTGCCATGACATTGGCGGTGGCCCTGGCCGCCACTCACCATCCCCGTGACCTGGCGATCTATTGTCTGGACTTCGGCGGGGGAACATTGAATGCACTGCGGGCGCTGCCACATGTGGGTGCGGTGGCCGGGCGCGCCGACACGGATCTGGTCCGGCGCACCGTTGCGGAGTTGCATGCTCTGGTGAGCGCCCGTGAAGCGCGTTTCACCGCCCTCGGCATCGGGTCCATGGCTGAATACCGGACACGGCGTGACGGCGGGGACTTCGATGATCCGTTCGGCGATGTGTTCCTGATCATCGACGGTTGGTCGACGTTACGCGGAGAACTCGACTCCCTGGAGCCATCGATCACCGCGCTTACAGTGCAAGGGCTTTCGCTCGGAGTCCACGTCGTGGTGACGGCGTCGCGGTGGGCGGAGTTCCGTCCGGCGCTCAAGGACCAGTTGGGAACCCGCATCGAGTTGCGGCTCGGCGATCCGGCCGAATCCGAGATGGACCGCAAACGCGCCCGGCAGCTCGTCCAGAGCGCGCCGGGCCGGGGCCTGACCCGTGAGGGCCGCGAGCTGCTGATCGCGCTACCCCGGTTGGACGGCACACCGAGCGATGCCGGCATCGGCACGTCCCTGACGCGGATCGGAGACACCCTGCGCGCCCAGTACGGTGACGCCCGAGCGCCGGCCGTCCGGTTGTTGCCGACGTGGGTGCGCGGGCCCGAGCTGGGTCCGACGCCGCGGGCCCGGCCCGCCACCGAAGTGCTGCTGGGTCTTGGCGAACGCGAACTCGCGCCGGTGTTGGTCGATTTCGCCGCCCAGCCCGACCTGGTGATCCTCGGTGATAACGGGTGCGGCAAGTCCACCGCGCTGCGCACCCTGTGCCGCGACTTGGTGACGGCGAACGATCCGTCGAGCGTGCAACTGCTCATCGTGGACTTCCGCCGCACCCTGCTTGGAGCGGTCGAATCGGACCATCTTGCCGGATACGCGCCCTCTGCCGGGGCGCTGGACGTCGCTCTGCCGAGAGTGCTTGAGACACTGCGGAACCGGATGCCCGGGCCCGAGGTCACCCAGCGACAGCTCCACGACCGCTCGTGGTGGACCGGACCGGAACTCTATGTCGTGGTCGACGATTACGACCTGGTGGCCGGCGGCGGGACGAATCCGCTTTCGCCGTTGTTGCATTACCAGCCGCATGCCCGTGACCTCGGACTGCACCTGGTGCTGGCCCGCCGTTCCGGAGGTGCGGCGCGGGCGATGTTCGACCCGGTCCTGGCAGGAGTGAAAGACCTCGGTTGCATGGGCCTGATGATGAGCGCGAACCCCGACGACGGTGCCTTGCTGGGATCGGCACGGCCGGTTCGGCTTCCACCGGGACGCGGCACACTGATCACCCGTTCGGCGCCGGATCAGTTGGTCCAGGTCATGCTGCCCGACGGGGTCGATGCGGGGTGAGGCCGGCTGTCGTCGAGGTTGGCCCGGTGACCGTGCGCGGACCCGGAGCGGTCTCGTACCTCGCCGCGGTGGCAGTGGCGAGTGTCGACGACGAGATCGCCCTGGTCGATGACGAACCGGTTGCGGTATCGGAGCTGTGGGCCGACGTGCTCTCCGCGGCGAGTGCCGGGGCTCGGGATCTCACCCTGGTGTGCCCGACCTGGTGGACAGCCGATCAGTGTGATCGGGTGCGGGCCGCCGCGGTTCGCTCAGAGGCTGAAGTTGTTGTGATGCAGCGGGTTCAGGCCCTGAGTGCAGCGTTGCCCGGTACGTTCTGGGCCGTGGTGGAGATCGCCGCCGAGATTGTCGTGGTGTCGGGTTCCGATGCCCGAAGCGTCGCATTGGCCCGCCATGCGGAGGACGATCTGGACCCGGAGGCGGTGGTACGCACAGTGATCGCGATTGCCGGGACATCGGCCGAGGTGGTCGTGGATGCGCCGGCGGAGGTCGCCGGAGCGGTGACGTTGGGCAACGCGGTGACGGCCGGACTACGCCGTCGCGGCGTGACGGTCACCTGGGCCGACCTCCGGACGTGGCGCGACGGTCTCGTCGCCGCGGGTACCGCGGATGTTCCGGCCGCAGCCGGGGAGGTCGGCGTGCGTGCGGGCCGGATGGCGATCGGTGCCGCAGCGGCCCTGGCAGCGGTGCTGGGCGTCATCGCCTTCGCCGCTCACGGCGGCCCGGCGGACGCTGCGGCGATGACGGTTCTCGTCGAGGGCCGGGTCGGCATGCAGATCCCGGCGGGGTGGTCTGTCCGGCGGGTCACCGACGGGCCGGGATCGGCTCGGGTTCAGGTGGTTTCGCCGTCTGACCCGCAGGTGATGATTCATCTGACGCAATCCGGGGTCGCGCAGGGCACGGTCGCGGACACCCTGCAGCGGGCTCTGCAGGAGCAGCCCGCCGGGGTCTTCGTCGACTTCGACCCGTCCGCGGTCGTCGCTTCGCGTCCGGTGGTCAGCTACCGCGAGGTACGCGCCGGGAGGGAAATTCGTTGGGCGGTGTTCGTCGATGGTGCGGTGCGGATCGCGGTCGGGTGCCAGAGTGCCTCGGGGCAAGCGGAGGCGGTGCGGGTGGCCTGTGAGGCCGCCACCGGCTCAGCGCACGCAGCGTTCTGAAATCGGGTGGAACCAAAGCGGGTCGGTCTGCGTCGAATTGTTATATCCCGCAAGACAAGACCGGAGGGACCAGAGGACATGTCACCAGGACTGACGGGGCCGTTGGGCACCGACTTCGACGTAATGACGAGCGTGGCCGGCCGGATCGACGTCCTCAACGACGACGTCCGGGCCATGCTGCAGACGTTCATCGGGAAGATGAGCAGTGTGCCGCCGTCAGTATGGGGCGGCGTGGCTGCGGTGCGGTTCCGTGATGTGGTTGACCGCTGGAACGGCGAATCGCTGACCCTGCACACCACACTGGGTCGGATCGCCGAGACCATCCGGACCAACGAGCGCACCCTGCGCGCCGCTGCCGACACCCACGCGCAGCGGCTCGGCGCCGTCGGCGACGGAATCTGACCGGGGCCGGCGATGGATCACGTTCTGTCCTACGACTTCGGCGAGATCGAGTACTCGGTCCGTCAGGAGATCCACACCACCTCGCGCCGGTTCAACGCCGCCCTCGACGAATTGCGTTCGCAGATCGCGCCTCTGCAGCAGGTGTGGACTCGCGAAGCGGCGCAAGCCTATGCCGTCGAGCAGGCCCGGTGGAACCAGGCCGCGGCGGCACTCAACGACATCCTGTTCTCCCTGGGCAATGCGGTGCGCGACGGTGCCGACGAGGTGGCCGCCACCGACCGCAGTGCTGCCAACGCGTGGGGAGTCTGACGCGCCCGGAAGAGCCGGTGCGGTCCCGTTCGGAGGAGAGGACGAGCGGGACCGCACACTTCCGATCTAGCGGCTCGAGTTGGAGTCGTTGGAACGGCGGGGACGGCGGTGTCCACCACCGCGCTGTTGTCCGCCGGCGCCGGACCCGGTCCGGGCCGCGGGGGCTCCGCCATTGCGGGAGGAACCGCTCGGGCGGCGGCGCTGCTGTTGCTGCTGGCCCGACTTGCCCGGCTGCCCGGACTTGTTGCCCTGGCGCCGAGGCGCCGGAGCGGCCTGAGCGACCGGCTCGGGACGAATCGGATCACCGAAAACGCGCTCTCCGGGGGCGATCTCGCGAAGCACCGGATGATCGGTCCCGTTCACCCGGGTGATCGTGGGCTTGACCCCGGCCTTTTTGGTCAGGGTGCGGACATCGGAAACCTGCGCGTCGTGCATGAGGGTCACCACGGTGCCCTCGTTCCCGGCGCGGGCGGTGCGCCCGGACCGGTGCAGGTAGGCCTTGTGCTCGACCGGCGGGTCGGCGTGTACCACGAGGCTGACGTCGTCGACGTGGATGCCGCGGGCGGCGATGTCGGTGGCCACCAGAACGGCCGCTGATCCGTCGGAGAACGCGGTCAGGTTGCGGGTGCGAGCATTCTGAGACAGGTTGCCGTGCAGCTCAACTGCTGACACGCCGCGCGAATTGAGTTGGCGAGTCAGGTTTTTCGCGCCGTGCTTGGTGCGAGCGAAGACGATGGTGCGGCCCGGGGCGGCAGCCAGATCGGCGACCACGTTGACCCGTGCGGCGTTGTCCACATGCAGCACGTGGTGCACCATCGCGGTCACCGGGGACTGCGCCGAATCGACGCTGTGCACCACGGGGTCGTGCAGATAGCGCTTGACCAGCACATCGACCCCGGCATCGAGGGTGGCCGAGAACAGCAGGCGCTGGCAGTCTTTCGGGGTGCGGTCCAGCAGTCGCTTCACGCCGGGCAGGAAGCCGAGGTCGGCCATGTGGTCGGCCTCGTCGAGCACGGTGATCTCGACCGCGGACAGGTCGGCGTGGCCGGACCTCATGTGGTCTTCGAGCCGGCCGGGGCAGGCGATCACGATGTCCACGCCGCCCCGCAGCGCGGAGATCTGCGGGTTGGCGCCCACGCCACCGAAGATGTTGACCGACCGCAGGCCGGTTGCCGCGGCCAACGGGGCCAGCGAGGCTTCGATCTGGGTGACCAGTTCGCGGGTGGGCGCCAGGATCAGCGCGCGCGGCCGGTTCGGGGCCCGGCGGGTGCCGCTGGTCGCCAACCGCGCCACCAGGGGCAACAGGAACGCGTAGGTCTTGCCGGAGCCGGTCCGGCCACGGCCGAGGACGTCGCGACCTTTGAGTGAATCAGGCAGGGTCGCGGCCTGGATCGGGAACGGGGTCTGGACCCCGTTCGAGGCCAGGGTCGCGACGATCTCGGCAGGCAGGCCGAGTTCGGCGAATGTGGGCACAGCGGTGCCAGGGGTCTCTTGGACAGACAAAATGAAAGCTCCGAAAATAGAGGGCGGTCGTCCTGCCCGGCGCGAGTGACATCTCGCGGCGCTCGGTTTGACGATCGAGAAGGCGGCAAAGGCAGAACAGACAAGCCGCCGTGCCCCAACTATACGGGTAGCGGGGTCGATTCCCCGATTTCTGCTGGTCGACCTCCCGGTGGTATCCATCACAGGTCGGGCTGGTCAACTATCCTGGCGGTTACGCGTGAATGCCATACCAATGGCCCGACGCCGGGAGAGATGATCGCCGTGGCCGCATCGAGGAACGCGGGAGGCCGGATGTCTGCCCGGGCCCTGCCCGCGAAGGTGCGCGCTATCCACGACCTGTTCATCGAAGGCCAGGTCGACGCCGATTCCCTGGATTCCGCCCCGGTGCGCCGCGTCATCATGGAGAGCTGGCAGCGCAGCCTGGCCACCGGCGTCGACCCCGATCTGGGCACCCGGGCGGCCGCCGCCGCGGCGGCACTGACCGATTTGCGCAACACGCATCCGCTCGCGCCCACCCTGCCGCTGATCCGCCGCCTGCTGGTCGACGATGCCGTCGGTGCCGGAGTGGTGGTGGCGATCACCGCGGCCGACGGCACCCTGCTGTGGGTCGAGGGAGACGCCGGCGTACGCCGCAAAGCCGAGGCGATGAACTTCGTGCCCGGGTCGGACTGGAGCGAGCGGGCAGCCGGGACCAACGCGCCGGGCACCGCGCTGGCGCTGGACCGTGAACTGCAGATCCTCGGGTCCGAACACTTCTCCCGTACCGTGCACTCCTGGAGCTGTACCGCGGTGCCCGTTCACGACCCGGCCACCGGGGTGCTGCTGGGCGCCATCGACCTGACCGGCGGGTCCGCGGTCGCGTCACCTCAGACATTGGCACTGGTCAGGGCCACCGCAGTCGCGGTCGAGAACCAGCTGGCCCTGCTACGGCTCACCGGACCCGCTGCACCTGCCGCCCCCGAGGGGGCACGGTTGACGGTGCTGGGCGCCGACCGCCCGCGCTGGCAGGTGACCGACGCCGCGGGCCGGCCCGAATCCAGCGGGCTGACCGGGCGGCACGCCGACATCCTGGTCCTGCTGATCCGGCACCCCGAGGGGCTGAGCGCCGATCACCTGGCCATCCTGCTCGACGACAAGGACCTAGACGTGGTCACCGTGCGGGCCGAGGTGTCGCGGCTGCGCCGGGTCATCGGCAGCACCTACATCGAGTCGCGGCCGTACCGGCTGCTGATGCCGGTGGCCAGCGATATGGGCGACGTCTTCGACGCGCTGCAGGCCGGGAACGTCTCGGCCGCCCTGGACGCGTACACGGGGGCGCTGTTGCCGCAATCGGTCTCCCCGGCCATCGCGCGGCTGCGCACCGAACTGAGCGCCAGCCTGCGCGAAGCGGTGCTGGCCGGCGGCAGCCTCAGCCTGCTGCGGCGCTGGTTGGCATTGCCCGACGGCCGCGACGACCGGCAGGGTTGGCGGGTGTTGCACGACCACGCCGAGGCCGACCCGCTGGCCCGCGCCCAGGCCCGCGGCCACCTGGCGGGAATCGATTCCGAACTGGGCTGATCCGGTCCACGGTCCTGTGCAACGTTGCTTTTGATCAGTGCAACTGTGCTGCAACCTACTGCTGACTACCTTTAGTGATGACCGACACATCTGGTGTCCGATGCAGGAGATTGCCATGACTGTTTATGCACGTCCGGGTGCCGAAGGCGCCCTGATGTCGTTCGAGGCCCGCTACGACAACTACATCGGTGGCGAGTGGGTCGCACCCGCCGAGGGCCGTTACTTCGAGAACCCGACGCCGGTCACCGGTCAGGTCTTCTGCGAGGTGGCCCGTTCCACCGAGGCCGACGTCGAGAAGGCGCTCGACGCCGCCCACGCTGCCGCGCCGGCATGGGGCAAGACCTCGCCGGCCGAGCGCGCCGTCATCCTCAACAAGATCGCCGACCGGATCGAGGAGAACCTCGAATCCATCGCGCTGGCCGAGTCGTGGGACAACGGCAAGCCGATCCGCGAGACGCTGAACGCCGACATCCCGCTGGCGGTCGACCACTTCCGGTACTTCGCCGGTGTGCTGCGTGCCCAGGAAGGCTCGCTCTCGCAGATCGACGAGGACACCGTCGCCTACCACTTCCACGAGCCGCTCGGCGTGGTCGGCCAGATCATCCCCTGGAACTTCCCGATCCTGATGGCCGTGTGGAAGCTGGCCCCGGCGCTGGCCGCGGGCAACGCGGTTGTGCTCAAACCCGCTGAGCAGACCCCGGTTTCGGTGCTCTACCTGATGTCGGTGATCGGTGATCTGCTGCCCGCCGGTGTGGTCAACGTGGTCAACGGGTTCGGTGTCGAGTGCGGCAAGCCGCTGGCCTCGAGCAACCGGATCGCCAAGATCGCCTTCACGGGTGAAACCACCACGGGCCGGCTGATCATGCAGTACGCCAGCCAGAACCTCATCCCGGTGACGCTCGAGCTGGGCGGCAAGAGCCCGAACATCTTCTTCTCCGATGTGCTGGCCGCCGCCGACGATTTCCAGGACAAGGCCCTGGAAGGGTTCACCATGTTCGCCCTGAACCAGGGTGAGGTGTGCACCTGCCCGTCGCGGTCGCTGATCCAGGCCGACATCTACGACGAGTTCCTGGAATTGGCCGCGATCCGCACCAAGGCAGTGCGTCAGGGCGACCCGCTCGACACCGAGACCATGATCGGTGCGCAGGCCTCCAACGACCAGCTGGAGAAGATCCTGTCCTACATCGAGATCGGGAAATCCGAAGGCGCCCAACTGATCACCGGTGGCGAGCGGGCCGATCTGGGTGGCGATCTCAACGGCGGCTTCTATGTGGCCCCGACGATCTTCACCGGGCACAACAAGATGCGGCTGTTCCAGGAGGAGATCTTCGGCCCGGTCGTCGCGGTGACGTCGTTCAAGGATTACGACGACGCCATCTCGATCGCCAACGACACCCTCTACGGCCTGGGTGCCGGCGTGTGGAGCCGCAACGGCAACACCGCCTACCGCGCAGGCCGGGACATCAAGGCCGGCCGGGTGTGGACCAACTGCTATCACGCCTACCCCGCGCATGCGGCGTTCGGCGGCTACAAGCAGTCCGGCATCGGCCGGGAGAACCACAAGATGATGCTCGATCACTACCAGCAGACCAAGAACTTGCTGGTGAGCTACGCCAACAAGGCCCAGGGCTTCTTCTAGACCGTCGAGCTCGACGAGTCCGGCCCGGAAAGGTCGTCATGCTGCCGCGCGGGCAGCGCCCGGTGAGTGCCGGTGCTGCCCGCGGAGTCGCATAACCGAATAACAACAAAAATCGGCTGCCAGCAACACCTTTCAATGATGGGAACGACTCATGACTCAGACTCTCGACGACAGCGTCGGCGCCAACAGTGCCGGCCGGATGCGCGCGGCGGTGGTCACCGAATTCGGTGCCCCGCTGCAGGTTTCCGAGCTCGACCTGCCGACACCCGGACCGGGTGAGGCACTGGTCAAGCTCGAGACCTCCGGCGTGTGTCACACCGACCTCCATGCCGCGCATGGCGATTGGCCGGTGAAGCCGAGCCCGCCGTTCGTGCCGGGCCACGAAGGCTACGGCACCGTGGTGGCGCTGGGGCCCGCAGTGGCCGACCTGAAGGTTGGCGACAAGGTCGGCAACGCCTGGCTGTGGTCGGCCTGCGGCACGTGCGAGTACTGCCGCACTGGCTGGGAGACCCTGTGTGAGCAGCAGCGCAACGGTGGCTACAGCGTCGACGGCAGCTTCGGCTCCTACATGCTGGTCAACGCCGCCTACGCCGCACGAATCCCGGACGGCGCCGACCCGGTCGAGGTGGCACCCGTTCTGTGTGCCGGGGTGACGGTCTACAAGGGCCTGAAGGTGACCGACACCCGGCCCGGTCAATGGGTGGCGATCTCCGGGGTCGGGGGGCTGGGGCACGTCGCGGTGCAGTACGCCCGCGCGATGGGTCTGCGGGTGGTCGCGATCGACATCGACGACAGCAAGCTGGAACTGGCCGGCCGACTCGGCGCGGAGGTAACGGTGAACGCCAAGACTTCCGATGTCGTGGCCGAGGTGCAGAAGGCCACCGGTGGCGTGCACGGCGTGCTGGTGACGGCGGTGCATCCGCAGGCGTTCGGCCAGGCCATCGGGCTGGCTCGCCGGGGTGGCACGATCGTGTTCGTCGGGCTGCCGCCGGGAGACTTCCCGGCGCCCATCTTCGACATCGTGCTCAAGGGGCTGACGATCCGCGGCTCGATCGTGGGTTCGCGCCAGGACATGGTCGAAGCCCTCGATTTCTACCACCGTGGCCTGATCCACCCGATTGTCGAGACGACGTCGCTCGATCAGATCAACGACGTGTTCGACCGGATGGAACGCGGACAGATCGACGGCCGGATCGTCATCGACTACCGGTAGCAGAGGTCCCCTGATCTGCCGTCGAGTGTGAAGCTGTTGCGACATCTGACCCGCACGCTCGTAACAGCCTCACACTCGCGGTATTGCTTGACAAAAACTGTCCATCAACATGATTCGCGAGGAGACTCATGGGTTCCCTGCCGCTGCCAACCGCGCAGAAGGTGATCGACGCCGCAATAGTCAAGGCTGAGGAGATCGGCCAGCCTATGAACATCGCAGTGGTCGATGACGGAGGGCATCTGGTCGCCTTCGTGCGCATGGACGGCGCGATCAAGGCGAGCATCGACATCTCGATCCGCAAGGCGCGCACCGCCGTCATGATGAACCTGCCCACCAGCGCGCTGATGGACGTCTGCCAGCCGGGCGGCGAGCTGTATGGCCTGGAGCAGACCTCGGGCGGATTGGTCGTGTTCGGCGGCGGAATACCGCTGGAAGCCGACGGCGTCGTGACCGGCGCGGTCGGGGTCAGCGCCGGCAGCGTCGAGCAGGACGTAGCGGTGGCCACCGCAGGGGCCGCGGCCCTGTAGCTTCAGCCGGTCACACCGCCGGGAACGCTGTCGACAAGAACGCAGTCGCCGCAGTAGCCGCCGCCGGGAACCTGGTAGAACAGGCAGCAGTTGCGGCGCCGGAACCGACCTCCGGCGAAGTCCGCGGTGGCGCACAGCGGTTCGGTCGCGATCAGCGCGTCGATGAGGGCGCGGCCGCGGGCCCGCGCGTCGGGACGGGACTGGGCCAGTACGGTGACGGCACCGTTGGCCGCCGAGGCGATATTGCCCCACATCACCTGGGGCGATAGAGATTCCGCCAACCGCATGGTGTCGTTCAGTAGGCTCAACACGTTTCCGATCAGAGAACCGGTGATGACGGCCGCGGCCCGGTGTGGATCGGTCTCGGTCACCGACTCGGCGCCGGCCGTACCGAGGGTCGGTCGGTGGGACGAATCAGATTGCCAGAACAGCGAATCCAAGGTCAAGAGCGGGACGGTACCCAGGCATACCGCGGCACCGACAACGGGGGACACCAGTCTGGCGGTGATCGACAGGTGTACGGAGGATGCCGCCGCCTTGACGGGGACATCGGCTTCGTCGATCCCGAAACCGGATGCGGTCGCGGCTCGGGTGCGCATCGTGTATTCGTGCACGGCCGCCTGGTCGCCGCACAGGGACGCGATCGGCCGCCAGGTGACGGGGTCGGCCGCAGGAAGGGCAAAGAACTCACCCAGCGCGGCGATCGGGTCGGATTTTCCAGCGTCCATCGTCGGGACAGATTAGCCGCACTGACCTGCGGCGCAACCTTGATGCAACGTGATGCAGCGCACAATTGGACCGCGTTGTGTTGCACGTCGGTGGGAGAACCGCCCCGAGTCAGTTGGAGTAGTGAATGACAGAACCGATCCTCGATCCTTCAGTCGATTACCCGCTGAGCATCCATCGCGAGGATCTGCTGTTCACCCCCAACGGCAAGCCGATCGGTGACATCACCATGGATGCGGTGATGTCTGGTGAGGTCGTCGCGTCGGACCTACGCATCACCCCGCCGACCCTGCGACTGCAGGCGCAGATCGCCGAGAAGGTGGGACGCCGGCAGCTCGGCTCGAACCTGCGTCGCGCTGCGGAGATGACCGCCATCAGCGATGAGCGGGTGCTGCAGATCTACAACGCGTTGCGGCCCAACGCCTCCACCAGGGCCGAGCTCGACGCGATCGCCGACGAGTTGGACACGAAATACGGGGCGACATTGCTGGCCGGGCTCGTCCGCGAGGCCGCCGAAGTCTACGAGCGCCGCGACATCCTGGCCACCAGCGAATAGGAGAACACCGGTGACGGCAGTATCGCCACAACATTCCGCGGCCGGCCGGCGCAGGCAGTCCGAGCGCACCAAGGTGCTGGAGGACCGGCCGGTCAACCTCGACGGCTTCGTCGAGGAATGGCCCGAGGTGGGCATGGTCGCGCTGGACAGTGAATTCGATCCCGCGCCCAGCGTGCGGGTCGCCGACGGCGTGATCGTCGAGATGGACGGCCGCGCTCGCGCCGACTTCGACTTCATCGACCAGTTCATCGCCGACCATGCCATTGATGTGGCCACCACGGAACAGGCCATGGCAATCCCCGCGGTCGAGATCGCCCGGATGTTGGTCGATCCCCACGTGACCCGTGACGAGGTGATCGCGGTGACCGGTGGCCTGACCCCGGCCAAGCTGCTCGAGGTCGCCAAGACGATGAACATCGTCGAGATCATGATGGGGATGCAGAAGATGCGGGCCCGTCGTACAACGGCCAACCAGGCGCACTGCACCAGCGCTCGTGACAACCCACTGCAGGTGGCCTGTGAAGCCGCCGAGGCGTCGCTGCGCGGATTCTCGGAAGTCGAAACGACTTTGGGTGTGGTGCGCTACGCCCCGCTGGTGGCGATGGCGCTGCAGATCGGCAGCCAAGTCGGCTGTGGTGGGCGCCTGACTCAGTGCGCGCTGGAGGAGGCCACCGAGCTGGAGCTAGGCATGCGCGGGATCACTGCGTACGCCGAGACCATTTCGGTGTACGGCACCGAGTCGGTGTTCGTCGACGGCGATGACACGCCGTGGTCGAAGGCATTTCTCGCGGCGGCCTACGCGTCGCGGGGGATCAAGATGCGGTTCACCTCAGGCACCGGTTCCGAGGTGCAGATGGGCAACGCCGAGGGCCGCTCGATGCTGTATCTGGAGATCCGCTGCATCCTGGTGGCGAAAGGCGCAGGCGTACAAGGCCTGCAGAACGGTTCGATCTCCTGCATCGGCGTACCGGGTGCGGTACCGGCGGGCATCCGGGCGGTCGCGGCCGAGAACCTCATTGCCTCCGCGGTGGACCTGGAGTGTGCGTCCGGCAATGACCAGTCCTTCTCGCATTCGCCGATGCGGCGGACGGCACGCCTGTTGCCCCAGATGATGCCGGGTACCGATTTCATCACGTCCGGGTATTCGGCAACGCCCAACTACGACAACATGTTCGCCGGGTCCAACGTCGATGCCGAGGACTTCGACGACTTCAACACCATCCAGCGGGACCTGCAGATCGACGGCGGGTTGCGCCATGTCAACGAGTCCGAGATCCTCGCCGCGCGCAGCCGGGCGGGTAAGGCGCTGCAGGCGGTGTTCGCCTACCTCGATCTGCCCGCTATCACCGATGCGGAGATCGAGGCCGCGGTGTACGCCCACGGCAGCCGCGAGCTGATCCCGCGTGACGTACTGGAAGACCTCAAGGGCGCGCAGCAGGTGATGGACCGCGGCGTGACCGGTCTGGATCTGGTGAAGGCGCTGGAATCCACCGGGTTTTCCGACATCGCCGAAAACCTGTTGGCCGTGTTGCGCCAACGGGTTTCGGGTGACCTCCTACAGACGTCGGCGATCATGACGCGCGAGCTGCGGCCATTGTCGGCGGTCAACGACCGCAATGACTACGCAGGCCCGGGCACCGGCTACCGCCCCACGGGCGCGCGCTGGGAGGAGATGAAGCGGCTGCGTCACGTGACCAGCGCCGAGAACCCCGAACTGGAGGTCGAGTGACATGTCGGCAGTGACCGGGCCCCGCACCCTGACGTTCACCGGCGAGCGGCCGGCGGAACCGGGAAAGCGTTCCGATGAAGTGGTGCTGGCGATTTCGCCGGCGTTCGCCGACTTCTTCAGCCAGACCATCATCGGCCTGTCTCATGCCGAAGTGATCCGCCAGATCCTGGCCGGCATCGAGGAGCAGGAGGTGGCCGCACGATGCATCCGGATCCGGCACAGCAGCGACCTTGCCGTGGTCGCGCACGCGGCGGCCAGGCTGAGCGGATCGGGAATCGGCATCGGCATCCTGTCTCGCGGCACATCGATGATCCATCAGCGTGATCTCCCGCGATTGTCCAGCCTCGAGCTGTTCCCGCAGAGCCCTCTGATGACGTTGGAGACGTATCGCCGCATCGGCTCGAACGCCGCCCAATACGCCAAAGGTGAGTCGCCCGAGCCGGTTCCGACGCTCAACGATCAGATGGCCCGGCCCCGCTGGCAGGCCAAGGCGGCGTTGCTGCATCTGAAGGAGACCGAGCAGATCCGCAAGCAGGCTCGCCCGGTAGAGGTGACGCCGGAGTTCGCCGAGCTGACCCCTGAGGCACTGGGCACCTGATGGCACTGACCGTTGTCGGTGTCGACATCGGCAACTCGACGACCGAGGCCAGCGCCGCGGTTGTCGCAAATGACGGCTCGATCCGGTTCCGTGGCGCCGCGCTGACTCCGACGACCGGCGTCAAGGGCACTGCAGGCAATGTCGACGGGGTGGCCCAGGCGGTGGTTCGTGCGCTGGAGACGAGTGCGATCGAGCTGGCCGAGCTCGACATCGTCTTGCTGAACGAGGCCACCCCGGTCATCAGTGGCATGGCGATGGAAACCATCACCGAGACCATCATCACCGAGTCGACGATGATCGGCCATGACCCGCGCACCCCGGGTGGCCGCGGCCTCGGTGTGGGCTTCACCGTCGCAATCGACGTCCTCGCCCAAACCCCTTCCGGCACCGAGGCGATCGTCGTTGTACCCAGGGGAGTGGACTTCGAGGAAGCGGCCCGCGCGATCAATGCCGCGACCGCACGCGGCCTGGCTGTACGCGGGGTGATCCTGGCCAACGACGACGCCGTGCTGGTGGCCAATCGGCTCGACACCGTGGTTCCGGTGATCGATGAGGTATCGCGCATCGATGCGTTGCCTCTGGGCATGTTGGCCGCAGTCGAGGTGGCCGCGCCCGGCAACTCGATCCGGACCTTGTCCAATGCCTATGGCCTGGCGACGATCTTCGATCTGGACGCGGCTGCCACCAAGGTGATCTCGCCGGTGGCCCGAGCGCTGACCGGCAACCGCTCGGCTGTGGTGGTGCGCACTCCCGCAGGCGATGTCGCGGATCGCAGTATCCCGGCGGGCTCGCTCGAGCTGTCCGGCGTGCACAAACGCGCGACGGTCGACGTGTCCCGCGGTGCACTGGAGATTATGGGCGCGGTCGAGCGGGTCGCTCCACTCGCGGATGTGGCGGGGGAGTCCGGCACCAACGCCGGCGGCATGATAGCCAACGTCCGGCGCAGCATGGCCGAGCTCTCCGGTCACGCCCTCGCTGATGTGCGCATTCAAGATCTGCTGGCAGTGGATACCTTTGTGCCACAAGAGGTTCGCGGTGGAGTTGCCGGCGAGGTGACCCTGGAGAACGCGGTAGCGCTGGCCGCCATGGTCCGGACTCGTGAAAGTGGAATGCGTGCGGTGGCCGAGGAGGTGCGCAGCCGGTTGCGGGCTGCCGGGGCCGCAGGTGTCGAGGTGATGGTCGGGGGTGTCGAAGCCGAGATGGCGGCGCTCGGCGCGCTGACCACCCCGGGAACCGACAAGCCGCTCGTGGTGCTCGATCTCGGTGGCGGGTCGACAGATGCCGCACTCGTCGAAGTGGATGCCGGTATCAGTGCCGTGCATCTGGCCGGTGCGGGCGATCTGGTCACCAAACTGATCGACGCCGAGCTCGGGCTCGACAATCTGGAACTGGCCGAAGACATCAAGCGATCGCCGTTGGGCAAGGCGGAGAGCTTCTTTCATGTCCGGTTGGAGAACAACACCGTGATGTTCTTCGAGAAGCCGTTGCCTGCCACATCGTTCGCGCGGGTGGTCACGCTGGCCGAGTACGGAATGAATGCGATCCCCACCCGGCATTCCATGGAACGGATCAGGTCGGTGCGCCGCGCGGCCAAGGAGCGGGTCTTCGTCGCCAACGCGCTGCGCGCGCTGCGGGCTGTCGCGCCCGCCGGCGACCTGCGCCAAATCGGGTTTGTCGTGCTGCTCGGTGGGTGCGCGCTGGACTTCGAGATCCCCGAGCTCATCGCGGATGCCCTGGCCCCCTTCGGGATTGTCTGCGGCACAGGCAATGTGCGTGGGTCTGAAGGACCGCGGAATGCGGTGGCCACAGGCCTGGTGGCGTCACACGCTCGACTGGTCGGAGTGGGCGCCAGTGCATAGCGGTGGTCACCCCGATCGTCCCGCGATCGTGGTGTTGAGTGCGGGCAGCCGTGTGATCGAACGGGACGTGCTGGCGGGCATCGAGGAAGAAGGTGTTCCGTATCTGTTGGTTCCGAGCGACGCCGGGGTGGCGGCGGCGGAACTGGCGCGCCGCGCGGCACTCAGATCGCCGCTAAATGTCGGGGTGGGTGTCGGAGCCGCCGGCGAGGTGTGCGTGCAGCACGCCAAATTGTCAGATCCGTTGCCCGAGCTGTCTTCTGGTGAAGGATCCGACGCTGGGGCGCGCCGCGTACTCGGCCACAATGCGGCGCGGATCGTGGTCGGAGTGCCACTCAAACCCAACTATTGACAACGAAATTCGCCGTTGGGGTAGACACCGCCGCATAGTGGGGCAATAATCTTCGATTAAAGGTTGAGTTTCATACCTTTGGAAGGTTGCCCCGCCGGAGATCTGGCGTCGGCCCGGCGGTGTTGCCGGGTTAGAGGTGGGCCGCCGCCTGCAAGACCGTCATCAGCTGACGGCATCACATAACGAGACATACGAAACCGTTGTCAATGAAGGAGTTTGAAATGGCGGGTGTGGAAGAACACCTGGAGAGCGCTGACTATCTGAAGAAACGTCAGCTCAAATCCGGAAGCGCGGGGTGGCTGCTGTTGGCCGGCCTCGGCGTCAGCTACGTGATCTCCGGCGATTTCTCGGGCTGGAACTTCGGCCTCGAACAGGGCGGCTTCGGGGGCCTGCTGATCGCCGTGGTGGTCATCGCCGCCATGTACTTCTGCATGGTGCTGGGCCTGGCCGAACTGTCCTCGGCACTGCCCGCGGCAGGCGGCGGCTACACCTTCGCCCGCCGCGCCCTGGGCCCGTGGGGCGGCTTCGCCACCGGCACCGCGATCCTGATCGAATACTCGATCGCCCCGGCGGCGATCGCCACGTTCATCGGCGGCTACGTCGAATCCCTTGGCCTGTTCGGCATTCACAAGGGCTGGTGGGTCTACCTGGCCGCGTTCGTCATCTTCATCGGTATCCACCTCGCGGGTGTCGGTGAGGCGCTGCGCCTGATGTTCGTCATCACCGCGATCGCGCTGCTGGGCCTGGTCATCTTCGCCGTGAGCGCCATCGGCCACTTCGACGTCGCCAACCTGACCGACATCGCCCCAGACGCCGCCGCGCTCGGCGCTTCGAGCTTCCTGCCGCACGGCTACCTGGGAATCTGGGCCGCCATCCCGTTCGCGATCTGGTTCTTCCTGGCCGTCGAAGGCGTCCCACTGGCCGCCGAGGAGACGGCGAACCCGGAGCGCAACGTGCCGCGCGGCATCATCGCCGCGATGACGGTGCTGATCGTCACCTGTGTGACGGTGCTGTTCCTGACGGCCGGCGCCGGCGGTGCCGACGCGATGTCGACCGTGGACGATCCGCTGGTGCAGGCGCTCGGCGGTACCGGCACGGCGGCCAAGCTGGTCAACTACATCGGCCTGGCCGGGCTGGTCGCGAGCTTCTTCTCGATCATCTACGCCTACTCGCGGCAGACCTTCGCGCTGTCGCGGGCCGGTTACCTGCCCACCTCGCTGTCGGTGACCAACAAGCGCAAGGCCCCGACGCTCGCGCTGATCGTCCCGGGCATCATCGGCTTCCTGCTGTCGCTGACCGGCCACGGTGATCTGATCCTGAACATGGCGGTCTTCGGCGCCGCGCTGAGCTACGTGCTGATGATGATCAGCCACATCGTGCTGCGGGTCCGCGAGCCGGAGATGAAGCGCCCTTACCGCACTCCGGGCGGCATCGTCACCACCGGCTTCGCCCTCGTCGTGGCGGTCGTGGCGCTGATCGCGACCTTCGTGGTCAGCCCGGTGGCCGCGGGCCTGTGCCTGGCCGTGTTCTGCGCGTTCATGCTCTACTTCGCGCTCTATAGCCGCCACCGCCTGGTGGCCAACTCGCCCGACGAGGAGTTCGCGATGCTCGCCGAAGCGGAGAGTGCCCTGAAATGAAGTACCACCAGCAGGTTTCGGGGGTGACCTACAGCTTCGACGGTCTGGTCGAGGTGATGGCCAAGGCCACCCCGCTACGCTCCGGCGATCAGCTCGCCGGCTGCGCGGCCGAGCACGACGGTGAACGCGCCGCGGCCGCCTGGGTGCTCGCGGACCTGCCGCTGGACACCTTCCTCAACGAGGAACTGGTGCCGTACGACACCGACGAGGTCACCCGGCTGATCATGGACAGCCATGACCGGCAAGCCTTTTCGGAGATCTCGCATCTGACCGTCGGCGGGCTGCGGGATTGGCTGATGGACACCGCGGCCCATGATCACAGCGCCGAGCGACTGGCCGCCGTCGCACCGGGGCTGACCCCGGAAATGGTTGCGGCGGTGAGCAAGATCATGCGCAACCAGGATCTGATCGCGGTGTCGGCCGCCGCGGAGGTGACCGCGGCGTTCCGGACCACCGTCGGCGCCCGCGGCACCCTGGCCACCCGACTGCAGCCCAACCATCCCACCGATGACCCTCGTGGGATCGCCGCGGCCGTGCTCGACGGGCTGCTGCTGGGCTGCGGCGACGCGGTGATCGGGATCAACCCGGCCACCGACTCGCCGCAGGCCACCGCGGACCTGCTGTATCTGCTCGATTCGATCCGCACGCGCTACGACATCCCCGCCCAGTCCTGCGTGCTGTCGCATGTCACCACCACGATCGGGTTGGTGGAGGCCGGTGCGCCGGTGGACCTGATGTTCCAGTCCGTCGCCGGCACCGAGGGGGCCAACTCCGCATTCGGGGTGAACCTGCAGCTGCTGCGGGAGGGCAACGAGGCGGCGCGCAGCCTGCGCCGCGGCGCCGTCGGCGACAACGTCATGTACCTGGAGACCGGGCAGGGTTCGGTGCTCAGTTCCGGTGCGCACCTGGGCGTCGGCGGCAAGCCGGTGGACCAGCAGACCCTGGAGGCCCGTGCCTACGCGGTGGCCCGCGACCTGCAGCCGTTGCTGGTGAACACGGTCGTCGGGTTCATCGGGCCGGAGTACCTCTACGACGGTAAGCAGATCATCCGGGCGGGCCTGGAAGACCACTTCTGCGGCAAGCTGCTGGGCCTGCCGATGGGGGTGGACGTCTGCTACACCAACCACGCCGAGGCCGACCAGAACGACATGGACAACCTGCTGACGTTGTTGGCCGCGGCCGGAGTGGCGTTCGTCATCACCGTGCCGGGCGCCGACGACGTGATGCTCGGCTACCAGAGCCTGTCGTTCCACGACGTGCTGACCACCCGGCGCACCCTGGGCCTGCGGCCGGCCGCCGAGTTCGAGGCTTGGCTGCGCAGCGTCGGCATGGTCGACGACTCCGGCAAGCTGACGCCGTTCGACCTGGAGCGTTCGGTGCTGCGGTCCCTGACTTCCGCGGAGACATCATGAGTCCCAATGAGATTGCGGTCCAAGAGTTCTGGGATGAGCTGCGTAAGACCACGCAGGCCAGGATCGGGCTGGGTCGGGCCGGTAACGCACTGCCCACCCGCCGGGTGCTGGAATTGGCCGCGGCGCACGCCGCGGCCCGCGATGCCGTGCACGTGCCGTTGGACACCGATCAACTGGTGACGGCGGTCCGCAACGTGGGCATCGGTGAGCCGACGGTGGTGACCAGTAAGGCCACCTCCCGCGACGAGTATCTGCGCCGGCCCGATCTGGGGCGTGAGCCCGCCGAGGGCATGCAGGTGCCCGACACCCCGGCCGACATCGGCTTCGTGCTGGCCGACGGGTTGTCGCCGACCGCACTGGATCGTCACGGTGCGACGCTGCTCGCGGCGTTGGTGGCCGAGCTGCGGGACCGCTACACCCTGGCCCCGCCGGTGATCGCGACGCAGGCCCGCGTCGCCCTCGGTGACCACGTCGCAGCGCAGGCCCACATGCGGACAGTGCTCGTGATAATCGGGGAGCGGCCAGGTCTGAGCGTCGCCGACAGCCTCGGCATCTACCTCACCCACCTGCCGATGCCCGGCCGCACCGACGCGGACCGCAACTGCATCTCCAACATCCACCCGCCCGACGGCCTGGGATACGCCGAAGCCGCGCGGGTGGCAGCCGGATTGGTCGACGGTGCGCTGGCCCTGGGCCGCTCCGGCGTCGACCTGAAGGACACCTCACGGACCTCGGCGCTCGGCACACCGGGTCTCGCCGAACTGACCTAGTCGAACTCACCAGACAGGGAACCCCTTGATGACCTCACGCGCACCGCTGTCCCTACTCGTTGCCGCAGTGACCGCGGTGCTGACTGTCGCCGGGTGCGGCTCCGGCACCGAGTCTTCGCAGTCGTCGGGCACCTCGGCCGAGACTCCCGCCGCGGCCTGTCGCACGTTGGCCGAGAACCCCGGTTGGTACGGCGACAACCGGGACCGGATCAACGCGATGCTCGCGGAGTTGGGGACCTGCGGGGCCAACGGCTCGGTGGCCGATGGCGCACCGCTCGCGCTGTTCGACTGGGACAACACCGTGGTCAAGAACGACATCGGCGATGCGACGTTCTTCTGGATGGTGCGCAACGGCAAGCTGCGGGCACCTGCCGGTGGCGACTGGTCGACCACGAGCCCCTACCTCACCCCGCAAGCCGCGGCGGCTCTGGCCAAGGCGTGTGCCGCGGCCACGCCCGGCCAGCCCATGCCCACCAACACCGACCTCGGGTGCGCCGACGAACTGCTGTCGGTCTACACCGACGGGGAGACGCGGGCCGACGAGGCGGCGTTCGCCGGGTTCAACGCCCGCCGGTTCGAACCGTCGTACGCGTGGGCGGCGCAGATGCTGGCCGGCTGGCACGAATCCGAGCTGACCGGTTTCGCCGAGGCGGCCCGTAAGGAGAACCTCGAGGCGGCCGAAGGCACCGAACAAAAGGTCGGCAGCGGCGACGAGACTGGCTGGGTGCGGTACTACCCGCAAATGCGAGATCTGGTGGAAACCTTGCGCGCCAACGGTTTCGACGTGCGCATCATCTCCGCGTCGGCGGAGCCGGTGGTGCGGGTGTGGGCGGCCGACCTCGGTTTCACGCCTGACAAGGTGATGGGGGTGCGGACCGAGCGCGACGGTGATGTCCTGACGTCGAAGTTGGTGGCGTGCGGGGGCGAGACGGCCATCCCGTACATGGAGGGCAAGCGGTGCCGGGTCAACGAGGACGTCTTCGGGGTCAAGGGACCCGCCGCGTTCGAGCAGCAGGCCGAGCCCAAGCGCGCGGCCTTCGGCGCCGGGGACTCCGACACCGACGTCACGTTCCTCACCGATGCCACCGCCCTGCGCCTGGTGCTCAACCGCAACAAGACCGAGTTGATGTGCTCGGCCTACGACAACGCCGACGGTCGCTGGGTCGTAAATCCGATGTTCATCGAGCCGAAGAAGAAGCAGGGCGACGCATACCAGTGCGCGACGGAGGGCTACATCGAGCCCAGCGGTAAGGAAGGCCCGCTGCACCGTCCGGACGGAAGCGTGGTGCCCGACCAGCAGGACGGGGTGTCCTGACGCCGTGAGAATGCTGGCGTAAAGCTCGGAGTTTCCTGGCTCAGCAATTCCACAGCCCGCTGGCGGGGTGCCCTACAGAATTCGGGCGTCACATATGCGCCATGAGTACACACGAGGGGCAGCTGAAGCTCAAGGGGCACAGTCGGATACAGGTAACGGGCGTGTTACTTGGTGTCGCCGCCATCTCGGCGATGGCGGCGTTCGCGTTCGGTTATCCCGAGGAAATGCCTGCGGGGCAGGGCAACCCGCTCGCCGGATCCGGTGATGCGCCGACGAACACGGTTTTCACCCAGCCCGTGGTCGGCCCGATGAAACTCGGTAGCACGGTCACCGATACCACCCCTCCGGTTGCGAAATAGGTTGTGGTGGAACGCATGTCAACGCGCATTCCCGGGGTGGCGGCGGCCTTCGCGACGCCGCTGGCGGCTCTGGTCATGAGCGGTGTCGCACACGCATCGTCGCCAGATGTCGTCGGCCAGAAGTACGGCGACGCATCGGGCACGCTCAGCGGAGCCGGGTACTCGCCCGTGGTGGAGACCACCGTCGGTGACCGCGAATCCTGGTCGGACTGCGTCGTCACCCGTCAACAGGACCGCACCGTGCAGCCACCGCCCAACACCACGGGCTCGGCCACCAATCAGACGCTGGTGTCCCTCAACTGCGACAAGTCGGTGGCATCGGCCACCGGACCCGGTAACTCCGCGGCCAGCCCGGAGGGCCGCGCGGCGATTCAGGCTGCTCAACAGCAGGCCGCGCAGGACCAGGCGCAGGCCGAGAAGAAGCACTAGACCCGGCCTCGGCAACGGTCACCCGTCACGGCAGGGCGGCCTCCTCTGACGGCAATGCCGCCGCCTTCGGTCACCCCAGTGCACGCCCGGAATCTGGGAGTTGCGATGCGTCCGCGGTGTGAGTTCTCCAGGAGGGCGGCAGAGCGCCGGGTGACGTGGGGCGGGGCTTTGCGGCCCAGTCTGTGCGTCGGGCCCACAAGGGCGTTTTGACCTGCCTCGACGCCGACCGGTAAGCTGCTCCGTTGGTGTGTGCTGCCCTTTGGGGCGAGCGGGTCCCGGGTCAATGTCGGTCGCCGGGAAACCGAGTACACGCGCCGCGACCGGCACCCGGCTCGCTCCGGGGTCCGAAACCCGAGCTAACGCTCGAATAAAGATAGAGGTATGCGCTGTGCCTACGTACACGCCGAAGGCGGGTGACACCACGCGTCAGTGGTTCGTCATCGACGCCCAGGACGTGGTGCTCGGCCGGCTCGCCGTCGAAGCAGCCAAGCTGCTCCGCGGCAAGCACAAGCCGACATTCACGCCGAATGTCGATGGTGGCGATTTCGTCATCGTCATCAACGCCGAGAAGATCGCCGTCAGCGGCGACAAGCTCACCAAGAAGTTCGCTTACAGCCACTCGGGTTACCCGGGCGGTCTGCGCAAGCGCACCATCGGCCAGCTGCTGGAGAAGCACCCGACCCGCGTCGTCGAGAACGCGATCATCGGCATGCTGCCCCACACCAAGCTCGGTCGTCAGATTCAGAAGAAGCTCAAGGTCTACGCCGGTCCGGATCATCCGCACGCCGCGCAGCAGCCGGTTCCGTACGAGATCAAGCAGGTGGCCCAGTGACCGAAACGATTGAGAACGGCGACGTCGTCGAAGCCGTGACCGAGAGCGTCGAGGTGGAGCAGGAGCACCGCGAGCCGGTCATCATCGACCGCCCGATCCAGACCGTCGGCCGCCGCAAGGAGGCCGTGGTGCGAGTTCGCCTGGTGCCCGGCACCGGCAAGTTCAACCTGGACGGCCGCACCCTGGAGAACTACTTCCCGAACAAGGTGCACCAGCAGCTGATCAAGGCCCCGCTGGTCACCGTCGACCGCCTCGAGCACTTCGACATCTACGCCCACCTCGATGGTGGCGGCCCCTCGGGTCAGGCCGGCGCCCTGCGCCTGGCGATCGCCCGGGCGCTGATCCTGGTGCAGCCGGAGGACCGGCCGGCACTGAAGAAGGCCGGGTTCCTGACCCGTGACCCGCGTGCCATCGAGCGCAAGAAGTACGGCCTCAAGAAGGCCCGTAAGGCGCCTCAGTACAGCAAGCGCTGATCTGTCGCCTTTACGGCCGAACGAACCCGCCGGGTGTGTCATGTACACACCCGGCGGGTTTGTTTTATGTCCGGGGTCTCGTCGAGGGCATGCCTCCGGACGAATTTCAGGGGGCTGACCTCGGCAGACGACCATGTTGGGCAATTTTCTGCTGATTCCGGGTTTGAGCACCGGTGTGGCGGGAAGCCCTCTGGGCGGAGAGCAGGGGGCCGCTTTGTGTCAGCAGGGTTGTGCACCGCAGGACCTTCCTGCCACCGGTGAAACGTCGTACCGACGTCGGGGGACCGGGGCCGCTTTCCATCGGAAGGAGCAATTGTGGGGAACTTCGTGAAGACTGCGACCGCGGGCGCGATGCTCGGCGGATCGCTGCTGTTTACGGTCGGCCTGGGGATCGCCAACGCCGCGCCTGACACGCTCGGCGACGGCAAGGTGAATCTCACCCTGGGCAACGTCTCGGTCCTGGAGAACGTCGACACCGCCGCGGCAGCACAGATCGCGGCGGGGGTGTGCGAGAACACCGACACGTCATCGCTGACCACTGCTGTGCAGGGCGTCGACACGAACGGCGCCGACCACGTGGTGTGCACCAACAACCTGGGGACCATCTCGTTCAGCCAGAACGGCACCACTGAGCGGCCCGGCAACGCGGCCGAGGGGACGGCGCCGCGCAGCGTCGCGCCGACGGCGCCGACGACGCCTCAGGCTCCTGGGGCCGGCCACTCCTCGTCGGATAGCGAAGGCAGCTAGCGATTCGTCACCGACCCTGTCCGCGGTCAGCCGCGGGCAGGGATCCGGTGATCGTGCATCCGAGGATCACGAACGAGTATCGATCTGGCCCCGGGATGGTCGCTGACCTCGTCGGTTGTGTTTCCGGCAGCCAATTATGAGAAGTTTAAGGGCATGGGTCGACTGTTCGGCACCGATGGGGTGCGCGGGGTCGCCAATCGCGATCTGACTGCTGAACTGGCGGTAGCACTCGGTTCGGCGGCTGCCCGGCGTCTCGGCAGTTCCGCGGGACATGGCCGGCGGGTCGCCGTGGTGGGCCGTGATCCGCGTGCCAGCGGCGAGATGCTGGAAGCCGCCGTGATCGCCGGTATCACCAGCGAGGGTGTCGACGTCCTGCGCGTCGGTGTCCTGCCGACGCCCGCGGTGGCGTATCTGACCAGCGCTTATGACGCGAATTTCGGAGTGATGATCTCCGCGTCGCACAACCCGATGCCCGACAACGGCATCAAGATCTTCGGTCCCGGCGGGCACAAGCTCGATGACGCCGCCGAGGACCGCATCGAGGAACTCGTGCAGGCGGGTCCCGGGAACAGGCCGACAGGTGCCGGCATCGGCCGGGTTCTCGACGCCGAGGACGCGTTGGACCGCTACCTGCGCCACGCCTCCAAGGCCGTGACCACCCGCCTGGACGGCCTCACCGTCGTCGTCGACTGCGCGCACGGTGCGGCATGGGCGGCTGCTCCGCGCGCATACCGGGCCGCTGGAGCCAACGTCATCGCGATCAACGCCGCGCCCAACGGCCTCAACATCAACGACGGCTGCGGATCCACCCACATGGATGTGCTGCAGGCCGCGGTTCTCGAGCACGGCGCCGATCTTGGCCTCGCCCACGACGGCGACGCCGACCGGTGCCTGGCGGTAGACGCCTCGGGCCGGCTCATCGACGGCGACGCGATCATGGTGGTGCTGGCGCTGGCCATGCAGGAGGCCGGCGAGCTGGCCTCCGACACGTTGGTGGCCACGGTGATGAGCAATCTCGGTTTGCACCTGGCCATGCGGGCGGCCGGTATCGAGGTCCGCACCACCGGTGTCGGGGACCGCTACGTGCTGGAGGAACTGCGGGCCGGCGAGTTCTCGCTCGGTGGTGAGCAGTCGGGTCACATCGTGCTGCCCGGACTGGGCACCACCGGTGACGGCATCGTCACGGGCCTGCGGCTGATGTCGCGGATGGCCCAGACCCGCAGTACCTTGGCTGCGCTTGCCGAGCCGATGCGCACGCTGCCGCAGGTGCTGATCAACGTTGCGGTCGACGACAAGGCCGCGGTGGCCACCGCGCCGTCCGTGCAGTCCGCCGTGGCCGAGGCCGAGGCTGAACTCGGCGACACCGGCCGAATCCTGTTGCGGCCCTCGGGTACCGAACAGGTGGTCCGGGTGATGGTCGAGGCCGCCGACGAGAACACGGCCCGACTGCTCGCGGTACGGGTGGCCGATTCGGTCAGCGGCCAGTCAACCTGAGGGAACCGCACGGCTCCCGGCTGCGTCTAAACCGGGCATGGGAGAGGTAACTACCGCGCGCGTCGATGTTCCGGCGTTGCAGCAGGCGGCACGGCAGTACGATGCCGTCGCCGAGATCGTCGATTCCGGCATCCGAATGCGTCTGCGATTCGACGGCGCGACGGCCGGGCGGGCGCACACGGCCTCGGGTGAGTCGGTGCGGGCCGCGCTCGACGAGTGCATCGCGCCCGTACGGCAATGGGCCCGCGCTGCCGGTGAGGTCGCCGCGGTGCTGCGGAGCACCACCGACCGGTACGTCGCCGCGGATGCCGCCGCGGCCGCACGGGTGGGTTGAGGCGTGGCCCAAACCGTGGATGTCGCAGCACGTTTGGACCGGGGACAGCCCACGGTCGAGACTTTTGCCGAATTCGTCTGGGCCTGTGGGCTACTGGGTTATCAGCATCCGGACCTCACCGCACACGTCGGCCAGGTGCACGACTGGTACGCCACCGAAGACGGCCTGGACCTCGGGACGCTGGACAGCGATTGTGTGGCCTTGGCGGCGGCCGCGGGCTCGGCCGAGCAGGCGCTGCGACTGCAGGACGATCAGCTGACGGTACTCGCCCAGGCCTGGCAGGGCGGCGGCGCGCAGGCAGCGCGTGAGTTTCTGCTGCGCCACGGTGGGGCGGCGCAGCAGGCCGCTGCCGCCGTACGGGCAGCGGCCGACACCATGGCCGCGTTGCGTGATCAGCTGTACCGGGCCGTCGACAGCAAGGTCGCGGCCACCGAACGCATCGCGACGCGCTGTGCGGCACAACGCGATACCTGGCTGGCCGCGGCCCGCACCGTGCGGACCGGCCTCGGAGATCGCGCCGCCGCCAGTGAACTGATCGATGCGCAGGTGAAACCGTTCGTCGACAACGACATCGGGGCGGACTGGGTGGCGGAGATGCGTTCGGCGACCACCGCCGTGGACGACGCGTACAGTGCCGCCATCATGGCGCTGACTGATCGCCCGGCTCCGGTGTTCGAGATCCCCGGTGATCTCGGGCCCTCGTGGACGCCCCGTATCGGTGCGGCGGTTTCAGCGGACCCGCCGGTGAGCAGTGCCAGAACGGTTCCCGCCGGATTCGTAGCGCCCGCCGCCTCCGGCCCGGCGCCGGTGTGGGGCCCGGCAGACTCGGCGGGCATGCCCCAGACGGTCCCGCAGACCGTCGCTGCGGCACCGCCTTTCGCGTCGGCGGCCGCCGATCCGATCCCGCCATCCGCGCCACCGGCCGCCAACTCTGCCGCACCCGATCCCGCATCGGGATGGGGTTCGCCGCTCGGCAGTGGACTGTCCGGGGCCGGGTTGTCGGGTGGGGGATCCGGGTTGTCCGGGATCGGTCAACAACTCGCAGACTTGTTCGGCGGGTTGATCGGATCGACCTCGGAGGGATCGCTGGGGTCGGGCGCCGACAATGGGCTGCCTGGGCAATTCGACACACCGAAGACATCTGACGCGGTCGATGCCGTGGACGCGGATGACGCGGACAATCTCGACGAGTCGGACGACGACGCGGACGACCGCGAGTCTGACGACGGCGACGCGCCGGCAGCCGAAGACGCTGCCACCGAGGAGGACACCGACGCGACTACTGACGGCAAAGCGGTCGAGGAGGATTCACCCGACGCGCCCGTGCCCGCTGACCCGGCCGCCGACGACGTCGAACCGCAGGCCGTCGTCGCACCGCCGGTTGCCCCGACCCCGCCGGCCGAGCCATTGGTGGCACCCGCCGACAAGACACCGTGCGAGATCGCCGCCGACGAGCTCCCGCAGGTCGGCGGCTAGACACCCCTGCCGAATCGGATTTCGATCCCTGCCAGTGGGACTTTCGGCGCCGGAGCGGACACCTGAGTGTTAGACCATGGTGTGACGTGAAGCACAGTCACCGCGAGATCGGGCGGTGCCCTCAGCGTCGCGACGCCGAGGCGCTGGCCGGCCACGGCAACCGCGGACTGTTCCTCGGCTGCGATGCGATGGCGGCTTCGGTCGTGGCGGCCGCCATCGACGGCGTGCTGCCCTTGGCGGACGCGGATAGCGGCTCTGATGCCCCGTCGATCAGGTGAGGATCGACCCGAGCCGGCCGATGCTGTCGCGGATTGCGGCCTCGCCCAGTGCGCCGTATCCGATCACCAGGGCCGGCGGTGCTGAATCGGGGTCGGACCAATTCCAGCGGGCACCGTCCAGACGCAGTCCCTGGTCCCGGGCGGTGGCGACGACGGTGTCCTCGTCGGAGTTGCCCGGCAGCCGAAGGTAGACGTGCAGACCGGCGTCGATGCCGGTCGGCTGCGTCTGGGGCATCGAGACGCTGATCGCCGCGAGCATGGCGTCGCGTCGCCGGCGATACACCGGGCGCACCCGCCGCAGGTGGCGAGTCAGCCCTCCGGTGCCGATGAACCGGGACAGGGCCAGTTGCTCGAGCGCGGAGTTGCCCATGTCGTCGTGCAGTTTTTCGGCCGCGACGGACTCCATCAGCCAGGGCGGCAGTGCCATCCAACCGAGTCGTAGGGCGGGAGTCAGCGTTTTGCTCACGCAGCCCGCATAGGCTACGTGATCCGGGTCGAGTCCCTGCAAGGCGCCGACAGGGCTTCTGTCGTAACGGAATTCGGCGTCGTAGTCGTCTTCGATGATCAGCGTGTTCCGGTCGCGGGACCATTCGATCAGCGCTGCCCTGCGGTCCGCGGCGAGGACGACACCGGTCGGGTACGAGTGGGCGGGAGTCACCAGCACGCCGTCGACGTCGAGTTCGGCCAATCTCGCGACCTCGAGCCCGTTCTCGTCGACCGGTACCGGCACCACGCGCAGCCCGGCGCGTGCGATGGCGTCGCGGTGAAATCCGAAACATGGGTCCTCGACGGCGAGGGTCTGGCATCCCCGTGCCCGCAGTGACCGGGCCAGCAGCACGATTCCCTGTGTGAGGCCCGATGTGACGATCATCCGGTCGGGCGTGGTCGCAACTCCGCGTACCCGGGCCAGGTAATCGGAGAGGGCTTCGCGCAGCGAGCGAGTTCCGAGCGGGCCGGGGTAGCCGAGCTGGGCGTTGGGCACCTCGGTGAGAGCGTTGCGGTAGTGCCGCAGCCATTCGGTACGCGGAAACAATGCGGCGTCGGGCAGGCCGCCGCCCAACGGCGCGGCCGGATCCCGCGCTCGACGTACGTGCGGAGATGGTTGTTGGGCAACCTGTTTGACCCTGGTTCCGGAACCTTGGCGTCCGGACAGATATCCATCGGCGACCAGATGTTCGTAGGCGGCGACGACGACGCTGCGGGCCACGCCGAGCTGTGCTGCCAGCGCGCGGGACGGCGGTAGGAGTGACCCTGCCGCGAGCCGGCCCTGCTGTATCCCCACGCGGAGTTGATGTTGCAACTGCATCGCGAGCCCGTCGCGTGACGTCCGGTCCAGGGCGACCAGAAGATCCGGGGGAAATCCGGCATCAGCAAAATTGGTCTGCTGATTGCCTCCACGATTGGACCCTGACATATACCAATACTAGGAGCGATCGTGATGGCATGTCTTCGATCAACAGCCTCGCCTCAGCCGTCGTCCGACCGCTGATCGTCTCCTGGATGCCCGGGCCCGCCTCCACCGACGACGGGCCGGTCGTCGTGAGCGTGACCGAATATGCCGCGCATTCTCTGCGGCATCTGCCGGGCGTCGCCTACAACGGGATGCGGATGAGGGAAGGCTGGTATGCCATGCCGGGCGCGGTCGGGCTGTGGTTGTGGAGCCTGCCCGCTTCGGGTCTCAGCGGGTCGATCTCGGTCTGGACGAGCCGAGAAGCACTGCAGCGGTTCATCGGTCTGCCGCATCACGTCGACATCATGCGCCGCTACGGAGACCGCGGCGATGTCCGGTCCACCACTTGGGAGGCCGACACGTTTGATCGGGCGGGCACCCTCGCGCGGGCCCGGGAGTGGATCGGGCAGTAGGCGCGGCGGTTGGTCGGGGGCGCCGCTGACAACTGACGTGGTCACCCCGGACCCCGTGTCTCTGCGTCAAGATGGTCCGATGAGCGCGCCCAAGACCGCCAGAACCGGACCGGGACGGCCCGCCGGGATCGACAGCGGCGACACCCGCCAACGGGTCATCGATGCAGCGTGTCGATGCTTTGCGCAATTCGGCTACGGACCCGCGACCAACAATCTGATCGCTGAGATGGCCGGCGTGACGGCGGGCTCGGTTTACTACCACTTCGGGACGAAGAACAAGTTGTTCGAGGCGGTCTGCGATGACGTCTACGGCAAGATCCTGGCCAGTGCCGCACCGGCCATGGCCGGGCCGCACTCGATGGACGAACTGCTGCGCGCGGCATTGACCGAATCGATGCGGATCAACCGCGAGTATCCCGAACTTGCCGGCTTCGTCGCGACGGCACCGATCGACGCCCGTCGGCACCAGGAGCTGATCGCGGGTTACTCGAAGCAGGGCGCGCGGATGACCGACGCGCTGGCCCGCTCTGTCGTGGCGGGCCAGCGGGCCGGGCGGATCTCCGCAGAGTACGACCCGGTCCAGGTGGCGCGGGTGATCGGTGCGATTGTCGACGGCTTCGCGCACGCGGCGGCGGTCACCGAGCCCGACGAGATGGACGGCGTGAACCGACTTTTCGAATCGTTGGTCCTGAATGCGACACTCGGCAAGCGTCCGGCTCCCAAGACACCTGCCTGAAAGCCGCGAAACCTACTGGCCCACCGCCGTCTTGAGGTTGTCGCGAACCTGGGTGGCGGCGTGGCTGATGTCCTTGCGCACCTTGGTGATCGCATCGCGCACCGGCTTCTTCCTGGTCGGGTTCGCGGTGCTCTTGGTAGTGGAACTGTCGGTGCCCGAGGAGCGGACGATGGTGCGTCCGTTGCCGAAGCTCACCTGATCGTCGGCCGCAGTACGCACATTGCTTGAGGGGACCAGCGCGCCGGCGATCTTTTCGGTTTCCTGGCGCGCGACGGTGGTCACCGAGCCGATCGCGCCCAGCTTCGCCAGCGACGGAGCAGTGGGACTCGTTGCGTCGTAAGGGTCGACGTGGGCGTCGGCGGCGGTCGGGTCGCCGAACACGGCCTTCTGAACCTGCGTGGCCCCTGCCTGGATGGCGGCACCGACGTCACCGCCCTCGGTGGCCGCGATGATGGGTTCCTGGACGGCCGATACCGCCGAGGCGCGGACATAGGCCGCTACCTGAAAAGCTGTGGCACCAAGCTTTTCCGACGAAAGCAGCAGTTGCTCGATGACCTCGGGGGCGCCCGCCTCGGTGAGGTTGGCGGCCACCTGGTTGACGGCCACGATCGTCGCGGGCAGAACGGCGCCGTCGACGATCTGGCGCAATGCGTAGTCATGGGCGTCGCCGGGGTTGCCTGTGGGCTTGACGTCGGCCGGAATGTAGAAGCCGGGGACGAATTCGTCGTAGTCGAGTCCGAATTTGGTGTTCAGTGTTCCGGTCCAGATGGATTCCGAGGACTCCTGTGCCAGAAGGAGAATCGTGGGAATCCGGGCTGGTGACGCCACGGCCAAAAACGCGGTCACGAACGGAAGCACTACCTCACCGACCACGGCGACCGTGGCGCGATTGGCCGACTGCCCGATGCCGTCAGAAAGAATCTGGGCGTTCTCGGTGAGGAACGCGACCGGGTCGGGCGGTGTGGCCGGGAGTTCGGCTGCTGTCGTCGCCGGCGCCGAGGGAAACGCGATGGACGTCACGCGCACGGCGCGCATGTCGATGCTCGCGGCGTGGGCTTCCGATGGGGTTACGACCACCAGGACCAACGCCACGATGCCTGCGCTTGCGACAGCACCACTGGCGCCGAGGTACGAACGAACCATCTCTCATCTCCCTTGGGGCGGTGTGACCCGTTGATGGTCACTTGTCCCAGGGGAGGTGATGTGAGTAGTCGGGTACTGCAATTTTGAGAACCGTCAAATTTTGCGACGGGTGGCCGTACCCACCCGCCCCCGCGCTCCGGCCCTACTGGGTGAGCGAGACGAGCTCCTCGCAGAACTTCACCGTCTCGGCGGTATCGGTGGCCAGCGGGTGCACCAGCATCGTGGTGACACCGGCTTCGGCGTAGGCGGCGAGCCGCTCTTTGACGAATCCCTTCGGCCCGACCAGCGACACGTTGCGCACCAGGTCGTCGGGGACGGCGGCGATGGCCTCGGCCTTCTTGCCGGCCAGGAACAGGTCCTGGATGTGGTCGGCGACTTCGCCGTAGCCGTACCGGGTGGCCAGCTTGTGGTAGAAGTTCTGCCCGCGCGCGCCCATGCCGCCGATGTACAGCGCCAGTTGGGGTTTCGCCCAGGCGAGGCGGTCGTCGACGTCGTCGCCGATGGCCAGGCTTGCGCTGACCATGACGTCGAGCGGTCCCAGCGACGGATCGCGCTTGGCGGCCCCGGCCCGCAGGGCGTCGCCCCACACGTCGTCGGCCTTCTCCGGGAGGTAGAAGACCGGTTGCCAGCCCTCGGCGATCTCGGCGGTCAGCTCGACGTTCTTCGGACCCAGCGCGGCGATGGTGATCGGAATGCGCTCACGGACAGGGTGATTGATCAGGTGCAGCGATTTGCCCAGGCCGGTGCCGCGGTCGGCGGGCAGCGGCAGCTGGTAGTACTTGCCGTCGTAGTCCAGGTTCTCGCGGCGCCACACCTTGCGGCAGATCTCGACCACCTCGCGGGTGCGGCCCAGCGGCGCGTCGAACGGCACGCCGTGGAAGCCCTCCATCACCTGCGGGCCGGAGGTGCCGATGCCGAGACGGAACCGTCCGTCGGACACGTAGTCGACTCCGGCCGCGCTCATGGCCATCAGGGCCGGCGTGCGGGTGTAGATCGGGACCACGCCTGTGCCGAGTTCCATGGTGGAGGTCTTGGCAGCCAGGTAGCCGAGCTGGCTGATCGCATCGTAGGAGTACGCCTCGGCGACCAGGGCGATGTCGATGCCCACCTTCTCCAGTTCGACGACTTGGTCGGCAGCTTCTTTGAAGCCGCCGGCATAACTCAGGAAGATGCCAGTGCGCATCGCAGGAGTGTAGCAACCCAACTAGTTGGTTGGGTGATTGAGGCGGCCTGGTGATTGGCGATCGAGGGTTGTTGTCGACTTGCAGCGAAGATTAGCGAAACGCGACGCTGATTTAACTCGCGCGTTGCGACGCGATCTTGGGCTCTACCTGCGATGTCTACGTCAACTGGCATCCGATGTCGGGCGAGGAGTACTGCCGGATCCCTGCAGGCGATTGGGGTGCGGATGCCCGCTATTTCACGGCGACGATCGCATCCAATTCGATCATGGCGCCTTTGGGTAGCACCTGGGCGGGCAAGGCGGTCCTGGCGTGGGCGCCTGCGGCCCCGAGCACATCGATCAGCAGTTGCGATGCGCCTTCGGCGATCGCAGGCTGGTCGGTGAAGTTGCGGGAACTGGAGACCCAGATATTGAGTTTGAGGATCTGCTTCACCCGCTCGAGCCCGACCGCCTGATCGATTCTGGCGAGAAGGTTCAGCGCGGCGACACGTGCCGCCACGAGACCGGCTTCGGGGGCATGGCCGGGTTCAAGCGTTCCGCTCAGGATCACGCCGTCATGGTTGCGGGAGATCTGACCGGATACATACAGCAGGTCTGCATGCTGGGTGGTCGCCTCGTAGGTGAAGGCGGGTGCGCCCAAGCTCGGCAACGTCAGGCCCTGCGCGGTGAGTCGATCGTATGGGCTGCCATGCAGCGTGTTCTTCACCGCTGTCACCGCCTGGTGAGCACGTAGGTGCGGTCGCGGCCGATGTACCACATGTCTTCGGTGCCGATGGCCGCGTTGTTGTACCGCCACGGGATTTCCGCAGCGCCGTAGGAGCCGACGTCGAGGGTGTGCTTGTAGCCGGGCCGGAGTTCGTTGGCGAAGGACTCCTGCTTACCCATCAGGTGCCCGACGTTGCGCTTGCGGTAGATGGTGTTGAAGTCGATGTCGTCTCCGAGCATGCCGATCTCGATCATCCGGGGCAGATGCGGCTCGAGGAAGCGCATGGTGCCTTCGTGGACGCTCTCGCACACCACGCCGGGTCGCAGCTGGCCGATGATCCCGTCACGGACGACGGTGAAGAAGAACGCGTACGCCTCTTTCGCTTCGGGGGTGCGCGGTAGTGACCGGGCCATGTCCGACGTCGCAAGGGTAACTCCATCGATGCTGACCCGAACCCCGGCGTCGAGCTGGATGCATGTGGTGCTGTGGTCGATCGGATAGTCGATGGGCGGGCCGGGGAAGAGCATGCGGTTCGAGGAGTGCAGATTGGTGAAATAGGGATCCACGTCGAAGGGGATGCTGTTCTCGTTGCGGAACTGGTCGACGTAACGAAGGTAGCGGTCGAAGATGTCGAGTTCGGTCAGCTGAACCCCCGCGGTGATTTGACGGTCGGCCCAATCCAGGGCCTCTTCAATGGCGTAAACGCTTGTCCGCGCGGCGATCAGCTGGAACGGGAGGTCTTCGTTGTCGCGTACGTCGCGCCAGTGAGCCAGCTCCCCGGATATAGGTACCAGGTCGATGCCGGCGTCGATCAGCTCCTGCGCCAGGCCGACCGACACCCATTCTTCCTCGATGCCGACGCGTCGATCGGATGTGCTGGCGCCGACCGCGTCAGCGAGTGAGGCCGATTCACCGATCGCCGAGCCGTAGACCTGTTCAGTGGTATCGCCCGCATCGATGCTGAAGACCAGCACGACGTCGGATTCCGGTCGCCACAGCGCCACTGCCCCGGGGATGCAGGGTAGGCCGGTAATCTCGGTGAAATTCGGCGGTGCGGCGATGAGGCAGGCGCCGATCGATCGTTCGGCGGCGATCGAGGCAAGCCCGCGGAACCGGGTGTCGGGTGCGCCGAACTCTGACTCGATTCCGTCGAGATGCGCGATGCCCGAAACCAACTGGGATGCTACTTCGGCACCGTGTGCGCGCCACTTTGCGAACCGGGCGGCGACATCGTCGATGCGGACCTGGTGGATGCGCACAGGCCGCGGCGCGCGGCGCTCGATCGTCACATCGATCGACTGTGCGAGTGTGAGGAAATGGCTGTAGACCACGTCGTGGGCCAGGCGCACCTGCTCTGCGTGGGCCAGCTCGGCCACCAGCTCGGTGAGTGAATCGGCCACCGGCATATCGGCTACCGGGCGAGGGTCGATGGTGACCCATGGGGCGTAGAAGCGGACCCGCTGAGCCGGGACACCTGCGGAGAGCACGTTGCCCTGCTCCTGCTGCCGCACCAGCAGCAGGCGATTGTCTCCCCGGGTCGCGATGAGCGGTGACACCAGCGGATGCGAGTCCAACCGGATCGCCGAGAACAACAGGCTTCGCTGGGGGTCGAGGTTGAACTCGTCCAACAAGAGCTTCGGATCGGCAGTGAGATGCAACAAGGTAATCAGTTCCTTACGAGTTGGAAAGTGGAGGTGCCGGCGAATTCAGCTGATGCCTGCGGTGACTCCGATGTGGGACTCGATTTCGGTTACGTACTCGGCGAATTCGGCGGAGTAGCGGTGTTCCTTCGACCGCGGTCGAGGAAGTTCGATGGGTATGTCGGCGACGATGTGACCGGGCTTGCCCCCGACCACCACCACTCGATCTCCGAGCCAGATGGCCTCGGAGATGCTGTGGGTGACGAACAGCACGCTGCATCCGGCTTGCTGCCAGATCCTCTGGATCTCGAAGTTCATCGAATCGCGTGTCATCGCATCCAACGCGCCGAACGGTTCGTCCATCAGCAGCAACTCAGGGTTGGATACCAGGGCACGGCAGATCGCCACCCGCTGCTGCATCCCGCCGCTCAACTCGTATGAATAGCGCTTCTCTTTACCGGCCAGCCCGACCATCTCCAAAAGCTGCTTGGCGTACCGCTTGGCGGCGGTATCGCGCTTCCCGCGGAATTCCAAAGGGAGAAGGACATTGTCGAGGTTGTTGCGCCAGGGCAACAGCACCGGCGCCTGGAACACCATGGAGATGTCCTCCACGCCGTCCGAAATCGGACGACCTTTGACGAGAACTTGCCCGGCGGTCGGTTGCTGCAGCCCGGAGATGGTCTTCAACAGCGTGGTCTTCCCGCTGCCGGATTGTCCGACGATGGAAACGAACTCGCCGTGGCGGACGGCGAAGTCGACTCCTTCAAGGACGGTGTTGGTCTGGCCGTCGCGAGATCGGAAGCTGACTCCAACCTGATCCACTGAGATGGCGTTCGGAATGTTCACGTGAAGGCTCCGATCGGGTCAGGGCGCGGTGATGTGTTCGCCCCTGGACAGGGGAGAGATGAAGGCGTCGCTGTACACCTGCGCGGGGGTGACGGTGATGTTCTTGTCCAGCCCGAGAAAGTTGTGACAGATATCGATCACTTCTTGGACTCCGGCGTCGGACATGGTGCCGAACTGACTGTTGGGGCTGTTGTCCGACCAGTTGAGCGAGCATTGTTCGTCGAGTGCCTTGACCACGGTCTTGGTCTCGTAACCCTCGACCTCGCGATGGAAGTCCTCGGCTGAGGATTCCGGGTTCTGGCACGACCAGAGGAACGCGCGTTGAAGTGCGTTGTTGAACTTCTTGACCCGATCTGGCCGGTTCTTGAGGCTCTCATCGGAGAAGATGATTCCGTTGCCGTACAAGTCGATTCCGAGATCTCGCCACCGCAGGACCACCGGGTTTTTCCCCAATGCGTCGATTGCCGGCGCGTCCGAAACCGACAAGGCAAGGGTGGCATCCCACTGACCGGACAGCAGGCCGGGCAACTTGGCGCTGCTGGCCGCGTGGACGACGTTGACATCGCGCTGTTGCAGCCCAAGCTGGTTCAGCGCGTATGGCCACATCGAAGTCATGGCACCGGCGCCTTCGGTTGCTACGGTCTTGCCTTTGAGATCCGCCCAGGTGTTGATCCCATTGCCGTCCATGCTGACCACGGCGTAGGCAGACTTTGCCTGAAGCAGGTTCACCTGCTTCACCTTGGCGCCGCGGCCCTGATTCATCACGGTGACACCAAAATCCGCCCATCCGGCATCCACTCGTCCGGTTTCCACCGCGGTTACCGTGTTGCCTGATCCTGAGCCGGGCATGACAGTCACATCCAAACCTTCGGCAGCGAAGAAGCCCCGGCGCACCGCTGAGAAAAACGGCGCGTGTTTGGGCAGATATCCAACATCGACCATCAACGACATCGAATTCTCCGAGCCACCGGCGCCGCAGGCCGACAGCAGGGAAGCGGCGGCTGCAACAGCTGACAGCACCGCGGCGAGCTTGGGGGCTTTCTTGCTCATGGCAGTCTCCGCACTTCGCTCCTACTTGGCATGGGTTTTCCACGGCATGAGTTTCCGGCCGGCCAGGTCGACGACGAAGAAGAGAATGAGGGCAATCGATGCCAGCACCATGAACGCCGCGAACATCGACGCCAGATCCACCTGGCTGTTGGCCAGCATGATCACATACCCGAGACCCTTTGAGCCGGCGATGAATTCACCGACCACCGCACCGCCGACCGCCAGTGAGATCGATATCTTCGCGCCAGAGAAAACTGAGGGGAGCGCGTAGATGAACTCGATCTTTGTCATGCGCTGAAAACTCGACGCGCGGTTGATCCGGGCCAGTTCTTTCAATTCGTGCGGTACCGAGGCCAGCCCGTCGTAGGTGTTGATCACCAGTGGAAAGAATGCGATGGCCATGGCGACGAAGGCCTTTGACTCGAATCCGAAGCCGAACCACACGATGAACAGTGGTGCGAGAGCAACTTTGGGAATCGTGTCGATTGCGACCAATGCCGGATACAGGAAGGTCCGCAATGTCGGTGAGTAGTGCAGCAAGGCCCCGCAGGCGACGCCGAGAGCGGTGCCGAGAACGAATCCGGCGAGGGCTTCCTGAAGCGTGATGTAGGCGTTGTTGGCGAAGTACTCAGGGCGTTTCGCCAATTCGGCGAATGCGTCGATCGGGCCGACCAGGATGAACTCGGGTGGCTTGGCGACGAGGACGGCCAGTTGCCACAGGGTCAATAGCCCGACCATGCCGGCAACCGCTTTCGCAGCGGTGATGAGTGTGTCGCGGTGGATCATGGCACGCGGGGTTCGGACGGCGGGGCTCGTCATCGTCGCCACCGGTGCACCGGCCGCGGTATCGGGATTCGATGTGACCATCGGTTATCGGTCCTCACGAGAGTGGGCAAGGAGTTGCATATGGCCATCGAGTCGCCACGGCACATCGGCTGATTCGGGTGCGCTGAGTTCGGTGGGAAGCAGCGCTGAGGGCACATCCTGATAGGCGACTGGGCGGAGGAACCGTTCGATCGCGGCGGTGCCGACCGATGTCGAACGACTGTCCGTGGTGGCTGGGTACGGGCCCCCGTGAACCATGGCGTGCCCCACTTCCACCCCTGTCGGCCAGCCGTTGAAGATGATCCGGCCCGCAAGGTCCTCGAGGATCGGCATCAGTGCCCGAGCGGCCGCCTGGTCGTCCGCGTCGGCGTGCACGGTTGCCGTTAGCTGACCTTCAATCGCCGCCAGCACGTCGACCAGTTCGACCAGGTCGTCGCAGACGACGATGGTCGAGGCGGCGCCGAACACTTCCTTGTGCAGGAGCGGATTGCCGAGAAACGCGCCGGCGTCGGTACGCAGTAGCTGGGCCGCGGCACCGGCCGCGGTATCTGGGCGGCTACCGCGGGCGAGCACCTCGACCTCGGCGAGGCCTCCGGTTCGGCCTGAGCCAGTCTGGTACGCCTTCGCGATCGCGGTGGTGAGCATCGTGGCCCCGGGATCTTCGGTGACCGCGGTCGCGGCGGAGTCGATGAAATGGCTGAGTCCCGGTCCGTCGATCGCCAGGATCAGCCCCGGGTTGGTACAGAATTGACCGGCTCCGAGAGTTAGGGAGGCAGCGAACTGCTCGCCAAGGGCAGATCCCCGTGCGGCGAGTGCTGCGGGCAGCAGTATCACCGGGTTGACGCTGCTCATTTCGGCATAGACCGGAATCGGTATCGGTCGTTGCTGTGCCAGTGCCAACAGTGCCAGTCCGCCGCGGCGAGAGCCGGTGAACCCCACGGCCCGAATCCGCGGGTCCCTGACGAGCAGTGCTCCGGTTTCGTTGCCCTCGCCCACGATCTGGGAAAACACACCGGGCGGCATTCCCGTATCACGGGCGGCGACGGCAATCGCTTCGGCCGCGATCTCCGCGGTGCCCAGATGCGCCGGGTGCGCCTTGACCACGACAGGACATCCAGCGGCCAGTGCCGAGGCCGTATCGCCGCCGGCCGTGGAGAAGGCCAAGGGAAAGTTGCTGGCGCCGAACACCGCAACAGGGCCGACTCCGATCCGTCTCTGGCGGAGATCTGGCCGGGGCTGCGGTGCCCGATCCGGTTGCGCCGGGTCGATCCGTACTTGCGTCCAGTAGCCCGCGCGCAGTTCAGCTGCGAAAAGTCGAAGCTGACCAACGGTCCGGCCCGCCTCTCCTTGCAGGCGTTGCACGCCGAGCGCAGTCTCAGAACGAGCTCGGGTGACCAACTTCTCCCGGCGCTGTTCGAGTTCGTCGGCGATACGGTCGAGAAACGTGGCGCGTTCACTCGGCGCGACATTCCGGTACGGCACCGCGGCTTGTGACGCATGTCGACAGGCGCTCTCGACGAGTCCGGCTGACGCGGCCGGATAGCCCGGTTCGAGGTTTGTCCCGGTGCTGGGATTCCTCGAGTACATCGTGGGACCGTCGCCGACCGTCGGTGTGCCGGCGATGAGCATGCGCCCCGAAGGGGTGGCCGCCGAAGAGCGCGGGCGGTCATCGTGAATGCACTCGGTCATAGCGTTGCACCGGCCACGCGGGTCAGGCCTGGGTCCAAATCGTCGGTGAGAGCGCCTGCGCGGTTGATGATTTCGGCGAGCAAGGCGGACTCGTTCTGGTCCAGGTCGGTCAGCGGTGGCCGGACGGGTCCGGCGGAGTGTCCGGTCAGGCGCATGCCTGCCTTGACAATACTCACGGCGTACCCCGGTTGCCGATCACGAATGGCTGCATAGGGCAACACGATCTCGTCGAGGAACCGGCGGATGGTCGCCGCGTCGCGCCGCCGCACCGCAGCGTAGAAGGCGAGCGCGAATTCGGGTAGGAAGTTGAAGATCGCGGAGCTGTAGGTCGTCACGCCGAGCTCGAGATAGGGCACCGCGAACAGTTCTGCCGTGGGAAGTCCGCCGATGTAGACCAAGCGGTCACCGAGCGTGGCGTGTACGCGTGTCATCGCTTCCAGATCGCCGACGCCGTCCTTGAAGCCGATCAGATTCGGGCAGGACTCGGCGAGCTGAGCCATTACGGGGGCGGGATAGATCGCGTTCGCGCGGTTGTACACCACGACGCCCAATAAGGTGCTCTCGCATATCGTCCGTACATACTCACCCAGCCCTGAGGGTGACGCCTCGGTCAGATAGGGCGGAAAGAGCAATACGCCGTCGGCCCCGGCGTCCTCGGCGGCGCGGGCCATCGCGACGGCTTGCCGGGTTCCCAAGCCGGCCGGCGCCAGGACCGGGGTGGTTGTCGGCGCGCTGGACACGGCCGCGCGGACCAACAGGTCGATCTCCTGTGGAGTCAGCGAGAAGAACTCGCCTGTGCCACCGGCGGCGAACAGGCCGGCGACATCGTGCTCGGCCAGCCGAGCAATGTTCGCGCGGTAGGCGTCCTCGTCAACCGCCAGATCAGCGGTGAAGTGGGTTACCGGGAAGGACAGAAGTCCGGAACCGAGGTGTTGGGCCAGCTCATGGGGTGTGAAGGTGGGCAAGAGACCTCCTAGGTCACAGTTGCAGCGATCTGCGATCCCGGTCACGGTACGATCGCCGAGCGATGCGTGTCCAACACCTATTTGGCATCAACTGATGCGGAGATTGAATCGATGTTCACCCTCGACCAGTTGAAGAGCTTCGTCGTCGTGGCCGAGACCCTGCACTACGGACAGGCGGCAGACCGGCTGGCGATCACACAACCGCCGTTGTCGCGGCGCATCCAGCAGCTGGAGCGCGACCTCGGGGTAGCGCTGTTCGATCGCATCGGTAGAGGGGTCCAACTCACGCCGGCCGGGCGGGCTTTCCTCGCCGACGCACGGCGGATACTCGGCATGTCGGAGCAAGCGGCGTTGTCGGTACGCCGCATCCCTTCCGGGCAAGCCGGGACGGTGGCACTCGGATTCACCGGTTCATCCGCACACTCAGTGCTCGACCCGATAGTGAATGCGACCCGAGAGCAGATGCCCGACATCGATCTCGTTCTGCGCGAACGTGTTTCAAGCGTCCAGCTGGAAGAACTGCACGCCGGTGAACTGGACCTGGTGCTGATTCGACCACCCATGCCCTCCGCCGGGGTCGAAGCCAGCCTGCTGCAACGCGAACCACTCGTGCTAGCCGCGCCCAGTCGGCATCGTCTGGCCGACGATCGGATCGACCCGCACGTCAAGGACTTGGATGGCGAGGAATTCATCATGTACTCACCCGCCGAGGCCAGGTACTTTTACGAGTTACTTGTCAGCATCTTCCTGGATAACGGAATCGCGCCCCGCTACGTACAGCACATCAGTCAGGTGCACACCATCCTGGCACTCGTCCGCGCCGGGCTGGGTGTCGCCCTTGTCCCGTCGGCCGCCGCCAATATGGGAATCGATGGAGTCGTCCTGCGGGCGATCGCTGGGGCAGAAAGTCGCCCGGCTGAGATGATATTGGCTTGGCGGGCGGGCGACGACGAGCCCGCGACGCAAGCGATCAAAATGCTTGTGCGCCAGACGATCCCATCATTAACCTGGCAAGCCTCAGATGCAGGGTGCGCTGTGAGGCTTCCCTGACTCGCCCTGCATTTCGCGCCGCCTCAGCCCGCCGACGTGTAGTTTCGGTACCGCCCGGCTGCTAAGTCGCCGATGCTTCACCCGTTCGGCAAGCGTGAAGCAACGATGATTGACAAGCTCCGGCGACACACCCGAGTTGTTGGTTGCAACGTTGGATGGCGGATTGCAGGTTGAGATGGCGGGAGTTGGCCTACGTATACGTCTTGTGTGTGGAGGAATGCCGCATGTGTTTGGTTCAGCTGTCGTAGTCGACCGTGACGGTTGGTGTGGTCGGATGGGACTGGCAGGTTAGGACGAAGCCGGCCTCAACTTCGGCGCTGTTGAGCGCGAAATTTTGCTCCATCGATACGGCTCCTGTTGTGATCCGTGCTTTGCATGTGCCACACGCTCCGCCAAGGCAGGCGTACGGCGCGTCGATGTTGTTCTTTAGCGCCGATTCGAGGACAGTTTCGCCTGCTGCGAGGTCGACGGTGTGCTCTGTGCCGGACAGCCTGATGGCGATTTTCGAGTTCGGGACGTTGTTGACGGGTGCGGATCTGCCTGCACCGCGGAACAATTCGATGTTCATCCGCTCGGTCGACACCCCTTCGGATGCGAGACCTTCGCGCAGTGTCGTGACGAGGTCGCTCGGGCCGCACAGATACCATCGGTCGATTGAAATGAGATCGTCGGCAAGCAGCCGTTGGACCATCGCCAGGTCAATACGTCCGCGAAGATGGGTGGGGTAGTGCGTCTGGGCTGAGCGGATGTGGACTATGCGTAGCCGGTCGGCATATCGAGATTCGAGCTCATCGAGTTCGGCGGCGAACATGGTCGACTCTGCGGTTCGGTTGCCGTAGAAGAGTGTGAAGCGGCTTTCGGTTTCGATCTCCATCGTGGTGCGCATGATCGACAGGATGGGGGTGATGCCGCTGCCGGCCGCTACCGCTACGTAGGCGCGTCGGGCGAGTGGATCGAGGGGTGCGCCGAAGCTACCTGTGGGCGTCATCAGTTCCAGGACGTCCCCGGCACACAGTGTTTCGACAGCGAAGGTGGAGAACATCCCACCGGCGACGCGCCGCACTCCGATCGCCAATTCTCGCGATGTGGCCGATGCGCAGATTGAGTAGTTCCGTCGCACTTCCTTCCCATCGATGCGGTGCCGAACCGTCAGATGTTGACCCGCCTGGAACTGAAACTGATCGCTCAGGTGGTCGGGAATGTCAAAAGTGACTTTGACGCTGTCGCAGGTTAGGGGTTCGACGCTCTTGACGGAGATCGGATGGCTGTTGGCGTGGCGCGCCGCCGAAGAGGGCGGCATGCGAACCGGAAGTAGTGAAGCCAGTTTGCCGTTGAGGCGTTTCCACTCGTGGTACTGCGCGGCGTCGAGTTGCTGCCCAAAGACGGTGCTTATTGCGGAATCTCGCTCAAGGTAGGCGGCCTCGTTGCGTCGCCAGGCCGCGACATACCGGTGGAAGGGGATAGAGGGGTGCAAGTGGTGGACCAGGTGGTAGTTCTGCGATAACAGCAGCGGCGTCAGGATCCACTCTGAGCCGACGCGGTTGCGCGTGGCGCGATAGCGGTTCTCGCGCTGGGTGTCCTCCAGGTCGTGGTGGGGCAGCCAGTCGAACCACCACGCGAGTACGAACATGCCGATACGCTCGGGAATCAGGTAGATCAGCGCGAGCGTCCATAGGTGTCCGGCGAAGCCCGCCCACACGATCACCGCCACGGACAAGGTCATCAAGACCGCGGTTTCGAGAAGCTCGGCGCGGGGGCGCTTGCTCAGGTTGCGTACCAGGAGGCCGATGTATGGCAGGTCCATCGCGGGGAAGCGGAAGGGCAGCTGCCACCAGGGTGCGGCGCTGACGAAGTGATCGGGGTCGAACTCAGCGTCGTTGGTGTTGCGGTGGTGCTCGATATGGATGAACGCGAACGACTTGAAGGAGATCAGTGGCGACACGAAGAGCATTGCGACGCGACCAAAGGCGACGTTGACCCAGCGATGTGAACTGATCGAGTAATGGGAGGCGTCGTGCAGGACGGTGAAAAGAACGAAGATCGCTGCTGAGCTCGCGGCGATGGTGGCGATCGCAGGCAGTGCGTCGGTGAGCGCCGCCCAGGTGGAAATGCTGAAGATCGTTATCGCGCAGGTGAAGATGCCGACGGTTGGCCATGACAGCGTTGGAATCTGCTCGCCGGGATCCGGCAGGACGCGTTGGGAGGCTGTTGCTGCCGGTTGAGAGTGCTCAGTCGTCATTGACATCGGATTCCTGCTCTGCGCTTTGGAATGTGGGTTGCTAAGGGAATGTGAATTCTCTGCAACATACGAATGGCGGGCGTCGGTCAACAAGGCCATCGCAGCCCACTCCAATGTGCTGCGAGCACATCGGGGATTGCCTGAGTCTCGGATGCGCGAGGCGATGACCCGCGCAACACCCAGGTACCCGGCAACGTGGCAGACCAGAAGGGCCCATGCAGCTGGCCGGGCTCGCGGATGTGCTGCCGAAGATCGATCGTGAACGGGGGCTTTGGCGAATTTGTCGGCGCTAGTGTGCCAGGTATGGACGTGCTTGAGCCGGCCGACGGCGCGGTGGCGGGACGGGCCGTCGCCACGTCTCTGCTGGCAAATATGCCCGGTCTGGCCGACGACATGCTCAGGTATCTGGTCGAGCGGATACCGGAAATCGGAGCCGATGAGGAGCTTCGCGGCCTGACGCTGGGATCATGTTCGTCGAATCTTGAAGCGGTGCTGTCGATGGTTCGTCACGGTATCGACGTAACCGCTGCGGAGGCGCCGGTGACCGCACTCGAACATGCCCGAGCCATGGCATCACGCGGGCACAGCGTGGATGTGATGCTGCGGTTCTATCGGCTGGGTCACGAGTACTTCACCGAGAAGCTTTCGCACTCGATCGCCGACTGGATCGAGGATCCCGCTGTCGCGCTGAGGACGTTCACCTATTTGGAGCGGTACGGGTTTCGCTATATCGACCGGATCTCCAGTCTGGTAGCCGCGGAGTACGTCGCGGAACTCGACCGACGGCAAAACCAGGCAAGGGCTGAGCGCGCTGATATCGTGCGGGCGCTGCTGGCCGGGGAACGTGTCGACACCGCCCGGGCCGAACGGGTGATGGGCCACCGCCTGACCGGTCGGCAGATCGGTTTCGTGTGTTGGGTCCACGAGCGCGGCGTCGACCTTGAGGGAATTGCCCGGCAGGTGGGCGGGCTGCTCGGTGGCAGTCACTCACTCGTGGTGGCTGATGGGCCACTTGCGGTGTGGGGTTGGGTGGCGATTACGGGTGACGTGAGGTCATCGCTGGCCGGCATGGCGAGGGAGCTTTCCGGCGATGTCGAGAGCGTGCACGTCGCGGTGGGCTCCCCGCATCCAGGCGCTGCAGGCTTTCGCACCTCCCATCTGGAGGCGCTTCGGACTCGCCGGGTAATCGAACTGTCGCGGCGCGCTGCGCCGTCGATCACCGCGTTCGCCGATATCGCTTTGGTTGACGCCATCTCGCGCGACCTGGATGCAGCGAGATCCTTCGTCGCTGCACAGCTCGGCGACCTGGCAAGAGCCGACACGAAGGCACGCGACGAGCGCGCCGCCCTGCTGGCGGTACTCGATGCGCAAGGCAGTTTCGTGACCGCAGCACGCGCCTTGGGAATCCACCGCAACACGGTCCTGCAACGGGTACGGCGCGCCGAGGAGCGCCGGGGCCGGCCCGCAACGAACAACATCGGTGAGCTGCATGCGGCCCTGCTTGTCTGTCACGTGCTGGGGGCCTCGGTGTTGCGCGGGTCTTCGTCTCGCTGACCCGAAGCCGAGGCGTTCGCCGATGTGCTCGCAGCACATTGGAGTGGGCTGCGATGGCCTTGTTGACCGATACCGGCCGTTCGTAGGTTGGCGTCTCATCCCCGTACACGCCATTCGATAGACCGAAATTCCGACGAATCGACTCGCGACTACTCGCGCCGCGCCCTGGCCCGGTTGATCACCGGCTACCCATGCCCGACCAACCGTGACGCAAGGGCATGTCGGCACGGTCCAGGACTCGACCGAAGAGGACACATTGATGATGCACGCATCCGATGGGTTGTTGCTCCATCCGGTGAAGTATGACCCGGAGCATTTCGATCCGCAGACGCGGCGGCTGCTGCGCGCGACGATCGACTGGTTCGAACACCGCGGCAAGCAGCGGCTGATCCAGGACTATCACGGCAAGGTGTTTCACGCCGATTTTCTGGAGTTCGTCGCGAAGGAGGGCTTGTTCGCGACGTTTCTGACCCCTGCGCGCGACGGCGCGGGCGATCCAGACAAGCGATGGGATACCGCGCGGGTGGCGGCGCTCTCCGAGATCCTGGGCTTCTACGGGTTCAACTATTGGTATCCGTGGCAGGTCACCGTGCTTGGGTTGGGCCCGGTGTGGCAGAGCGGCAATGACGCGGCCCGTGCCCGGGCAGCGCGCGCCCTTGCCGATGGCGGAGTCGCAGCGTTCGGTCTCTCGGAGAAGGAACACGGCGCCGACATCTACTCCACCGACATGGTCTTGACCTCCGACGGCGCCGGGGGGTTCCGCGCGAACGGGTCGAAGTACTACATCGGCAACGGCAACTGCGCCAGCACCGTGTCGGTGTTCGGGCGCCTCGCCGGCATCGAGGGTCCCGATCAGTACGTGTTCTTCTACGCTGACTCCGGGCACCCGAAGTTCCACGTGGTCAAGAACATCGTCCCGTCGCAGATATTCGTCGCCGAGATCACCCTGCAGGATTATCCAGTCGCCGCGCAGCACATCCTGCACACCGGCCAGGACGCGTTTGACGCGGCGTTGAACACGGTCAACGTTGGCAAGTTCAACCTGTGCTTCGGCGGGATCGGCGCGGCGACTCACGCCCTGTACGAGACGATCACCCACGCGCACAACCGGATTCTGTACGGGCACCCGGTCACCGATTTCCCGCACGTGCGCCGCGAATTTGTCGATGCGTACGCCCGGCTCATCGGGATGCGGCTGTTCGCCGACCGCGCGGTGGACTACTTCCGCTGCGCGAACCCCGACGACCGCCGGTATCTGTTGTTCAACCCAATCACCAAGATGAAGGTGACGACCGAGGCGCAGAAGGTGGTCGGGCTGTTGTCGGATGTCGTGGCCGCCAAGGGTTTCGAGGACGACCAGTATCTGCTGCTCGCAAAGAGGGACATCGACGGGCTGCCCAAACTCGAGGGTACCGTCGCGGTGAACCTGGCGCTGATCGCTAAGTTCATGCCCGCCTACCTGTTCGACCCTCAGCACTACCCGCCGGTGCCCACCCGGCTCGATGCCGCAGACGACGAATTCCTGTTTCGCCAGGGCCCCGCGCGGGGGCTGGCGAAGGTCCGGTTCCACGACTGGCGCGCTGTGTACGCCGCCTCGGCGGCCATCGCCAACGTGGCCCGCTTCACCGCCCAGGCCGAGCATCTGGTCACCCTATTGAGCGAGGCCCCCCCGGATGCCGCTCAGCAGGGTGATCTTGACTTCGGGCTCGCCCTTACCGAAATGTTCACCCTGGTCGTGTACGGGCAGCTGATCCTGGAACAAGCAGAGATCGTCGGTCTCGACATCGACCTGGTCGACCAGATCTTCGACATACTGGTCCGCGACTTCAACGCTGCGGCAGTCGGATTGCACGACAAACCCTCCACCACCGAGGCCCAACAACAGATCACCCTGGCAGCGATCGGCAGGCCTGTAGTCGAAGGGGAGCGGTTCGACCGTATCTGGCAGCGTGTCGCCGCCTTGTCCGGCGCCTACGAAATGAACCCAAAACCCCACCATGGTTGAGGATACTGATCGCGGATCGCCCCGAACTGGGCCGATGTCGGTGACAGGCATCCGGGGCAGTGACCAGATCCGTGCGAACAAATTCGGTCCTGGGCGGCACACCCTCATCACATCCCTAGCCACTCGGCAGACACGAAACTCAACAACCTTTTAGGGGAACAAATGCCTGCTCCGTCCGCCGCAACGTTCAAGCGGCTCGCCGACTTGGTCGCCGTCCCCGACGCGGCCACTCGTCCGACACGCCCAGTGCTTGAAGCGTTCACCGGCAAGCAATTGGCCACCGTGCCGGTCGGCACCGCACAGGACGCCAAGGACGCGATCACCCGCGCCCGGACTGCCCAGAACGGCTGGGGCGACCGGCCGGTTGTGGAACGGTCTGCCATATTCAACCGCTACCACGACCTGGTGCTGCAGAACCGCGACTCCCTGATGGACATGGCGCAGGCCGAGACCGGCAAATCACGCGCCGCCGCCCAGGAAGAGATCCTCGACATCGCCATGACCGCTCGGTACTACGCGCGCGTCGCGCCAAAGCTGTTGCGGCCGCAGCGCGTAGCCGGGATGCTGCCGGGCCTGACCAAGACGGTGGTGCGGTATCAGCCCAAGGGCGTCGTTGGGGTGATCTCGCCGTGGAACTACCCGATGACGCTGGCGGTGTCGGACGCTATCGCGGCCCTACTTGCCGGCAACGCTGTGGTGCTCAAACCCGATAGCCAGACCCCGTATTGCGCTTTGGCGTGCGTCGAGCTGCTCTACCAGGCCGGCCTCGCTCGGGATCTGTTCGCCGTGGTCCCCGGGCCTGGTTCTGTGGTGGGCGCCGCCCTGGTGGAGAGCAGCGACTTTGTGATGTTCACCGGGTCCACGGCCACGGGTCGGCTGCTCGCCGAGCAGGCCGGCGCCCGTCTCATCGGCTTCTCGGCCGAGCTGGGTGGCAAGAACCCGATGATCGTGATGGCCGGGGCCGATCTGCAGGAGGTGGCCGACGCCGCCGTGCGCGGCTGCTACTCGAACTCTGGCCAGCTGTGCGTCTCCATCGAACGCATCTACGTCGAGCAGTCGATCGCACCTGAGTTCACCCGAATCTTCGGGGAACGGGTCACCAACATGACGCTGGGTGCGGGCTACGAGTTCGGCATCGAGATGGGTAGCCTCATTTCCGAGGAGCAGCTCAAAGCCGTGGCCAGACACGTCGATGACGCTGTCGCCAAGGGGGCCACCGTGATTGCCGGCGGCAAGGCCCGCCCCGATCTCGGCCCATTGTTCTACGAGCCAACCGTGCTCACCGGCGTTCCCGCCGAAGCCGAGTGCTACCGTGACGAGACCTTCGGACCGCTCGTCTCGATTTACCCGGTCGCAGGCGTCGACGAGGCTGTCGAGCAGGCCAACGACACCGAGTATGGGTTGAACGCCAGCGTGTGGGCGGCCACCAAGAGCCAGGGTGAGGCGATCGCTGCCCGGATCCGCGCCGGCACCGTCAACGTCGACGAAGGCTACGGCCCCGCTTGGGGAAGCACCGGCGCGCCGATGGGCGGCATGGGAATTTCGGGGGTCGGGCGTCGCCACGGCCCTGAGGGCCTGACCAAATACACCGAACCGCAGACCATCGCCACCACCCGCATCCTGAACCTCGGCGGCCCGCGCGGCGTGCCGCCGAAGCTGTGGGCGAAGATCCTGCCGCCCGTCGTCAAAGCCCTGCAATGGATTCCAGGCCGCTGATACCTCGGCGCCAAATACCCGGTACGGAGAACTGATGACATCCGATGAAGTGACCGAACCCCCCACCACGGCGATGCGCACAGTCGCCCGTCTGGCCCTGTCAGGCGTGCTCGTCCTTGCCGGACTGGGCCACCTCTTCTGGGCCCGCGAGGACTTCCAGGCGCAAGTGCCCAGATCGATACCCCTGGATCCTGACGCCGTCGTGATGGCCTCCGGCGGGGTGGAGCTCATGCTCGGTGCGGGCCTGGCGGTCCTCACCCACGATCGGGTGGAAGATCGGACGGATCATCGCCGCGTTCTTCATCGCAGTGTTCCCGGGAAACATCGCCCAGTACCGCAACAAGCGGAACGCATTCGTCCTCAACACCGACCGTCGTCGGTTCATCCGCCTGCTGTTTCAGCCCGCCCTCAGTGCCTGGGCACTCTGGTCAACCGCCATTCCGACGGCACGACGGTCGACCAATCGTTGCGGGGGCTGCCATGACGCCTGACTATGACGTGCTCATTATCGGTTCGGGATTCGGGGGCAGCGTGAGCGCCCTGCGGCTCACCGAGAAGGGTTATCGGGTTGGAGTTTTGGAGGCAGGTCGGCGGTATTTAGACGTTGACTTCGCCAAAAACTCCTGGGATTTGCGAAAGTTCTTGTGGGCGGCCAAGTTCGGCATGTACGGCATCCAGCGCATCCACCTGTTGCGTAACGTGATGATCCTGGCCGGTGCGGGCGTTGGCGGCGGTTCCCTGAACTACGCCAACACGCTATACATTCCGCCGGACCCGTTCTTCAACGATCCGCAGTGGAAGGACATCACCGACTGGCGTGGCGAGCTGATGCCGCACTACGAACAGGCGCAACGAATGCTCGGCGTGGTGAAGAACCCGACCTTCACCGATGCGGACCGCATCGTCAAAGAGGTCGCCGACGACATGGGCTGCGGGGATACATTCGTCGCAACGCCGGTCGGCGTGTTTTTCGGGCCCGACGGTGACAAGGCGCCGGGCAAGACCGTCCCGGACCCCTACTTCGGCGGGGCAGGCCCGGCGCGCACCGGCTGCATCGAATGCGGCCAGTGCATGACCGGCTGCCGGCACGGCGCCAAGAACACTCTCGTCAAGAACTACCTTGGCCTCGCGGAAAAGGCTGGGGTGCAAGTACATTCGATGACCACGGTGACCAGCTTTCAGCAGCGGTGTGACGGGCTGTGGGAGGTGTCGACCCATCGGACCAACGGCCGGGTGAGGCGGGGCAAGCGCACCTTCACCGCCAAGTACCTCATCGTCGCGGCGGGTACGTACAACACTCAGCGACTGTTGTTCAAGGTTCGTGACACCGGCAAGCTGACGAAGCTGTCCGATCGTCTGGGCGTGCTGACCCGGACCAACTCCGAGTCGATCGTCGGTGCGCAGACCAAGACGGTGCCCACCGACATGGATCTCACACATGGCGTAGCCATCACCTCGTCGATTCACCCGACGCCGGACACCCACATCGAACCCGTGCGGTACGGCAAGGGCTCCAACGCGATGGGCCTGCTGCAGACGCTGATGACCGACGGCGCCGGCCCAGGGGGCACCGACGCGCCGCGGTGGAAGCAGTTTCTGAGCCAAGGCCGTGCCCGGCCGGCTGAGCTGCTCAATATGCTGATCCCGAGACGGTGGAGCGAGCGAACCCTGATCGCCCTGGTGATGCAGCACCTGGACAACTCGATCACCACGTTCACCAAGCGCGGGCCGGGGGGCATCCGGATCATGTCCTCGAAGCAGGGGCACGGCGGGCCCAACCCGACATGGATTCCGGTCGGCAACGAGGCGACGCGGCAGATGGCGCAGAAGGTCGGCGGCATTGCCGTCGGCAGCTGGGGCGAGCTGTTCAACATCCCGCTGACCGCGCACTTCCTCGGTGGTGCGGCGATCGGTGACAGTGCCGAGACCGGCGTGATCGATCCCTATCACCGCGTGTACAACTACCCGACTCTCTACGTCGTGGACGGTGCGGCGATTTCTGCGAATCTCGGGGTAAATCCGGCACTTTCGATCGCCGCGCAGGCCGAACGGGCGGCGTCACTATGGCCCAATAAGGGGCAGGACGACGTGCGGCCAGCCCAGGGGCAGCCCTACAAACAGCTCGCACCGATTCAGCCGGAGAGCCCCACCGTGCCCGCCGGCGCGCCGGGTGTGTTGGGTTTGCGACTCCTTGCCTCTGGGCCCAATCTACGGGTTGTGAAATAGCGATGCATTCAGACCTGGTGTGGTGTGACGATAGTGGGGACTGATGGAAGAACTGACGGAGATAGCTGGTTTGCCGGCCTTCTACGATTGGTCTGGTACAGCGGTGATGCTTCAAGACATTGCGCACGGGACTTCGTTCGAGGAATTGGTGGGACTGGACCAGACGCGCTGGGCTGTCGTTGCGGTGGATCTGCACGCCTGCTCCGGACCAGGAGGACGCTCCGGGTTGGCGGTGTACGCCGTCGATTTGCGTGAATGGGACGTCAAACAGCCTGAGCGGCGCCGCAGTGCACCGGCCCAGGACACCAGTCAAGAGGCCCTCTGCGTCACCAAGATTCTTCGGACGGATCTGGGCATAACCGATGTCTTGTCGCAAATGAAGACAGCCCACGTCCGATTTCGGTCCACCCTTGTTCGCGACGCCCGACTGTTCGTATGGCCATCCGTGTGAGCGGATGCATCAACGAAATATGTGTGCGTGACCTCCTTGCCGCTTATGAATCGAGACGAGTCGGTGTGTGGGACCGACCTATATGCAGCCGGCGACCGTGCCCAGATGTTGCGCGGTGTATGCGGTGATGCGGCACGCGGGCAATATTGGTCGCCAAGATGGCGTGCCTGAGCTGCACGGTGGGTGCTGGCCCGATAATCGAAGGCGACGAACGTGCTCGGTGTCCATTTCTGCACCAAGCGGTGTGGTTTCCTACGTCCCAACTAGATTTCTCAGAACCCTCGGGTGAGCCTGAGCGCCCGACTCCAGTTGGTCTCGCGCCTTGCGCGCTCGTGATTGGACCTCTTGAGGTCTGGATAGAAGTGTCACCGTGGGCGGCGTGTGAATAGCTGCGTCACGATTGTGCGCTGCATAGCTCCGGTGACAGCGCGCCGTAATCGATCCCGCGCCACGACGGGGCCCGCGTCCGATAGTCGGGGCCGCCAGAGGGCTGGCCGAATCGAGACTTCGACGCCGAGGAACTGCAACAGTGCCTCCACCTTATCGTCGAGTCCATGGCCGATCTTGGTCACCTCATCGATGCCTAGACTTCCGAAGGAAGTGCTGGGCATCTCGACACCAGCTGTGTCACCCACCTGCTTCGATGCCCGCGACTTTGGTGGCAGCCTCTTCTCCGCAGAGCCGTTGCAGGTCGACGGGCCCGGCGGCGACGAGGGCATCGATACGTGTGTGCAGGTCACCCGAGCTGAGATGGGCGTAGAGGTTGGCGCCGGGGCAGGAGGTGTCGGCGAAGTCCCGGTGCCCGCCGAGAGTCCCGCTGGCCAGATGAAATTGTTGGGCTGCCCAGGCGAATGCTGTTGCCGCACCCGTGAGTTGGGCGTCGGTGACGGGTTCTTGGTCGAAGTCGCCCTCGCATAGGACGAGGAAGTGCCCGGCGGGGTCGTAGTTGGTCGCGGTGTCGCCGGCGAGTTCGGGGGTGCGTAGTTCGTAGATGTTGCCGTTGCGATCGACGCCGACGTGGTAGGCGATGTCGATCCACCCATGGTCATGCTGGTGGTAGCGCTGGTGCTGCCGTAGCCGGCTGGGGGCAAGTCGATTCTCGCCGAGAACAACAGCGCTGTGGTGCAACGTCATTCGCGTGATGGTGTGCGGACGTCCGCCGGGTCGGGCCGGTGCCGCACCCCACGCCTGTCGGCAGATCTGGACCATTGGCTGCCCACTGGCCATCGTCGTGGCCGGGGCCGGCTCCTGCGGCAGCGCAGTGACGGCGGCCGGTTGAGGGAGTGGAGCCGGCGTGGCGTTCGTTGACGGGGCGGTGGGCGCCGAAGTTGAATCGGTGTTATCGGCGCAAGCACCGAGCGTCGCGGCCAACCCGAGGCTGCCACTGATCTGCAGCAGCCGCCGACGAGTCAGGGCGTCACTCTGCGCCCCTGGTCCACGGCTTGGCTGCGGGTCCATCGTGGTCACGATACGTAGCTGCCCGTCCTGGCGCGGGCCCTTCGAACGAGCGCGTCAATCGACCGTCAGAACACGATCAAGTGCTGCGCGGCCTATCGGACCCCAGTTCGGCTTGCCGCCGGGGAGGCCCCGAGCTCCGTTCTGTCCCATGAGCATGAGGAAGAGACTCTTCATGGCGGCCAGCCCGCGGGCGCGTCGTCTCGCTGCCTCATCTGCTTGCGCGTACCTGTCAAAGAACCGTGAGGCGGTGCCCGCGGGTAGCAGCACCCACGCGGCAGCGAGATCCCACGCGGGATCGCCGGCGTACATGTCACCGAAGTCGACGACGCCCGCAAGCGTCCCATTCGAGACGATGGCGTTCGCGGGATGGAGGTCGCCGTGCACCCACACCGGCGGGCCCTCCCACGCTGGGGCCGCAACGGCGTCACTCCAGACGGTCCGGACATCGGCAGCGATGTCGTCGGGGACAACGGCCTGGAAGAAGTGTTCGAAGCCGGCGGTGCAGTCCCTCGGATGGGTTCCGCGGTCTACCGCGATCGGCGCCTCAGCGGGCGCGTCCACATGGAGCGCCCGGAGAAAGCCCGCCAGCGTGTCGGCTGCATGGACGCCGCGGCTGATCGTGCCGTGGTCCAGCGGCTCGCCGGGAACCCATGTCATCACCGTCCAGTGCTTAGGGAAGCGCTCGGAGGGTTCTCCGAACCGCACCGGAGTCGGTACGGGTAGCGGCAGGCGAGGGGCCAACACCGGTAACCAGCGGCGCTCCTTGAGCTGGAGTTCCGGGGTTCGGTCCATGTGCTGCATGCGTACGGCCAATTCGTCCCCGAGACGCCACATTTGGTTGCCCCAGCCGCCCGCCACCTCGCGGATGGTCAGCCCTGCGAGGTCTGGATGTTGCTCCTGCAGCAGGTCGCGGACAAGATCTGCGGTGATCTCGATCTCGCTGTCGGTCACGGGAATTCAGTGTACTGAGGCGGGACGAAGCGGGCCTATGTGATCGATTGCTCGATTACATGAGCGGCCCGTCACGACGCTGCTGCCATGACAGCGACCGCCGGCGCGGTGACCCAGCTACTGATCGACGGCGGGCTGGAGCCCGGCGGTGGCGCATTCCCGACCATCAACCCAAGCCGGGAGTGACATACCGCGCCTCACGTGACCGTTCGGATCAGCTTCTTGTTGACGAATTCGCCGATGCCGAGCGTGCCGAGCTCGCGGCCGAAGCCGGAACGCTTGATGCCGCCGAAGGGCAGCTCCACACCGTCGGCCTGGACTCCGTTGATGAAGACCATGCCGGCATCAATCTTCGCCGCGACCCGCGCGGCTTGCTCCGCGTCGGTGGTGAAGACGTAGGAGCCCAGACCGAACGGGGTGTCATTCGCCAGCTCCAGCGCCTCGTCTTCCGACGCGGCCTTGAAGACCATCGCGATGGGACCGAACAGTTCTTGGTAGTAGACGTCGTTGTCGGGTTTCACGTTCGTCAGCACGCCGGTCGGGAAGTACGCGCCGTTGCGCCCCCCGGCGCTGGTCAGCGTCGCGCCCTGTTCGACGGCGCTGTCGACCTGCTCCTGCAACCGGTCGGCGGCCAGGATCGAGGACAGCGGCGTGATGTCCTCGGCGGCGGAGAGCACGGCGGCGGTGAACTTCTCCAGGAACGTGTCGTAGAGTTCGTCGGCCACGATGAACCGCTTCGCCGCGTTGCACGCCTGCCCGGTGTTGTCGAGGCGAGCCGCCGCGGCCTTGGCGACAGTGTCATCGAGATCGTCCGTGGACAACAGGATGAACGGGTCGGAACCACCCAGTTCGAGGACGACCTTCTTCAGGTTGCGCCCGGCGATTTCGGCGACGGCCGCGCCGGCCCGCTCGGAACCGGTCAGCGAAACCCCGGCCACCCGTGGGTGTTCGATGAGCCTGGCCACCTGCTCGTTGGTGGCGTAGATGTTGACGTACGCCCCGGCTGGGAAGCCGGCGTCGTCGAAGATCTGCTGGATAGCGGCGGCCGATTCCGGACACTGCGGGGCGTGTTTGAGCAGGATTGTATTGCCGACACACAGGTTGGGCCCGGCGAACCTGGCCACCTGGTAGGCCGGGAAGTTCCACGGCATGATCCCGAGAAGGACGCCATAGGGACTGCTCTTGATCAGCGCTTCGCCAGTGCCGTCGAGCAATTCGATCGGCTGGTCGCTCAGTAGCACCTCGGCATTGTCGGCGTAGTACTCGTAGATCGAGGCACTGAACTTGACTTCGCCGATCGCGGCGGCGAGCGGTTTGCCCATCTCACGCACGATGATCGCGCCGAGTTCGTCTGCGCGCTCGGCATGCAGCCGGCCGACGCGACGGACGAGGGCCGCGCGCTCGGCTACGGTCGTCTCGCGTGCCCACGTCTTGTTTGCTGTCACTGCATACGACAAGGCATTGCCGATCGCGGCGTCGGTGGCGGTCGGGTACTTTTTGACGATGTCGCCGGTGGCCGGGTCGGTCACGAGATACAGGCTCATTGGAGTTCTCCAGTCTGTGTGGTCAGTAGAGTTCGATGACGAGTTTTTCGCTGAGAGAGCGGGATACGCACAGCGCCATTTCCTCGTTGTTGGCCTTGACGGTTGCCGACAGGCAGTTGTCGCGGTGATCCGGAATGCCCTCGACGACACCGGAGACGCAGGATCCGCAGATGCCCTCCCCGCACGATCTGAACACGTCGCACCCGGCTTCCTCGAGTACGTCGAGAATCGAGCGGTCGGCCGGGATCTCGAAAACTTCACCGGTACTCAGTTCGACCGTGAACGCCCGGTCGCCGGAAGTATCGACTTCCTTCGGCGTGAACGCCTCCAGGTGGATGCGGTCCGCGCCGATCGCGGGGCTGAACGCGGCAACCACCTGGTCCATGAAACCCTCAGGGCCGCAGGTGTATACGTGTGTATCAGCCGAAGTGTCCGATGCCATTCGCTGGAACAGCGCGGGTTGCTCGGTGCGCGGCACGCCGATATGCAAAGTGACGAAGTCTCGGTATTCGACTCGTTCGGTGAGGAAGTCGTCGAACGCCATCTCCTCTCGTGACCGCGCGAAGTAGTGCAGCTCGAAGTCGGCGCCCCAGCTGTACAGCTCGAACGCCATGCTCATCAACGGGGTGAGGCCGATACCGCCGGCGATCAGGATGTGCTTGGTCGCTTCTGGGGCGATGCCGAGCATGTTGCGTGGCTTGCTGATCTTGAGGTGGTCGCCGACCTTGAGTTCGTGCATGGCGGCTGAGCCACCTTTCGACCCTTCTTTTTTCACCGCGACCCACATCGACGAATCGTCTTTCGGTGATCCGGCCAGTGAGTACTGGCGAAGCACACCGGTGGGGCCGGTCACGTCGATGTGGGCGCCGGAACGCCACTCGCTGAAGGGGGACCCGTCGAGCTGCTCCAGGCGCAAACCTCGGATATCCGGTGTCTCGACCTGGATCTCGGCGATACGGACCACGATGCTGTTTTCCATCATTGGGCTCCCGGTCCAGGCTGGTCGGCTGGCGCTGAAGATCGCATGGCCGATGGCCGATGGCCGGCGGCGATGAAGCCGGCGAGCAGCTGGTACAGCGGTTCCAGCGGCCCGTCGTCATCTTCGGGGTGGAACTGCACACCCAGCACCCAGTCCGTCGGGTGCTCAACGGCTTCGACGATGCCGTCGAGGGCCCGGGCGGCGACGGCGAGCTCATCTGCCACGTCGTCGACGGCCTGGTGGTGGCCGGACCGGACGACGAGGGGTCCGGCACCGAGAATGACGGCCAGCCGGGTCTCGGGTAGTACTTCGACCTTCTCGTCGATGAAAAGGTGTTCGCCCGGCCCGCCGCGGTGGAGCTGGTAGTCGGTGATGTCACCGATGATCGTGCCGCCGTAGCAGACGTTGATCAGTTGTGAGCCGCGGCAGATTCCCAGCACCGGCCGGCCAGCGTCGACATAGCCCCGGATCAACTTCAGGCTGACTCGGTCCGCTTCCGCGTCGACCCCGTAGGAGTTCGGCACCGCTCCGTCCGGTCCGCCATAGCAGGCTGCGGCGATGTCGCCGCCGCCGAGCACCAGCAGACCGTCGGCGTCGACGACCACGTCGACGGATCCGGGTTCGGAGGTGTCCACCAGCTCGAAGCTGGCATCGAGCTCCGCCAGTGCCGTCAGGGCGGTGCGGGTGAAGCGCCGGTGCAGTGCCGCCACCGGCTCGGTGAGATCGGGGAAGTTGAGGGACAGCAGCACGGCGATGTGCGGCCGTCCTGGCTCCCGGGTGCGCGTGCCGGACGGTTCGACCTCGTCGCGCAGGACGACGGGGTTGTTCATACCAAAGCCTCCATCCTGGATTTTGCGGCTCGTTCGGAGAGGTCGGCGAAGAGTGCGGCATCGCTGGAGGAAGACGCGTGGAGATCCTCGGGATGCCATTGCACGGCAAGCAGATTCCCGCCGGTGTGTTCGAGAGCTTCCACACACCCGTCGTCTGCGGTGGCGGCGACCCGCAGGTTAGCACCGATGACACCGACCGCCTGATGGTGATACGACGACACCGGGACCCGAGTGGACCCCACTACCTGGATCAGCCGACTGCCCTCGGCCACCGTCACGTCGTGTACGGCGTTGCCGTGTCCGACGCTGCTCGGCGGGAGGTGCTGGACCAGATCGCCGCCCTGCACCACGTTGAGGATCTGCATTCCGCGGCAGATCGCCAGGGTCGGGATGCCGAGGCTCAATGCGCAAGACATGACCGCCATGTCGAACGCATCCTGGTGCGCGACCGGGTCTTCGGTCTCGGCGACGGGCGCCTGGCCGTAGTGACGCGGGTCCATGTCTGCCCCTCCGGGCATGCAGATGCCGTCGAACCGGGCCAGCCGGTCGGCCAGCTCGGCGGCCGGATTGCCGCCGGGACCGTGCAGTACAACCGGCTCACCGCCACCGGCCCACACGGCCTCGCAGATGGCCTCTGCGGCCAGCGTCGCGCTGAAGCGCAGGATCGGCACGCGGGCGGCGCGCCGGCCCGGCACCGCGATCAGTGGTCGCATGTCAGCTCACCTCGAAGGGGTAGTCCAGCGTCGGCAGCCATTGCGCCCACACGGACTTCAGCCGCCCGTCGGCGATGATCCTCGACAGTGCACCATCAAGGGCCGCAAGGGTTTCGGGTCGGTCCTTGGCGACGGCGATGCCCCATGGGTTGTTCGTCTTGACGACGAACGCAAGCTCGAAGTCCGGGTCGGCGTCGCCGAGCGGGACGAACACGACGTCGTCGTCACAGACGGCGTCGACCTCGCCCGAGCGCAGTGCGGCGAGCATGTCCTCGTAGACGTGCTCCGACTCGAACTCGACTACCTCGGCACCGGTGAACGACGACGCCAGGTTGTAGTTCGCCGAGGCGCGGATCGCGGCGATCCTCTTGCCCGCCAGACCCGATGGGTCGGGAACCGCCTCGCCACGGCGCATCAGGATGCCTTCGTGGAAGATCCCGTACGGCCGGGTGAAATCGGCCTGCTCCAGGCGGGCGGGGATGATGCCCTGGCCGCACAGGACGCCGTCCACCTGATGGTCGCGGGCGGCGGGCAGCATGTCGCCCCATGCCATGATGACCCATTCGAGTTCCCGGTCCAGTTCGGCCGCAAGGAGTTCGGCGACGGCCGGCTCGTATCCGGCCCGGCCGCCGGGGGACGACGCGAGCCCGAACAGCGGTGGTGCGTCGGCGTCGATGCAGGCGAGTCGCAGCGGCTCGGTCACGGGGTGTCCTCCCAGTACATCGTGCGCTCCCAGTCGGTGATCGAGCTGTTGAAGCGCGCCCACTCGTCGGTCTTGTACTCCAGCAACAGGTTCCCCAGCGGAGCGCCCAGCGCATTGATCAGGTAGTCGTCGGCCTTGAACGCGGCCAGCGCATCGCCGAGGGTGAGCGGCAGTTCTCCGAACAATTCGGGTTCCGTGGACTCATAGCTCGAGCCGACAGTGGGTGCGCCGGGACTGATCTGGTTCTTCAGGCCGTCGTCGATGGAGGCCAGCATCGCCGCGTGGGTCAGGTACGGGTTGCATGCGGCATCGGGAAGCTTGTACTCGAGCCGGCCGTTGGCCGACAGGCGCACCGTGCAGGTCTTGTTGTCGAGCCCCCAGTTGATCTTCGACGGGGCGAACTGACCCGAGTCCCAGTATCGCTTGTAGGAGTTGACCGTTGACCCCATGATCAGCATCGCGCCCGGGGTATGGGTGAGCAGCCCGCCGAGGGCGTACTGCCCCTCCTCGGTGAGGTGCAGGTCGTGGCGACCTTCGTCGGCCAGGATGTTGACGTCGCCGCGCCAGAGGCTGAAGTTGTGGTGGCAGCCGTTACCCATGTAACCCTGACCGGGTTTGGGCATGAAGCTCGCCTCAATGCCGAGCTCCCGGGCGACCTGCTTGCAGATCTGCCGGTAGGTCATCAGCCGGTCGGCCGTTGCGTCGCTGTGGTCGTACATCCAGTTGAGCTCGACCTGGCCGGCGTCCTCGAAGTCACCTTCGACCATCTGGAAGCCCATGAACTTCGCGTAGGCGATCACCTTCTGATAGATCGCGCGATACCGCTCCAGGTGCTCGATGTGATAGGCGGGGCTTGAGTCCGGCCGCGACGACGTGGTGAAACCTGGTCCTTCCCAGGTCATCTCGGGCTCGGTCCCAGTGCGCAGCTCCAGCCCGGTGCGATCGGTGAAGGCGGCATGCAGTCGCTTCATCAGGCCGCGGGTGTCGGTCGGTAGGGGAGCGCCGGGATCGACCATCACGTGGTCGGGCTCGTAAAGGCTGCAGAAGACGCGTGCGGTCTTGTGGTCCCAGGGCAGCACCGAGAAGGTATCGAGGTCGGGCACGGCGCAGTACTCGGGTGCCCCGACGCCACCCCCGAGCAGCACGCCTTCGCGGGTGGTCTGCAGGTTGGCGATGGCGGTGCGGTGCTGCATGACCCCGCGCGTCGCCAGCCGGGCGAATTGGTCTGCGGGAATGACCTTTCCGACCACTCTCGCGGTGATCGTGACGGCCTGGAAGTAGACGAACTCCACGCCGTATTCCTCGATCGCCGCGAGCGCGGCGTCGAGGGCTCCGGGTGCGGAATTGGCGTCACGGTGTTGGTCGAGCGCTGTTGTGCTCATGGACGCGGACCTTTCGGGATGAGTGTGGTTGGTGGGATGGATGGCCCGCTCAGGCCGGGGTGAAGCTGATCGGGAGCTTGTTCGCGCCGGTGTTGCCTGAGTCGGGCATCCAGTCGGCACCGTCGAGCATCTTCGGGTCGCGGAGCCGGCGGGCCAGCAGCGGCAGCGCCTCGGCCATGTCGGCCCGGGCGACGAAGTGCCCCAGGCAATGGTGCGCCCCGCCACCGAACCCGAAGTGCGGCTTGCGTTCCGCGGCGATGTCGAAGCTGGGCGGCCCGAACACCCGTGGATCGGTACCGGATGACTCGCTGAACAGGTGGACGGTGGTTCCGGCGCTGATCGCCAGTCCTTGGTATTCGAAGTCCTCGGTTGCCTCGCGGGTGACCCAGCGGACCGTGGGGTTGGTCCGCATCACCTCCTCGACGGCCTTGCCGCCCAGAGCGGGGTTCTGCGCGAGCAGATCCCACTGAGCTGGGTTGTCGATGAAGCTCTGCATCGCCAGGCCCAGTTGGTTACGGGTGGTGTCGTAACCGCCGAAGATCATCAGGACGAAGGCATCGCGCAGTTCGTCGGCGGACAGCCCACCATCGTTCTTCGCCTGCACCAGCGTCGTCGTGAAATCATCGCGCGGGTTGGCCTCGCGGTCGGCGATCACGGCGTCGGCGTACTCGAAAAGCGTGGCCAGGGCGGCCTCGATCCGCGGCAGCTCCTGATTGAACGTGATGCCCATCGCCAGTCCGATGGTGGCGGACTCGCGGGCGATGACCTGCCATTCCGACTCGGGCAGCCCGAGCATGATGGCGATGACGCGAGCGGCGTACGGGTCGGCGAACTCGCCGATAAACTCACACTCACCCTTGTCGGCGAAGGCGTCGATGAGTTCGCCTGCCAGTGCCTGAAATCGAGGTACCAGGCCCTTGATCAACCGCTTGGAGAACGCCGGGTTGAGCAGGGTACGCAGCCGCCGGTGCTCTTGGCCTTCTTTGTTCAGGATCCAGCTGTTCCACCAGTCGAGGAACGGGCCGTCTGTCACCCCGTTGTGGGCCGGCCAGTGCACACTGCCCTGACGCAGGCTCGGATGGTGCATGAGCTCGCTGACCTCGTCGTAACGCAGGACGGCGATCCCGTACTCGGTATGGGCGAACCAGCTGACTTCCCGGGCCTCGTGGACCAGGGCCGAGGTGATCGAGAACGAGGGATCGGTCACGTTCAGGCGCGGGGCCTCGGTGTCAGTGTTGGCGGTGATGGTGTTCGGAGTCATGGTGACTCTCCTTTGGAGATCGTAATCTGGCTGGTCGGCTAAACAGGCTGCGCCACAACGGGTTTATCCGGTGAGCTAGCCGGCCCAGGGATCGCGTCGGCGTGTGGCGTGGTGCCGTTGGAATGGGAGCGGACGATGGCCATGTAGAGCAGACCCAGCCCGATGACGATGCCTGACATCAGCAGCACGATGTAGTTGTCGTACCAGGGCGCTTCGGGCGTCCGGGGCCAACAGATGTTGATGATGGCTGCCACTCCGTAGACCAGGGCGCCAACGTTGACCAGCATTCCCCATCGGCCGAGGCGGTACTTCCCACTCGGGTTCCATCCTTTGATGCGTGCCCGCAAGGCGGCGAACACGACCATCTGGAAAGCGATGTAGATGCCGACCGAGCCGAAGCTGATGAGCTTGGTCAGCGCGTCGGTGGAGACGATCGATCCGATGATGAGGGCAGCGGGGACGACCGCCGCGGCGAGCAACGCATATGGGGGCACGTGGCGTTTCTTGTCGAATCGGGCCCACAGCTTGGAGCCGACGATCATGCCGTCACGGCCGTACGAGTAGAGCAGTCGGCTGGCCGCGGCCTGCAGGCTCAGAGCGCAGGACACGAACGAAATCAGCACGATGCAGAGCACGATCTTGGATCCGACCGGGCCGAAGGCCGTGGCCAGCACGGTCGAGATCGGATCGACGTCCTCGCCGCGGATCACGGCGCCGATGTCCACGACCGACAGAACCAGGCTGAGGCAGACGAAAGTGGCTGCGGCGCCGCCGATGTAGATCGTCCGTCGCATCGACTTCGGGATCTGCACTCCGGGGTTGCGGACCTCCTCGGCGACGTCACCGCAGGCCTCGAATCCGTAGTACTGGAAGACGCCGATCAGGCTGGCCGCGAGAAACGCGTAGAGGAAGCTGTGCTCGCCCTGTGCTCCGAAGCTGTCGAACAGCACGCCCAACCCGTGGTGGCGTTGCGTGAGCAACAGCCACCCGCCGACGATCAGCGCGCCGATCAGCTCGGCGGTGAAGCCGAAGATCGCGAAATAGCTCAGCATCTTGGTGCCGGTGAGATTGATGACGGTGGCCAGCACCAGCACGATCAGTGCGCATACGACGGTGGTGTAAACCGTTGAGGTGAAACCGAAGACGGTCGCCACGAACGGTCCTGCGCCGTAGGCCACGCCGGCGATGGTGGCCAGCAGCGCGAAGATGTACACCCAACCGGTCATCCATGCCCATTTGCGGCCCCACAGTCGGCGGGCCCACGGGTACACGCCGCCGGCGACGGGGAATTGGGCGACGATCTCGCTGAACACCAGCGCGACCAGCAGCTGGCCGACGCCGGCGATCAACAGACTCCAGATCATCGGCGGGCCGGCCGCGGCGAGCGCGAATGCGAAGACGGTGTAGATGCCGACGACCGGCGAGAGATAGGTGAAGCCGAGCGAGAAGTTGGCCCAAAGGCTCATGTCTCGCTTGAACTCGGACTGGAAGCCGAGCGCGGCGAGTTGCGCGTGGTCCTCGTCGTGCGGGTCGGGAGATGTCGACATAGGCGGCCGGCTTTCTGTGTCAGGGGCCATGTTCAGGGGCGGGCTGTGAGGCAAGCCATAGAATTAAAACATAAAGGACCATAGTTCATAGTTCAAGCCTTATCGCGTACTATCGTCGAAATTGCCCTGGCAGGAGGAACAGTGGCGGTCGAACAGTTGCGCGGCCTGACCGCGGTGGGGGCTGTGTTGTCGCCGCTGGCGGGCAGCGGCCCACGCACGGATGCCGTGGTGGCGCGGATCTCTGCCGCGATCGGCCTCGGGGTGATCTCCGACGGGGAGCAGCTTCCGAGCGAGATCGATCTGGCCACCCAACTGGGCGTATCGACCATGACTTTGCGGGAAGCGCTGGCCATCTTGCGCGAGCAGGGGCTGGTGGTGACGAAGAGAGGGCGCGGCGGCGGAAGCTTCGTGCGTGCCTCAGCTGAAGACGTGCACACTCGATCGTTGGCACTGCTGCAGGAGCTGACCGTCGAGGGGTTGCGTGATCTCGGGGACGAGCACTTCGCGGTCGCCGGTGCCACCGCGGTTCTCGCGACCCGCCGTGCCGTCGCAGCCGACGTCGCTCGCCTTCGGGCGTTGGCGGATCGTCTTGCTGTCAGCGAGGACGCGATCGCCAGCCGCCGCGCGGACAGCCGATTCCAGATCGAGATCGCGGTGTGCTCGCAATCCGCTCGCCTCACCCGCGCAGAGGTGAACATTCAGGCTGAACTGGCGGCGATGGTCTGGTTGCCGCGGCTGGGGTTGGACCCCGCGGTTGAGGCGGCCACGCATCACCGTCTCGTCGACGCGATCGAGGCCGGGGATGAGGCGGCCGCGCGATCATTGGCAGAGGAGTACGGCGCGCTGACCATCCGGCGGCTCATCGGCCTGCGGATGGAGCTCGCCAGAGCATGAGTCCGCAGATCGATCCGGCATCCTGCCGGGCGCCGGTGCCGAGGCTGACGCCGATACAGACGGAAGGGCATTCGAGATGATGGCGAACGGAACGGACGGGTCGTTTCGCGCCGAGAACGGCGATGCGGCGCTCGAGTTGGTGTCCGCGGCGGTGACCTCACTCGTCGAGGACATCTTCGCCTCGCTGAGCACGGTCGCAGTCGCAACCCGCGCACTGTGGGACCGCATCGAAGACTCGGGTGCCAGGCCGACCTCGACTGACCTCGCGGCGCTCCGCGACCCGGTGATCGCTGAATTGCGTCGGCAAGCACATTTGGTGAACGGGGTCGGATTCGTCGTCGCAGACGGCGCGTTGGCCGACGTCCCTCGGTACCTCGAGTGGTGGCAGCCAAATCCCAAAACCGGTGGAGAGGCACAACGACTCGAACTGGATCTCAATCCGGGCAGCGAGTACTTCTACGACTACTCCACGATGGAGTGGTATTCCGGGCCCCGCGACCGTGACACCCGGTGGGTGTACGGGCCGTACCTGGACTACACCGGCGTCGATCTGTACGTGTGTACGTTCGCCGTCCCGGTGACCTCCGAGCGTGGGAAATTCATCGGCGTGGCAGGGGCCGATGTGCCGGTGGCCCGACTGGACGCCGCACTGTTGCCGACGTTCGCCGCGCATCGCACGCCGCTGGCGCTCACCAACTCGGAGGGCCGGGTGATCGTCGCCAACGACGCCGAGCACGTCGCTGGATCCAAGCTGGAGAACCCGAGTTCTGCCACGGCGCTGCCGGTTTCAGCGACACCATGGTCGTTGGTGTCGCTGAGCGGCACTTTGTGAGTGGCCGGCTGACCGGTTGCGCCGGCTCAGCGGACCAGGCAGTCGGTGTGGCGAAGGAGTAGCGCGAGTTCGGCTAGGACACTGGCCCCGCGGGCAACGTCGATGACGCTGTCGCGGCCCAGTTCGGCCCGCATCTGGTCGAATCGCGCCAGCGCCGTCGCCGCGCCGTTCCGCCACGCACGCAGGGCTTCCTCGGGGTCGGCGGCCAGACTCAGCACCGCGGCCGTCAGCTGATGATGGGTGTCGGCGAACTGGTCGCGGATAGCGCTGGTACCCATGGCGTCCCACCAGGTCGACGTGGTGTGCGCCCGCAGTCCGCGTTCGATCCAGTCCAGGTCGAGTTGGTCATCGATCGCGAGGAACACGCCGGCCACCACGGTGATATCGACACCCATTCTGGTGGCGGTTCGGCTGAGGTCCAATGAGTCCGGGCGCAGCCGCGGCCAACGGTCGCCGAAGTCATGGCGGTGGTGGTGCAGGGTGTCGACGTGTCGCCGGTAGGCCGCGATGGTGGTGCCGATGTCGAGGTTGCCGCTGTGTCGGCGCAACAAGCGCCCCGCGGTGTGCTCGATGAAGTGCTGTACCGAGTGAAGCGCCACCCTGCGCTGTGCCGGGCCGCCTGCGGTCTGCTCCAGCGCCGCGCGCCACATCTCATCGATCCCGAAGAGGTGCCGCACCACGGTGTAGGCCGCTGCGACCGTAGGGGTAGGTACACCCAGGCGTTCGTCGAGTTGATAGATCAAGCCGGGACCGACGTGGTTGATCAGGTCGTCGGCGATCTGAGTCGCGATGATCTCCCGGGCAAGCCGATGGCAAGCGATATCGGCATCGAGGTGGATGCGGAACGGCGTGGGGAAGTAATCGCGCAACGCGGTGGAGAAGATCGGATCGTCGGGTACCTCGGAGGCCAGCAGCTCGTCGCGCACGACGTTCTTGGAATGCGCCAGCAGCACCGCGATCTCCGGACGCGTCAATCCGCTGCCGGCACGGGTGCGGGAGACGAGTTCGGCCCTGCTGGGCAGCATTTCGGCGGCGCGGCTGATACCGGATACCTGCTCGAGGTTCTCGATCAGTCGTTCGTGGCGATTGAGCAGCCGAGAGGCTTGGGCTTCGGCCAGACCGATGGCCAGCACCTGGTTCTCACAGCCGCGCAGCACCGCGGTGGCGACCTCCTCCTGGCAGTCGGCCAGCATTTCGTCGCGTCCGGCAGCGCTGACGCGGTCCGCGCGTAGGGCCGATTGGAGGGCGATCTTGAGGTTGACTTCTCGGTCGGAGGAGGCCACGCCCGCGGCGTTGTCGATGAAGTCGGCGTTGACGCGCCCGCCGGCCAAGGCATAGTCGATCCGGGCACGTTGTGTCAGTCCGAGGTTCCCGCCCTCGCCGATCACAGTCACCCGTAGCTGGTCGGCGTTGACGCGGATGGCATCGTTGGCTGGATCTGCTGCGTCGGTGTCGTTTTCGCGCGCGGACTTCACGTAGGTGCCGATGCCGCCGTTCCACAGTAGATCCGCATCCGCGGTGAGGATGGCCCGGATGACGTCGTTGGGGGTAACCGTGTCAGCGGTGATCCCGAGCGCCTTGCGGGCCATCAAGGGCAAGTCGATTCGTTTGAGGTTGCGCGACCAGACCCCACCACCTGGGGACAGGGCAGTGCGGTCGTAGTCGTCCCAGCTGCTGGTCGCCATTGTGGCGAGCCGGGTTCGCTCGGCATAGCCCGCCCGTGGGTCGGGATCCGGGTCGATGAAGATGTGGCGGTGATCGAAGGCCGCCACCAGTTTGAGGTTGGACGACAACAGCATTCCGTTGCCGAAGACGTCGCCCGACATGTCGCCGATACCCACCACGGTGATGAGATCGGCGTCGGCGTCGCGGCCGAGGTCGGCGAAGTGCGCACGCACCGATACCCATGCTCCGCGGGCGGTGATACCCATCTTCTTGTGGTCGTATCCCGCCGAACCACCAGACGCGAAGGCGTCCGCCAACCAGAATCCGCGGTTTACCGCCAACTCGTTGGCGACATCAGAGAATCGGGCAGTGCCTTTGTCGGCGGCCACCACCAGGTAGGTGTCGACTCCACCGTAGGTGACCGTATGTTCGGGCGGGCAGACACGATCGTCGAGCAGGTTGTCGGTGAGGTCGAGAAGGCCGGCGACGAAGATGCGGTAGCACTGTTCCACGCTGACTCTCGGGTTCTTGCGCACGAACGCGCCTTTGGCGCCGACCGGAACGATCGGTGAGTTCTTGACGGTCTGCGTCTTCATCAGCCCCAGGACCTCGGTGCGGTAGTCCTCAGGGCGGTCAGAGAACCGAAGCCCGCCGCGCGCGACCGGACCACTTCGGGCGTGGATCCCCTCGACGTCGTCACTGTCGACGAAGATCTCTCGGAACGGCACGATTGGCCCGCGCGGATGGAGCTTCGAGGAGTCGATCAGAAACGAGGCGTGACGTTTGGGGCGACCGTCGGGATCGCACTGAAACCAGTTGGTGCGCAAAGTTGCCGACACGAAGGAGGCGAACGCCCGCAGGATCCGGTCCTCGTCGACCGACGTGGTCGCCTCGATGAGGCTCTCCACCCGGCTCTGTAGGTCGGCGACCCGTGATTCCCGATCACACAGTTGGGGGTCGAAACGTGCCGCGAACAGTTCGACCAGGGTGGCAACAAAGTCGGAGTGGTCCGTCAAGGTGTCGAGGACGTAGCTGTCCGACATGGCCAACCCCGATTGGCGCACGAACCGGCTGACCGATCGCACCAGAACAACCTCGCGCCACGTGACGCCTGCCGAAATGACCAGGCGCGCATAGTCATCGATCAGGAAACCATGGGCGCTGCGCGCGGCGAACGCATCGGCCAGCTTCTTCTCGCTACCGGCACGCCAATCGTCCGGGGCGACGAAATCGAAGACTGACACGGTCAACGGATGACCGGGCGTTGTGACTGGATGCTGGTCCGCCACCTGAAGGCCGAAGTGCTCGAACAGGGCACAGGCCTCCGTGAGCAACGGCACCGGGTCCGCCCAGGCCACGACAGCGCGAGGTGTCCGTGCCGCGCCAGAGTCGATGAAGATCATCTGTTCGCGCGGCGGCAGGTCCGACGACTGCATCCGGTCGAGTGCATCGGCGATCGTGTCGGGGTCAAGCCGCCCGGCGGTGTGGGCGTCACAGGTCATCACAGTGTCTCTCCATACGTGCTGCTGTTCGAGGCCCACAGTGTCGAGGACTTCACCGACGATCGGGAATCTCCAATATGGACAATAGGAAGGAAAAAGTTGTCCAACTCGGCCATCGGTGGATGCGCGGGGTGGTTCATAGGCTGGCGCCCACATCGACGGAAGGAACGAGCAAGATGACGATGCTCGACACAGTGGTCGGCGGTCCGGAACTGCGTCAGGAACGCCGACTGGTTACTGAGGTGCCTGGGCCCCGCTCTCGCGAATTGGCTGCCCGCCGCGCCGGCGCCCTGCCCGCGGGATTGTCCAGCGGCGCGCCGATCTACGCTGCCGGCGCCGGCGGCGGCGTGATCGTCGATGTCGATGGCAACTCGTTCATCGACATGGGTAGTGGCATCGCGGTCACCACCGTGGGCAACGCTGCGCCCGCGGTCGTCGCGCGCGCAACCGATCAGCTGGCCCGCTACACCCACACCTGTTTCCTGGCCACCCCGTACGAGCCGTACATCGAGGTGGCCGAAAAGCTCAACCAGCTCGCCCCCGGAACGCACGACAAGCGCACCGCACTGTTCAACACCGGCAGCGAAGCCGTCGAGAACGCCGTGAAGTACGCCCGCGCCGCCACCAAGCGGCCCGCGGTCGTGGTGTTCGACCACGCCTTCCACGGCCGTTCGCTGCTGACGATGACCATGACCGCCAAGAACCAGCCTTACAAGCACAGTTTCGGGCCGTTCGCTCCCGAGGTGTATCGCGCGCCGATGGCCTACCCGTACCGCTGGCCGTCCGGTCCGGAGAATTGCGCCGCCGAAGCGTTCGGCCAGTTCGCCCAACTCATCGACGCCCAGATCGGCGCCGACGCGGTGGCCTGCGTCGTGGTCGAACCCATCCAGGGCGAAGGCGGATTCATCGTTCCCGCCGAAGGATTCCTGCCCGCGGTAGCCGAATTTTGCCGCGACCGCGGCATCCTGCTGATCGCCGACGAGGTGCAGGCCGGAATCGCCCGCACCGGAACGTGGTTCGCGAGTGAGCACGACGGTTTGGTGCCTGACATGGTCGTCACCGCCAAGGGGCTGGCCGGTGGCATGCCGCTGGCCGCGGTCACCGGTCGCGCCGACGTCATGGACGCCGCGCATCCCGGCGGCATCGGAGGCACTTACAGCGGCAATCCGGTGGCCTGCGCGGCCGCCCTGGGCGTCTTCGACGAGATCGAGCAGCATCGATTGCTCGACCGCGCGCAAGCCATCGGAGACATTCTGGTGCGCGAATTGCGCGGGATCGCCAGCGCGACAGACATTCTCGGTGATATCCGCGGCCGCGGCGCGATGATCGCCGCTGAACTCGTCGTCGCCGGTACTCGCACCCCCAACCGTGAGGCCGTGGCCGCCGTCAGCCGCCACTGCCTGGACAACGGCGTGCTCACGCTGACCGCCGGAACCTTCGGCAATGTGCTGCGCTTCCTGCCGCCGCTGTCGATCTCGGATGACCTACTCGTCGAAGCATTGAGCGTCGTACGCGATGCCTTTGCCGCGCTCTAATTCACCTCACCGAATCTCGCCTAGGAGTTACCTCATGACGCTGACCGCCGCCGCCGCCGCACCGGCTGCCAAGAAGTCCGCTTACCGGCCGCTGGAGCTGTTCGACACTGATCGGTTGCTCGATGACGACGAGCGTGACATCGCCGCGACGGTGCGGCAGTTCGTCGATACCCGGCTGCGGCCCAACGTCGGCGAGTGGTTCGAAGAGGCCACGTTGCCCAAAGAGTTGGCCAGGGAGTTCGGCAAGCTCGGGGTGTTGGGCATGCATCTGCAGGGTTATGGGTGTGCGGGCACCAACGCTGTGAGCTACGGCCTGGCGTGTATGGAGCTGGAAGCCGGCGACAGCGGGTTCCGCAGTTTTGTCTCCGTGCAGGGCTCGCTGTCGATGTTCTCGATCTACCGGTACGGATCTGAGGAACAGAAGAACCAGTGGCTGCCCCGGCTGGCGGCCGGGGAGGCGATCGGCTGCTTTGGCCTGACCGAGCCCGACTTCGGCTCCAACCCCGCGGGCATGCGCACCCGGGCCCGCCGCGACGGCGCCGGAGAAAACGCGGACTGGGTGCTCAATGGCACCAAGATGTGGATCACCAACGGCAACCTCGCCGATGTGGCCACGGTCTGGGCCCAGACCGATGACGGCATCCGGGGCTTTGTGGTGCCCACCGACACCCCTGGGTTCACCGCCAACGAGATCCATCGCAAGCTGTCCCTGCGGGCGTCGGTGACCTCCGAGCTCGTGCTGGACAACGTGCGGCTGCCGGCCTCGGCGCAACTGCCTTTGGCCCAGGGATTGTCGGCCCCGCTGTCGTGCCTGAACGAGGCCCGGTTCGGCATCGTGTTCGGTGCCCTGGGTGCGGCCCGCGACAGCCTGGAGACCGCGATCGACTACGCGGGTTCGCGTGAGGTGTTCGACAAGCCGTTGACCAGCTACCAGCTCACCCAGGAGAAGCTGGCCAACATGACTGTCGAACTCGGTAAGGGAATGCTGCTGGCCATCCACCTGGGCCGGATCAAGGATGCCGACGGCGCTCGGCCCGAGCAGATCAGCCTGGGCAAGCTCAACAACGTCCGCGAAGCCCTGGCCATCGCGCGCGAATGCCGGACCCTGTTGGGCGGCAGCGGAATCACCCTCGAATACTCACCACTGCGCCACGCCAACAACCTCGAATCCGTGCTCACCTACGAAGGCACCTCCGAGATGCATCTACTGTCCATCGGCAAGGCACTCACCGGCCAGGCAGCCTTCCGCTGAGCCGCCGCAACCTGATTGGAGCAATCGGATGACTACGCATACACCGGCACGGCTTCAGCACCTCATTGCCGGGCAATGGATTTCCGGCGAGGGTGATGGCGTCCGCAGTGTCGATCCTTCGCGGCCACAGTCGGTCGTCGCCGAAGGCGGCGCCGCGAGCGCGGACCATCTCGAGGCGGCGGTGGCCGCCGCCGGCGAGTCGGTTCGCGCATGGGCGGCCACCCCGATGGCCACTCGCGGTGGTGTGCTGCTGGCCGCTGCCGAGATCCTCGACGACAAGGCCGGCGAGTGGGGACGCGATCTGTCGGTAGAAGAAGGTAAGACGCTGGCCGAAGGCGTCGGTGAAGTGCGTCGCGCGGCCCAGATCCTGCGCTACTACGGCAACGAGGGGGACCGGCAGGCCGGCGAGATCTATGCCTCGCCGCGGGCCGGTGAGCAGATCCTGGTCACCCGCAAGCCGGTTGGCGTGGTCGGGGTGATCACCCCGTTCAACTTTCCCATCGCCATCCCGGCCTGGAAGATCGCTCCGGCCCTGATTTACGGGAACTCGGTGGTGTGGAAGCCCGCCAGTACGGTGCCGCTGCTGGCGATGCACCTGGCGCGCGCGCTCGACAGCGCCGGCCTGCCCGCGGGCGTGCTCAACTTGCTCATCGGGAGCTCGGCCATCGGCGACGGGATCGTCAACCATCCCGACGTCGACGCCGTCACATTCACCGGCTCCACCGGCATCGGGCGGCGGATCGCGAGTATGGCCGCCGCCCGCGGGGTTCCGGCGCAAGCCGAGATGGGTGGCAAGAACGCCGCTGTCGTGCTCGACGATGCAGATCTGGACCTGGCGGTCGAGCAGGTGATGATGGGTGCGTTCCGTTCGACCGGCCAAAAGTGCACGGCCACATCCCGGTTGATCCTCACCGAGAAGATCGCCGACCGTTTCCTAGAGGCGCTCGCTGACCGTGCCGAGGCGCTCGTCGTGGGCGACCCGGTTCACGAGGCCACCCAGATGGGTCCGGTCGTCAGTGAGTCGGCGTACAAGACGATCACGACCGGCGTCGAAACCGCGCGGGCCCAGGGAGCGACAGTCCTGGCCGGCGGACGGGCATATGCCGACGGCCCGCTGGCCGAGGGCTACTTCATCGCGCCGACCGTCGTCGAACTCAACGGGGCACCGGCCGACGTGTGGACCGAGGAGCTGTTCGGCCCGGTCCTGGCCGTCCGGCGGGCCGCCGATGCTGACGCCGCGTTCGCCATGGCCAACGACAGCGAATTCGGGCTCTCGGCAGCGGTTTTCACCCAGGATCTGACCCGGGCCCTGCAGGCCGTCGAGCAGATCGACGTGGGCGTGCTGCACGTGAACTCCGAGTCGGCAGGCGCCGATCCGCACGTGCCGTTCGGGGGCGCCAAGAAGAGCGGGCTGGGCCCCAAGGAACAGGGCGGCGCTGCCAGGGAATTCTTCACCCACACCACCACGGTGTACCTGCGCGGCGGGCAGGCGAGAGCATGAACGCCGGTGCGCTCGACGGAATCACCGTCATCGACTTCAGCCGCGTACTGGCCGGCCCGTACGCCACCATGATGCTCGGCGACTTCGGGGCCGACGTCATCAAGATTGAGCGGCCCGGCGTCGGGGACGACACCCGCGAGTGGGGACCGCCGTATGACGCGGACGGCGTGGCAACGTATTTCAACGCCGTCAACCGCAACAAGCGTTCTCTGGTGCTCGATCTCACCGATCCCGGCGACGTCGCCCGTGCCCGCGAGTTGGTCAGCCGCGCCGACATCGTGGTCGAGAACTTCCGGCCCGGAACCATGGACAAACTCGGTCTGGGCTACGACACGCTCCGCGAGGTCAAACCAGACCTGATCTATTGCGCCATCACCGGATTCGGCCGGGACGGCGGCGCCGACCTGCCCGGCTACGATCTGCTGGTCCAAGCCGTCGGCGGGCTGATGAGCATCACCGGAACCGAACCCGGCGACCCAACGAAGGTCGGGGTGGCGATGGTCGACGTGCTCACCGGCATGCACGCCATCACGGGCATCCTGGTGGCACTGGCTCACCGCGACCGCACCGGTCAGGGACAACGCGTCGACACCGACCTGTTGTCAGTGTTGTTGTCCTCCATGGTCAATCAGGCCTCGGGATTCCTGGGCGCCGGCAGCGTCCCGACGATGATGGGAAATCGCCACCCGAGCATCGCGCCCTACCAAACCTTCAACACCGCGGATCGGCCCATCGCGCTGGCCGTCGGCAACGACAAGCAGTTCCGGTTGTTGGTCACCGCGCTTGGGCTCGACGGGCTCGCCGACGACGAACGCTTCAGCTCGAACGCGCTACGCGTGCGTCACCGAGATGAGCTGTGTGCTCTGTTGGAGGCCGAGTTCAGCAATCACGGAGCCGATTACTGGTATGGCGTCCTCACTGCTGTGGGGGTGCCGGCCGGGCCCATCAACGACATGGCCGAGGCGTTCGCCTTCGCCGAGAAGCTGGGCTTGGCCGCGACCGTCCCGGTGCCCGGCAGCAGCACCCCTCAGGTCGCCAATCCGGTGTCGCTGTCGGCGACGCCGGTGCAGTACCGCAGTGCACCGCCCCGACTGGGAGAGCACCTGCTCGGCGACCCCGCCGGCGTCACGGCTTGAGCAGCGCGACCACCTTGTCCTCGAGAGCGACCGGATCGGCGTTCGGGTCGGCCGGCTCGGTGTGCGGCAGGTCGCCCTCGGGGTCGGCAAAGGCGCGGTAGGTCTTGTCGCCGGTCAACGTGGCCAGCAGGTAGCCGGTGAGAAGGCCGCGAACGGTCTTCTGGGTGCTCCGGTCGGCGCCGGGCAGCCCGATGAACCGGGCCAGTCGGCGGCCCTCGACCAGACCGCCGGCCTGCGCCTTGCTCACCGTGCGTAGCGTCGCGCCCTCCCAGGCCCGGGCCAGCTCCACGGCGTTCGAACGCAGGGTCATCGGATCGCCGGGGGCGGTCAGGACCAGGCCGGGTACCTGCAGCGTCGACGCCGGTTGCTCGGCCGGCGGCTTGGTAACCGTCGGGAACAGCGACACCACAGCCTTCGGGCGGTGCGGATCGCCGCCCATGCCCGCGGCGGCGAACACCGCGGCCGAGCCGCCGAAACCGTGCCCGACCACACCCCGCTTGCCCGGGTGCACGCTGATCTTGCCGGTCCCCAGCCGCACCCCGGTGATGATCTCGAGGGCCGCGCCCAGGTCGAAGGCGAAATTGAGCACCGACGGCGCCAGGCCCGTCTCGGTGTTGGGGGCCGCCGCCACGATGCCCCAGGAGGCCAGGTGCTCCAGGGTGTGCGTGTAGTTGTCCGCCTGCGTCATCCACTCGTGGCCGAACACCACTCCGGGCAGGTTCAGGCCGGACTCCGGCGTGTACACCACGCCCGGCATGCCGGCGAACGCCAGGTCACCGCGCAGAACCCGATACGGTCCGCGGCGGGTCAACCCTGCGAAGAGCTTCTTTGTGCTGGCCACGCGTTGACCGTATCGCAGCGCGCCGCGGCGCGTGAGCGCGCCAATTGAGCCTGAGGCGCGCCCGGGCTTTCGCGGTGATATCCGTCAAACGTCGTCGCGCAGAATCGGGCCAGGGCTCCGACTGCACTACCCTGGGACCCTATGTGTGGAATCGTCGGCTACGTCGGGGCGCGCCCGGCCCGCGGCATCGTCGTCGACGCGCTGCGCCGGATGGAATACCGGGGTTACGACTCCGCGGGAATCGCGCTGATCGACGACAACGGCGGGTTGACGGTACGTCGACGCGCCGGACGCCTGGCCAACCTGGAGGCCGCCCTCGCCGAGACCGACGACGGCGTGCTTACCGGCACGACCGGCCTGGGCCACACCCGGTGGGCCACCCACGGACGGCCCACCGACCGCAACGCGCACCCGCACCGCGACGCCGCGGGCAAGATCGCCGTCGTCCACAACGGCATCATCGAGAACTTCGCCGGCCTTCGCGCCGAGCTGGAAGCCGACGGGGTCGAGTTCGCCAGCGACACCGACTCCGAGGTGGCCGTCCACCTGGTGGCCCGTCAGTACGCCAACGGTGACACCGCCGGCGACTTCCCGGCGTCCGTCCTGGCCGTACTGCAGCGCCTGGAAGGCCACTTCACCCTGGTGTTCGCCAGCGCCGACGATCCGGGCACGATCGTGGCCGCTCGCCGGTCCACCCCGCTCGTCGTCGGCATCGGTGAGAACGAGATGTTCGTCGGCTCCGACGTGGCGGCGTTCATCGAGCACACCCGGCACGCCGTGGAGCTCGGCCAGGACCAGGCGGTGGTGCTGACCGCCGACGGCTACCGGATCACCGACTTCTTCGGCCGGGACGATCTGCAGGCCGGCCGGGACTACCGGGAATTCCACATCGACTGGGATCTCGACGCCGCCGAAAAGGGTGGCTACGACTACTTCATGCTCAAGGAGATCGCCGAGCAGCCCGCCGCGGTCGCCGACACCCTGCTGGGGCATTTCGTCGACGGTCGCATCGTGCTCGACGAGCAGCGCCTTTCCGATCAGGAACTGCGCGAGATCGACAAGGTCTTCATCGTCGCCTGCGGCACCGCGTACCACTCCGGCCTGCTGGCCAAATACGCCATCGAGCACTGGACCCGGTTGCCGGTCGAGGTCGAGCTGGCCAGCGAGTTCCGGTACCGCGACCCGGTGCTGGACCGCAGCACGTTGGTGATCGCCATCTCGCAGTCCGGCGAGACCGCCGACACGCTGGAGGCGGTGCGGCACGCCAAGACGCAGAAGGCCAAGGTGCTGGCGATCTGCAACACCAACGGCAGCCAGATCCCGCGCGAAGCCGACGCGGTCCTCTACACCCGGGCCGGGCCGGAGATCGGTGTGGCCGCCACCAAGACGTTCCTGGCGCAGATCGCCGCGAACTACCTGGTGGGGCTGGCCCTCGCGCAGGCCCGTGGAACCAAGTACCCCGACGAGGTCGAGCGCGAGTACAGCGAGCTGGAAGCCATGCCGGACATGGTCAGCCGGGTACTGGCCGGGATCGAGCCGGTGTTCCAGCTGGCGCAGCGGTTCGCGACGTCGCCCACGATCCTGTTCCTGGGCCGGCACGTCGGCTACCCGGTGGCGCTCGAGGGCGCGCTCAAGCTCAAGGAGCTGGCTTACATGCACGCCGAGGGCTTCGCCGCCGGTGAGCTCAAGCACGGTCCGATCGCTCTGATCGACGAGGACCTGCCGGTCATCGTGGTGATGCCGTCGCCCAAGAACGCGCAGATGCTGCACGCCAAGCTGCTGTCCAACATCCGCGAGATCCAGGCCCGCGGCGCGGTGACCATCGTGATCGCCGAGGAGGGTGACGACACGGTGCGGCCGTACGCCGATCACCTGATCGAGATCCCGGCGGTGTCAACGCTGTTCCAGCCGTTGCTGTCGACCATCCCGCTGCAGGTGTTCGCGGCCGGGGTGGCCCGGGCGCGAGGGTACGACGTCGACAAGCCGCGCAACCTGGCCAAGTCCGTCACCGTCGAATAGTGGATCTGCGGGTTCCGACGGTCAACATCGCTGGGCGGTGGGACCGGAACGCGCTCGGAGCATTCGTTTCCGACGCGGCGTTCGAGCATTTCCTGGGCACCTACCGGGCCGGGATGGCGGCCTTGCCGCCGTTCGAACTGTTCGACGTGCCCACGTCGTTCGGCACGGTGCGGGCCTACCGGTTCGCCGGGCCGGACGCCGGTGTGCCGGTGGTGCTGCTTCCGGGCCGCAATGCGTCGACGCCGATGTATGAAACCAACCTCGGACCGTTGCTGGAGCGTCGCACCGTGTACGGCATAGACCTGCTCGGTGAGGCCGGCCTGTCGGTGCAGCACAAGGTGATTCGTGATGCTTGCGATCAGGCGCAGTGGCTGGATGAGACGCTGGCCGGACTCGGGCTGGACAAGGCCCACCTGCTCGGGGTGTCGATGGGCGGCTGGACGGCCACCAACGGTGCGGTGCACCGGACCGGCCGGATCGCGTCGCTCACCCTGTTGGATCCGGTGTTCACCTTCACCGGCATTCCGGTCAAGGCGATGCTGGCCTCGGTGGCACTGTTCGCGCCGGGCGTGCCCGAGCGCTTGCGCAGGCGGGTGCAGAGCTGGATTGCCGGGGGTGCCGATGTGGATGCCGCCGAGATGGAGGCCGCGCTGATCTCCGCCGGTTCAACGGATTTCACGCTGCGCACGCCGATGCCGAAGCTGTTCAGCGACGAGCAACTACGGGGGATCGACGTGCCGGTGCTGGCGTTGATCGCGGGCCGCAGCGTCATGCTCAACCCGACGCGCGCCGTCGCGCGGGCGCGAGAGCTGTTGGTGCACGGTGAGATCGAGCTCTGGTCCGACGCTTCTCACGCCATCAACGGCGAATACCCGGATGAGATTGCCCAACGGGCGGGCCGGTTCTGGGACGGTCTTCAGGTGCGGATCACCGATGGCCCCAGCGCTTCGTAGCGCTGTGCTTCCTCTGCGGGCAACTCGGTGCCCGTGACGATCGACTCGAAATCGGAGACGTGCGCGAACCGGCAGAAACTCGTCTCCCCGAACTTGGAATGCGCCGCCACCAACACGCACCGTTGCGCGACCTTGACCGCTGTCTGCTTCACCGCAGCCACCGCGGGATCCGGTGTGGTGAGGCCATGTTCGACCGTGATCCCGTTGGTGCCCAGAAAGGCGATGTCGATCACCAGGCTGTTGAGTCGCTCCACCGCCCACTGGTCGACGGTGGCCAGGGTGCGCCCTCGCATACGCCCACCGATCATCAGGACGGTGACGGTCTCGCTGTGTGCCAGCGCCTCGGCGGCCAGCAGCGATGATGTGACCACGGTCAGTTCCTGATCGGCGAGCTGTTCGGCGATCAGCCGTGGCGTGAAACCCTCGTCCAGGTAGACGGTTTCGGCGCCGTGCAACAGGTGTGCCGCCGCGGCAGCGATGCGGTGCTTCTGGGCCAGGTCTACCTGGCTGCGGTATTCGACGGTGGATTCGAACGCCGCGGTCTCCAGTGGGATCGCGCCGCCGTGCACACGTTTGAGCAGTCGTCTCCCGGCCAGTGCCTTGAGGTCGCGGCGGATGGTCTCGGCCGCGACGTCGAGTTCCTCGGCCAGCGTCAGCACATCGACGCGGCCCCGGCTGCGCGCGAACTCGACGATGCGACTCTGGCGGGTATCTGAATCCACCCTTGCCATTCTGGGGCACCCGGGTGCGGCGTCGGTTATTTGCTGTCGGAAAGCACTGCGCGCACGTCGTCGGCGCTGGTCGCCGCCCGCAGCCGGGCCACCTCGTCCTTGTCGAGGAACACGTGCGCGATCTTGGTCAGCAGGGCCATGTGGTCGTTGCCCAGCCCGGCGATGCCGACGACGAACTCGGCGGGCTTGCCGTTCCAGTCGATCGGTTCGGGGTAGCGCACGAACGAGATCCCGGTGCGGCGGATCGCGGTCTTGGCCTCGTTGGTGCCGTGCGGGATGGCCAGACCGTTGCCCATGTAGGTCGACACCGACTTCTCCCGCTCGTGCATGGCATCCACGTAGGCCGGCTCGACGGCGTCCGCCGCGACCAACAGGGCACCGGCCTCGTCGATGGCGGTGTCCGCTGAGGTGGCGGTGCCGGCCAGCACGATCGATTCGAGGGGTAGCACGTCGTCTGCTTTGCTCACGGGCTGTTCCACCACCGCTGCATCTCCACCCGTCTGGTCTTCGCGCGAGCGCTCATCCCCAGCGGAGTTCGTGTCACCGAGCATCTCGACGATCTCGTCGTAGCGGGGTGAACTCATGAAGTCCTCCACCGAGACATGAACGGCCGAACCGGTTTTCAGTCGGGCCCGGTCGGTCAGGTCGCGGTGTGTGACCACCAGGTCGTAGGTGTCGGTGAGATTCGCGATCGATTGGTTGGTCACGGCGATGTCGCCGAATCCGGCGGAACGGATCTTCTTGCGCAGCACCGAGGCTCCCATCGCCGAGGACCCCATACCGGCGTCACAGGCGAACACGATGCTGCTCACCGGACCCCGGGGCGCACCGACCAGGGCGGAAGCCACGCTGGACTTCTTGCCCTTGAGTGCCTCCATCTCGGCGGTCGCCGCAGCGAGATCGGGCTCGTCACCGGCACGATCGGTCTTGAGCAGCAGTGAGGCGACGGCGAACGAGACGGCGGTGGCTCCGAGCACGGACAACGTCACGCCGAGAAAGCTGCCGCCGGCGGTCTGCGCGTAGATCGCGATGATCGAACCCGGTGCGGCCGGGGCCCGCAAACCGGAACCGAACAGCACGTTGACGAAGACGCCGGTCATGCCGCCGAGGATGGTGGCGGCGATCAGCTTGGGCTTCATCAGCACGTACGGGAAGTAGATCTCGTGGATGCCACCGAAGAACTGGATGATCGCGGCGCCCGGTGCCGAGGCGCGGGCCGCGCCGCGACCGAACACCATGAACGCCAGCAGGACTCCCAGGCCGGGACCGGGGTTGGTCTCAAGCAGGAACAGAATCGACTTGCCGGTGTCCAATGCCTGGGTGGTGCCCAGCGGTGTCAGCACACCGTGGTTGATGGCGTTGTTGAGGAACAGCACCTTCGCCGGTTCGATGAGCAATGAGGTCAGGGGCAGCAGGTCATTTCTGACCAGGAAGTCCACCGCGTTCCCGGCGGCGCGGGTGAACGATGACACGATCGGTCCGACACCGAAGAAGCCGAAGATGGCCAGCAGCATGCCCAGGATGCCCGCGGAGAAGTTGTCGACGAGCATCTCGAAGCCGGGCCGGATCTTGCCTTCCCACAGCGCGTCTGCCTTCTTCATCGCCCAGCCGCCCAGGGGCCCCATGATCATCGCGCCCATGAACATCGGGACATCGGCGCCGGCGACCACCCCCATGGTGGCGATCGCGCCGACGACGGCGCCGCGGTTGCCGTGGATCATCCGGCCACCGGTGTATCCGATCAGGACGGGCAGCAGGTAGGTGATCATCGGGCCGACGATGCCCGCGCCGTCATAGCTGCCCCAGCCGCCGATCCTGGCCACCCAGCCGTCGGGGTCCTTGAGCCCGGAGAAGATGGCCTGTAGCCAGCCCTGCTCGATGAACAGGGCCGTGATCAGGCCCCAGGCGATGAAGGCGCCGATGTTCGGCATCACCATGTTCGACAGCGAGGTGCCCAGCTTCTGCACGTGCACCCGAACCCCGGGGCGTGGCGCTTCGACAGTGGACATCTGACGACCTCCGATCTTGCCGGCTGCTGGGTGACGCCGGTCACATGCACACCCAGTACACCGCACAAGTGGGCACTATTGCAAGCAATCGGACTCAAATGGGCATTAGAAACTGTGGTTTTGTGACCGAATTGGCGTTAGGGTGCTGATACCAACCCGGTGACCTAGTCCCTGTGAGTCGAGAGGACCACCATGAAAGCCCTGCGCTACTACGCCCCAGAGGACGTCCGCCTGGAGGATGTGCCGGAGCCGCAGTGCGGCCCCGACGAGGTGAAGATCCGGGTGCGCAACTGCTCCACCTGCGGTACCGACGTCAAGATCCTGCACAACGGGCACCAGAACCTGACCCCACCGCGCACGATCGGCCATGAGATCGCCGGTGACATCGTCGAGGTGGGGGCCGACGTGAATTCCTCCTACGGCACCGATTGGGCAGAGGGTGACCGAGTTCAGGTGATCGCGGCGGTCCCGTGCGGAGAATGTCACGAGTGCCGCAAGGGCTGGATGGCCGTGTGTCAGAACCAGACATCGATGGGCTATCAGTACGACGGCGGGTTCGCCGAGTACATGATCGTTCCGCGCCAAGTGCTCAAAGTCGATGGGCTGAACCGGATTCCGGACAACGTCGGCTACGACGAGGCGTCGGCGGCCGAACCGTTCGCGTGCGCGATCAACGCGCAGGATCTGCTCGGTATCGAAGAGGGCGACACCGTCATGGTTTTCGGTGCCGGTCCCATCGGCTGCATGCACATCCGCATCGCGCGCGGTGTACACAACTGCGGCCCGGTCTATCTCGTCGACGTCAACGCCAGCCGGCTCAAGATCTCTGCCGACGCCGTGCATCCCGATGAGGTGATCAACGCGGCGGAGGTCGACGTCGTCGAGAAGGTGATGGAACTGACCGGCGGCCGCGGCGCCGACATCGTCATCACCGCCACCGCGGCCAACGTCACCCAGGAGCAGGCCATCGCCATGGCGGCCCGAAACGGGCGCATCTCGTTCTTCGGTGGACTGCCCAAGACCAACCCGACCATCACCTGCGATTCGAATGTGGTCCACTACCGGCAGTTGCACATCCACGGTGCCAACGGCTCCGCGCCGGAGCACAACAAGCGTGCGCTCCAGTACATCTCGACCGGTCAGGTGCCCGTGAAGGACCTCATCACGCGCCATATCCCGCTCGACGATGTGCTCGACGCCTTCTCGATCGTGCAGAACGGTGAGGCCATCAAGGTGACGGTCGAGCCTGCCGCTGCCACAGCGTCGGTCTGACGGCGCGGTCCGTCGCCCAGGCCCGATGCGAGCCCTGCGGCGATCAAGCCGATGCCCGCCCACACCGGTCCCGCGGGCAGGGTGCCGGTGACGGGTATGCCGATCACGGCGGCTGCTACCGGCGCCACTCCGGTGAGCAGGCCGGCCCGCCCGGCGCCCAGCGTGCGCACGCAGGTGTACCAGAGGACGAACGCGACGGCGGTGACGCACACGGCCAGGTAGCCGATCGCCAGGATCTCGCCGGTATCGAAAGTGCTTGCCGCTCTCCACCCTTCGGTGCTCAGCGCGAGCACGCCGAACATCGCGGCGGCCATCCAGGTGGTGTGCACCGATACACCGGCCGCGCCGTGCGAGGACAGCACCGGTACAGCCAGCAGCGTGAAGCCGGCCTCGCACCCGAAAACGACCACTGCCCAGAGCAGTCCGATGGCGTCGGCGCGGCCCAGTCCTTCGACGATGACCGCCCCGACGCTGACGATCACAGCGGCGGTCAGCACCCGGGTCCGGGCGCGGTGGCCTTCGAGTAGGGGGCCGAGGGCGGCCAGTGCCAACGGCACGCATGCCACCGCGACTGCCAGGACCGCGGGCTCGGCGTGGCGCGATCCGTATACGAGGGCCACGTTGAACAGCACCAGGCCGGTGACGGTGACACCCAGCAGCCAGAGCCACTCCGTGCCCTGCGGGCGACGCAGGGGCCGGCGGGTCAGTCGGACCCACGCGAGTAACAGCACGCACGCAATGGCGTAGCGCAGTGCCTGCGCGGTGTGCAGTGGCGCGTCGGCGAGCGCACCCGAGACGGCCACGCTGCCGCCGACGAACGTCATGCCGAGTGCACCGGACAGGCCGGCGCGGGTGGGGCTGGACATGCTCCCATGCTGGCGCCAATATGGTCCAACAAGTAGATCCAAGTTTGGACATCTGTCATGGACCAAATTGCAGGCGCAGACTTTCTGCAGCTCGACCCGGCGACCGCCCCGACGCGCGGACTCACCGACTGGCTCGCGGATGCGCTGCGCACTGCGATCGCTGACGGGAGGCTCACCCCGGGCACCCGCTTTCCGCCGACCCGGTTGCTGGCCGGCGAACTCGCGGTGTCCCGCGGTGTGGTCGTCGAGGCCTATCGGCGCCTTGCCGACGAGGGTCTGGTCAGCGGGCACGCGGGTGGGGGCACCCACGTTCTCGCGCAGCCGGTCCGGCGGCCCCGGGCAGAACCCCCGGCGCCGCCGTCGGCGGTGTCGCGTCTGCCGCGGCCCCGCCTTCCTGCCGGTGAAGGAATCGATCTCTCGCCAGGTGTGCCCGATCTGTCGGCATTCCCGCGCAGCACCTGGCTGCGCGCCGAGCGCGCGGTGCTGGCCGCGACCTCGCCGGAAGACCTCGGCTACGGAGATCCCCGCGGTCATCCGCGGTTGCGGGCGGCACTCGCGCCGTGGCTGGCCCGGACCCGCGGCCTGCGGATCGAACCCGACGACATCCTGGTGGTCGCGGGCGTCGCCCAGGCCGTCGCCCTTCTCGCCCGGCAGCTGTGCGGCGAAGGCCTCGACGCGATCGCCGTCGAGGATCCCGGCTCGCGCGGGGCGGTCGACGAACTCGAGTACTGGGGTCTGCGCCCTGTGCCTGTCCCCGTCGACGACGACGGCATCCGCGTCACGGAGCTTGCCGCCACCGGCGCACCCACGGTCTTCCTGACTCCGGCGCATCAGTTCCCGACGGGCGTGGTGCTCGGCCCGCACCGGCGCCGGGAGCTGCTGGAGTGGGACGGGGAGCTGATCATCGAAGACGACTACGACGCCGAATATCGCTATGACCGGGCACCCGTGCCGGCCCTGCATCCGTCGGCGCCCGATCGCATCGCGTATGCCGGCAGCACCTCGAAGAGCCTGGCGCCCGCGCTGCGCCTGGGTTGGGTGATCGCGCCCTCGCGGCGCCGCCCGGACCTGGTGGCGGCCAAGCATGCGACTGACCTCGGCAGCCCGACGCTGCCGCAGCTGGTGCTCGCCCGGTTACTGGAATCGGGCGAGTACGACCGGCATGTCCGGCTGATGCGCACGCGGCACCGGGCCCGGCGCGACGCGCTGCTGGACGTGTTGTCGGTCGCCATGCCTGCCGCGAAGGTGAGCGGTGTTGCCGCCGGTCTGCACCTGCTCGTGACGCTGCCCGACAGTGTCGACGATGCCGCGCTGGCCGACGATCTACGTGCAGCCGGTGTTCTCGTGCATCCCGTGTCGTGGCACCGGCGGCTACCAGGACCACCCGGCCTGGTCCTCGGGTACGCATCGCATCCACCCGACCGGTTGCGCGAAGCCGCAGCCACCATCGCCCGGATCGCGCGAAAGTGACGCAGTGGTCGTTCCTGCGCGTCGGTAACAGCCACAGCGTCACTTTCGGTGCCGCCCGGCAACACCAGCGGCCTGGTCGGGGCGAATCTGTGACCGTGCCGAGCAAACACACGTAACCTGTTGGCGCGCGGCAAAGTCGAACACATCTCGAGTGGAACGGGAGCTGATGCGGTACTACTACTCGGCCGATGCGATCCGTGCCGCCGAGGCCCCACTGCTGGCATCGCTGCCCGACGGTGTGCTGATGAGCCGCGCCGCCTACGGGCTGGCGACAGCGATCGCGACCGAACTGAAGCTGCGTACCGGTGGTGTTGCAGGCCGGCGCATATGTGCGGTGGTGGGCTCCGGTGACAACGGCGGCGACGCCCTGTGGGCGGCGACGTTCCTGCGCCGCCGCGGAGCGGCCGCCGACGCCGTCTTGCTCAATCCGGACAAGACTCACGCCAAGGGCCTGGCCGCCTTCCGGCGCGCCGGGGGCCGCGTGGTGGCCGGTATCGCCGCCGCAACCGATCTGGTGATCGACGGAGTAGTCGGTATCTCCGGGCGCGGGCCGCTGCGTCCCAACGCCGCGGCGGTATTCGAGGCGAACACCGCACCCGTCGTCGCCGTCGACATCCCCAGCGGCCTCGACGTGCAGACCGGGGCCGCCGACGGCCCGCATGTGCGTGCTGCCCTGACTGTCACATTCGGCGGTCTGAAACCCGTACACGCACTGGGCGAATGCGGTCGCGTCGAACTCATCGACATCGGCCTGGACCTGGCACCCAGCGACCTGGCCGGGTTCGAGGTGGCCGATGTCCGGGCCCGCTGGCCGATCCCGGGCCCGCACGACGACAAGTACACCCAGGGAGTGACAGGTGTGCTGTCCGGGTCGGCGACCTATCCCGGTGCGGCGGTGTTGAGCACCGGAGCCGCGGTGGCCGCCACCTCCGGCATGGTCCGGTATACGGGAAGTGCTGGACCGCAGGTACTTTCACACTGGCCCGAGGTGATCGCCGCGCCCAGCCCGCAGGAGGCCGGCCGGGTCCAGGCCTGGGTGGTCGGGCCCGGACTGGGCACCGACGACACGGCGAAGGCCGCACTGCGGTTCGCGCTCGAATCCGATCTGCCGGTGATCGTCGACGCCGACGCTCTCACGCTGCTGGCCGCCGACCCCGGGCTGCTCAGTGGGCGCAGCGCACCGACCGTGCTCACCCCGCATGCCGGCGAATACCAACGGCTGGCCGGTGACCCACCGGGCGCCGACCGCGTTGCTGCCACCCGCGGCCTGGCCGACCGACTCGGCGCGACCGTGCTGCTCAAAGGCAACGTCACCGTGATCGCCTCGCCTGGTTCGGCGGGCAGGAGCGGAGCGACCGGGGGATCAGGCACCACCACGTATCTCAACCCGGCCGGCCAATCCTGGGCTGCCACAGCCGGATCCGGCGATGTGCTGTCCGGGATCATCGGCGCCCTGCTGGCGGCCGGACTGCCCGCCGGCGAAGCCGCGGCTGCGGCAGCCTTCGTCCATGCCCGCGCCGCCAACCTGTCGGCGGCCGATCCCGGTCCCAACCCGGCGCCGACTTCGGCGTCACGCATCCTCGCCCATGTCCGCGCCGCGATCGCCGCGCTGTAACGAAAAGGATCTCCATGCCGCACAAGCACCCTCGCACCCCGCATATCTCGCCGGCCTACACCGGCAGGCTGGCGATGTCCCCGGTTCCGTCGCTGCGCCTGCCTGACAAGTCGATGGATCCCGATGCGGCGTATCGCTTCATCCACGACGAGTTGATGCTCGACGGCAGCTCGCGGTTGAACCTGGCGACGTTCGTCACCACGTGGATGGACCCCGAAGCCGAGAAGCTGATGGCCGAGACGTTCGACAAGAACATGATCGACAAGGACGAGTACCCGGCCACCGCCGCGATCGAAGCGCGCTGCGTCAGCATGGTCGCCGACCTGTTCCACGCCGAGGACCTGAGCGACGAGGATTCATCGGCCGCATGCGGAGTCTCGACCATCGGCTCCAGCGAGGCGGTGATGCTGGGCGGCCTGGCGATGAAATGGCGGTGGCGCGAGAAGGTCGGTAAGGACTGGAAGGGGCGGACCCCCAACCTCGTGATGGGGTCCAACGTCCAGGTGGTGTGGGAGAAGTTCTGCCGCTACTTCGATGTCGAGCCGCGCTACCTCCCGATGGAGGAGGGGCGCTACGTCATCACCCCCGAGCAGGTGCTCGACGCGGTCGACGAGGACACCATCGGCGTCGTCGCGATCCTGGGCACCACCTACACCGGGGAGCTGGAGCCGATCGCCGAGATCTGCGCGGCGCTCGACCAGCTCGTTCAAGACAAGGGTCTGGACATTCCGGTCCACGTCGACGCCGCCAGCGGCGGATTCGTCGTCCCGTTCCTGCACCCCGACCTGGAGTGGGATTTCCGGCTGCCCCGCGTGGTGTCGATCAACGTCAGCGGCCACAAGTACGGGCTGACCTACCCGGGCATCGGGTTCGTGGTGTGGCGCAGCAAGGAGTACCTGCCCGAAGACCTGGTGTTCCGGGTCAACTACCTCGGCGGGGACATGCCGACGTTCACCCTCAACTTCTCGCGGCCCGGCAACCAGGTCGTGGGCCAGTACTACAACTTCCTTCGGCTGGGCCGGGCCGGATACACCCAGGTGATGCAGTGCCTGTCGCAGACGGCGCGCTGGCTGGGGGACGAGCTGCGCGACAGTGAGCACTTCGAGCTGATCACCGATGGTTCGGCCATCCCCGTCGTCAGCTTCCGGCTCAAGGGCAAACCGGGCTACACCGAGTTCGATGTATCGGAGGGGTTGCGCTCCTTCGGCTGGCAGGTGCCGGCCTACACCATGCCCGAGGGCGCCACCGACGTCGTGGTACTGCGGGTCGTCGTGCGCGAGGGGTTCTCGGCCGATCTGGCCCGCGCGCTCAAGGAGGACACGATCACCGTGCTCCAGCGACTCGACAAGCTCAAGCCGAGCGGCGCATTCAACGACCTGCAGCCGTTTGCGCACTAAAAGGCGCCTACCGGTCCGCTGATCTTCCCCGATACCTGGCTCTGGGACAATGGTCGGCGGTGATATGACATGCAGACGACCGAACTCGAGACATCGCTGAACCCGCACGCATCGCCGCAGGCGATGGTGGATCTCGGCGCGATCGGCCACAACGTCCGCCTGCTGCGCGAACATGCCGGCGGCGCCAGGGTGATGGCGGTGGTCAAAGCCGACGGCTACGGGCACGGCGCCGTCGAGGTGGGCCGCGCCGCCCTGGCCGCCGGCGCGGCCGAACTCGGGGTGGTGACCATCGCCGAGGCGGTGGCGCTGCGGGCCGGCGGGATCACCGCTCCCGTGCTGTGCTGGCTGCACCCGCCGGGCACCGACTTCGCCCCGGCGCTCGAGGCCGATGTGCAGATCGCGGTGTCCTCGGTGCGCCAGCTCGGCGATGTGGTGGCGGCCGCGCGGCAGACCGGCCGCACCGCGACCGTGACCGTGAAGGTCGACACCGGGCTGAGCCGCAACGGTGTCAGCCCCGCCGATTTTCCCGACGTGATCGCCGCGCTGGGCCGTGCCCAGGCCGACGGCGTCATCCAGGTGCGCGGCATCATGAGCCACCTGGTGCACGGCGACGAGCCGGACAATCCGTTCAACGACCTGCAGGGCAAGCGGCTCACCACGATGCGTGAGCAGGCCGCCGCCCAGGGCGTGGTGTTCGAGCTGGCCCACCTGTCCAATTCGCCTGCGGCGATGACCCGTCCGGATCTGGCCTTCGACATGGTGCGGCCCGGCATCGCGGTCTACGGCCTTAGCCCCATCCCCGAGCGTGGCGACATGGGGCTGGTTCCCGCCATGACCTTGAAATGCCCTGTCGCGCTGGTGCGTTCGGTGCACGCCGGCGACGGGGTGTCCTACGGCCACCGGTGGATCGCCGACCGGGACACCACCCTGGCGCTGCTGCCGGTGGGCTACGCCGACGGCATCTTCCGCTCGTTGAGCGGGAAGATCGAGGTGCTGATCAACGACAGGCGCCGCCCGGCCGTCGGACGGATCTGTATGGACCAGTTCGTCGTCGACCTCGGCCCGGACGTCACCGACGTCACCGAAGGTGATGAAGCGATCCTGTTCGGCCCCGGCACCCAGGGCGAACAGACCGCCCAGGACTGGGCCGAACTGCTCGGCACCATCAACTACGAGGTGGTCACCAGTCCGCGCGGGCGGATCACCCGCACCTATCTGCAGGCAGGTCGCGGGCGTTGAGTCGCAATGCTCAGTGGCTGGCCGGTGCCGCCGGGCTCACCGCTGTGGGCACGGTGGCGGGCAGGTCGGTGGCGCGGTCGCTGACCCGCCGCAGGGCCGGCGAGGATCCTTACCTGGGTGAGGATTTCGAGCGCCTCGATGCCGACCGCAGCTCCGTGGTGACGACCGAGGACGGGGTGCCGCTGGCAGTTCGTGAGGTCGGCCCCAACGACGCACCGCTGACGGTGGTGTTCGCGCACGGTTTCTGTCTGCGCATGGGGGCCTTCTACTTTCAGCGCACCCGGCTGGCCGAACAGTGGGGTCCGCAGGTGCGGATGGTGTTCTACGACCAGCGGGGCCACGGTCAGTCCGGGGCCGCGTCGCCGGACACCTACACCGTCGAGCAACTCGGACGCGACCTGGAAGCCGTTCTGGCTGTGACGGTTCCGCGTGGGCCCGCGGTACTGGTCGGCCATTCGATGGGCGGTATGACGGTGCTCTCGCATGCGCGGCAGTTCCCGCACCGCTATCCGAAACAGATCGTCGGTGCCGCGGTGATCTCCTCGGCAGTCGAGGGTGTGGCCCGTTCGCCGTTGGGCGAGATCCTGCGCAACCCGGCGCTGGAGGCGGCGAGGTTCCTGGCCCGCTATGCCCCCGGCGCGGTGCATCGCACCCGCGGCGCGGCCCGGTCGGTGATCGGGCCGGTCCTGCGCGCGGCGTCCTACGGCGACGAGGCGGTCAGCCCCAGCGTGGTCGAGTTCTCCCAGCGGATGATGCACGGAACCTCGGTCACCACGCTGGTCGAGTTCCTGCATGCCCTCGAGGTCCACGACGAGGCCGGGGCCCTACGGGTGCTGGCGAAAGTGCCGACACTGATCGCCTGCGGTGACCGTGACCTGCTCACCCCAATGGAATACTCAAAGGCCATGGCCGCACAGCTACCCCGCTCCGAACTGGTGATCGTCGGGGGAGCGGGTCATCTGGTCCAGCTTGAGGAGCCCGTGGTGATCGACGACGCACTGGTCCGTCTGGTGGAGCGGGCCACCCCCTCCAAACTGGTCACCCTGACCCGCCGGGTCCGCGACCGGGTCCGGTTCCGTGGCTGAACGCAGCGCCGGCACGGCCGAGTTGGCCACCACCGAGGACACCATTGCCCTGGGCGCGACGCTGGGTGCCGGGCTGAAGGCCGGTGACGTGGTGGTGTTGTCGGGCCCGCTCGGGGCGGGCAAGACGGTGATGGCCAAGGGCATCGCCCAGGCCATGGATGTGGACGGACCGGTGGTCTCGCCGACGTTCGTGCTGGCCCGCGTGCATCGCGCCCGGCAGGCCGGCCGTCCGGCGATGGTGCACGTGGACATGTACCGCTTGCTCGACCATCCCGGCGTCGACCTGCTGGGAGAACTCGACGCGCTCGACCTCGACACCGATCTGGACGACGCCGTGGTGGTGGTCGAGTGGGGCGAGGGTCTGGCCGAACGTCTATCCGAACATCACCTGGACATCCGTATCGAGCGGGACACCGAAACCGAGACGCGCACGGTGATCTGGCAGTGGAGCGCCCCATGAACGTGTTGACCATCGACACCGCGACCCCGGCGGTGAGCGCCGGCGTGGTCCGTCGTGCCGAGGACGGCACGGTCGACCCCCTCGCCGAACGGGTGACGGTGGACGCCCGCGCCCACGCCGAACAGCTCACGCCGAACGTACTCGGCGCCGTGTCCGATGCCGGGATCACGGTTGCCGATCTCGACGCGGTCGTCGTCGGCTGCGGACCCGGCCCGTTCACCGGGCTGCGGGTGGGGATGGCCAGCGCCGCGGCGTTCGCTCATGCGCTGGGCGTTCCGGTGCACGGGGTGTGCAGCCTGGACGCCATCGGAATCCACACCGACGGCGACGTTTTGGTGGTCACCGATGCGCGGCGGCGCGAGGTGTACTGGGCGCACTACCGCGACGGAGTCCGGGTCGACGGCCCCTCCGTCAACGCACCCGCCGATGTGGCGGCCGTGCTGCAGAGCTCAGTCGCGGCGGTGGCCGGTTCGCCCGAGCACGCCGCACTGTTCACCCTGCCCCGGCTCGATGTGGTGTACCCGACGCCCGCGGGCCTGGTGCGCGCCGTCGCCGATTGGGATGACCCGCAGCCGCTGGTTCCGCTGTATCTGCGTCGGCCCGACGCGAAACCTTCTGTGGCGGCCCGGAAATGACCGTGTTCGATGCGCTGACCCGTGCCGACGCCGCGCGGTGCGCGGAGCTGGAAGCCAAGCTGTTCGTCGGCGACGATCCCTGGCCGGCAAGCGCCTTCCTGGCCGAACTCGACGCCAAGCACAATCGCTACATCGCGGCCCGTAGCGAGGGGGTGCTGGTCGGCTATGCCGGTATCTCCCGGCTGGGCCGAATGCGCCCGTACGAGTACGAGATTCACACCATCGGCGTGGACCCCGAGTTCCAGGGGCAGGGGATCGGGCGTCGGCTGCTCGACGACTTGCTCCACTTCGCTTCGGGCGGAACGGTTTTCCTGGAGGTTCGCACCGACAACGAACCGGCCATCGCGCTGTACGAGAGCGTCGGATTCGTCAACATCGGCCTGCGCAAGCGGTACTACCGTGCCAGCGGGGCCGACGCCTACACCATGCAACGCCTTCCCCAAGGGGACCCGAAGTGATCATCTTGGCCATCGAAAGTTCTTGTGACGAAACAGGAGTCGGCATTGCCGACCTCGCCGAAGATGGGACGGTGCGGCTGCTCGCCGACGAAGTCGCCTCCAGCGTCGACGAGCACGCCCGATACGGCGGTGTCGTTCCCGAGATCGCTTCGCGCGCGCACCTGGAAGCACTGGGGCCGACCATGCGCCGGGCCCTGGACACCGCGGGCATCGAGCGGCCCGACGTCGTCGCCGCCACCATAGGACCCGGGCTGGCCGGCGCGCTGCTGGTCGGGGTGGCCGCCGCCAAGGCGTACGCGGCCGGGTGGGACGTCCCGTTCTACGGGGTCAACCATCTGGGCGGGCACCTGGCCGCCGACGTGTACGACCACGGGCCGCTGCCCGAGAGCGTGGGCCTGCTGGTCTCGGGCGGGCACACTCATCTGCTGCATGTCCGGTCGCTGGGGGAGCCGATCATCGAGCTGGGCAGCACCGTCGACGACGCCGCCGGTGAGGCCTACGACAAGGTGGCCCGACTCCTCGGACTCGGATATCCGGGCGGCCGGGTGCTCGACGAGTTGGCCCGCACCGGTGATCGCGACGCCATCGTGTTCCCGCGCGGGATGACCGGGCCGCGGGACGACCCGTACGTGTTCAGCTTCTCCGGTCTCAAGACCGCGGTGGCCCGCTACGTCGAGGCCCACCCGGAGGCCTCACAGGCCGACGTGGCGGCCGGCTTCCAGGAGGCCGTCGCCGACGTGCTGACCGCCAAGGCCGTGCGGGCGGCCACCGACCTCGGGGTGTCCACCCTGTTGATCGCGGGCGGTGTGGCGGCCAACTCCCGGCTCCGTGAACTCGCCGAGGAACGCTGCGCGGCGGCAGGGCTGACCCTGCGGGTGCCGCGGCCGCGGTTGTGCACCGACAACGGCGCGATGATCGCCTCGTTCGCCGCGCACCTGATCGCGGCCGGCGCGGACCCGTCGCCGCTGGATGCGGCCAGCGATCCAGGCCTGCCGGTGGTCAAGGGGCAGGTTGCGTGAACTTAGCTTGCGCGAGCAGACGCGAATGTTCGCTCCGCCGCGGCGTGTCGGGGACATTTGTGTCTGTTCGCCAGGAGAGGTAGCCGGATGACAGTCGAAGACAAGCTTGAGGTCACCGAGCTGCTGTACCGCTATGCCGAGCTGATCGACGCCGGCGACTTCGACGGGGTCGGGGAGCTGCTCGGACGCGGCTCGTTTATGGGGGTGGCAGGAGCCTCGGCGATCGCCAAGCTGTTCGCGTCGACGACGCGCCGGTTCCCCGAGCACGGCAACACTCCACGGACCAGGCATTTGGTGCTCAACCCGATCGTCGACGTCGACGGTGAGCGTGCATCCGCTCGCTCGACGTTCTGTGTCGTGCAGAACACCGACACCGTGCCGCTACAGCCGATCGTGGTCGGGCGCTACGCCGATGTGTTCGCCCGTGACGAAAACGACTGGTATTTCACCGAGCGCCAAGTCGAGGTCGAGATGGTCGGGAACGTGTCTGACCACCTCATGATGGATCCGAGCGCTTTCGGCCGGTAATCAGAGGCCACCCTTGAGTGCTAGCACTCGCATGTATAGAGTGCTAGGTGGCATGCGGCCAAACCCAGCGCCGGCACCCGCGACGACGGAGCAAGGGCACGGACGCTTGCCGAACACCTGGTAACCGGCATCTGGGGATCCCCCCGGATCCAAACCCCGAAAAGTGGAGGGCTTCCATCGTGGCAGTCAACATCAAGCCACTCGAGGACAAGATCCTCGTTCAGGCCAACGCGGCCGAGACCACGACCGCTTCCGGTCTGGTCATCCCGGACACCGCCAAGGAAAAGCCGCAGGAAGGCACCGTCGTCGCAGTTGGCCCCGGCCGCTGGGATGAGGATGGCGAGAAGCGGATCCCCCTGGACGTTGCCGAGGGCGACACCGTCATCTACAGCAAGTACGGCGGCACCGAGATCAAGTACAACGGCGAGGAGTACCTGATCCTGTCGGCACGCGACGTGCTGGCTGTCGTTGCAAAGTAGTTCCGTAAAGGACCTCGTGTAACCGCCCCGGAGATCCCCGTGTTCAGCACGGGCGGTTTCCGGGGCGGTATGCGTTAGGAGTCATGAAAGAGACTTATGAGCAAGCAGATTGAGTTCAACGAGACTGCGCGCCGGGCCATGGAGGCCGGCGTAGACAAGCTCGCCGATGCGGTCAAGGTGACGCTGGGTCCGCGCGGTCGGAACGTGGTGCTGGCCAAGGCCTTCGGTGGCCCGCAGGTCACCAACGACGGTGTCACGATCGCCCGCGAGATCGACCTGGAAGATCCGTTCGAGAACCTCGGCGCCCAGCTGGTGAAGTCGGTGGCCACCAAGACCAACGACGTCGCAGGCGACGGCACCACCACCGCCACCGTGCTGGCACAGGCTCTGGTCAAGGCCGGCCTGCGCAACGTGGCCGCCGGTGCCAACCCGATCGCTCTGGGTCTGGGTATCGGCAAGGCCGCCGACGCGGTGTCCGAGGCGCTGCTGGCCGCCGCCACCCCTGTGTCGGACAAGACCGCCATCGCCCAGGTCGCCACGGTGTCCTCGCGCGACGAGCAGATCGGTGAGCTGGTCGGCGAGGCCATGACCAAGGTCGGTCACGACGGTGTGGTCACCATCGAGGAGTCCTCGACGCTGAACACCGAGCTCGAGGTCACCGAGGGCGTCGGCTTCGACAAGGGCTTCATCTCGGCCTACTTCGTCAACGACTTCGACGCCCAGGAAGCGGTGCTCGAGGATGCCGTGGTGCTGCTGCACCGCGACAAGATCAGCTCGCTGCCCGACCTGCTGCCGCTGCTGGAGAAGGTCGCCGAGAGTGGCAAGCCGCTGCTGATCGTCGCCGAGGACGTCGAGGGCGAGGCCCTGTCCACGCTGGTCGTCAACGCCATCCGCAAGACGCTCAAGGCCGTCGCCGTCAAGGCGCCGTTCTTCGGCGATCGTCGCAAGGCGTTCCTGGACGATCTCGCCGTCGTCACCGGCGGCCAGGTCGTCAACCCCGACGTGGGCCTGGTGCTGCGTGAGGCCGGGCTGGACGTGCTGGGCTCCGCCCGGCGCGTGGTGGTGTCCAAGGACAGCACCGTGATCGTCGACGGCGGCGGCTCCAAGGACGCGGTCGCCGACCGCGTCAAGCAGCTCAAGGCCGAGATCGAGACCACCGACTCCGACTGGGATCGGGAGAAGCTGCAGGAGCGGCTGGCCAAGCTGTCCGGCGGTGTCGCGGTGATCAAGGTCGGCGCGGCCACCGAGACCGACTTGAAGAAGCGCAAGGAAGCGGTCGAGGACGCCGTCGCGGCGGCCAAGGCTGCTGTCGAGGAGGGCATCGTCACCGGTGGTGGCGCCGCACTCGTGCAGGCTCGCTCTGCCCTCGACAAGCTGCGCGGCGAGCTCAAGGGCGACGAGGCTCTCGGCGTCGACGTGTTCTCCTCCGCGCTGTCGGCCCCGCTGTACTGGATCGCCACCAACGCCGGCCTGGACGGTTCGGTCGTGGTGAACAAGGTCAGCGAGCAGTCCAACGGGCATGGCTTCAACGCCGCCACGCTGTCCTACGGCGACCTGGTCGCCGAGGGCATCGTGGATCCGGTCAAGGTGACCCGCTCCGCGGTGCTCAACGCGGCATCCGTGGCGCGCATGATCCTGACGACCGAAACGGCCGTCGTGGACAAGCCGGCCGAGGAAGAAGATCACGGGCACGGCCACCACGGCCACGCTCACTAGAAGTAATACGAAACACCCCCGGTCCGCTTGGGCCGGGGGTGTTTTCGTCCGAGTTGGCCCACCGCGCGCCGAGTCTGCGCTGAGATCGCGATTCCCGGCGAAATGACGCTCTATGCGCACTCTCGATGATCTATGCGCAGTCTGGCTGGATCTGCGCCAATAGCCGCAGTTCAACCGGTGCGGCCATCTAGCCTCGCGGCATGGACCGGATCTTTCAGTGGGTGTGGGATCGGTACGGGCCCGCGTACTCCTGGGCGATCTGTGCCCTCATCTACCCGCCAGGGCTGCTCATCTATCTCGGCTATTCGTTCACGGTTGTCGCTTTCGAAAGGTCTGGTCGTTTCGTCGACGCGGCCATCGTCACCGCTGTCGCGGTGCTGGTGCGGGTTTACGTGCTGGTCCTTCCGCGCTCGAAGGAGTTGCGCCTGATCGAAAAGTGGGCGGCGGGCAGCGAGGTCGATCCGACAACGGCACTTCAGGCCACGTTCACCTACGCGCGGAAGACGACTATCCGAACGCTCGTGACCGATGTGATGTGGGCCCCGCTGCTCGGCGTCGTTGTCGGTGGGATCGCCGGGGCGACCGGCTGGCGGCTGGTCCAGTACGGCGTTCTCGGTGCCGCGTACGCCGCTGCCGTCGGGGTGATCAACATGCACAGTTTCGTCGAGGGCGCGATGCGCCCGGTGAGGGCTGCCGTGGCCGGTGACACCGGTATCGGTGACTCGCTGCCGCGCTCCCGCCCGACCTTTGCCACGTGGTCCAAGATGTCCATGCTCGCGGTGGCGTTCGTGTTCGCCACGTCGGGCGCGATCCTGGCAGCGATGATCGATCGTGCCCGCGAGGATCCCGTCGTCTCCGTCGTGATCGGGGGCGTATTGGCGCTCGTCTCAGGGCAACTCGCAGTCGTGGTGACCGCGCCGTTCTTGCGACCGATTCGCGACCTCGCACAGGGGACTGAACGCGTTGCCGACGGTGACTACGGCCGGCGCCTGCCCGTAGTCCAGGACGACGACCTGGGTGCCCTATCTGCTTCCTTCAACCGCATGCAGGCGGGTTTGGCTGAGCGGCAACGGCTTCAGGCCGCGTTCGGGACGTATGTCGATCCGGCTTTGGCGGCGCGGCTGCTCGAGCAGGGGGACGATGTGTTCACCGGCGAGCGCCGCGAGGTGACGGTCATGTTCGTCGACATCCGCGACTTCACGCCGTTCGCCGAGGCGAACACCGCCGAAGACACCGTCGCCCGGCTCAACGCGCTGTTCGAAATCGTGGTGCCCGCTGTGGTCGAGGCCGGTGGGCATGTGAACAAGTTCCTCGGCGACGGCGCTTTGGCTGTCTTCGGGGCGCCGAACGACCTTGCGAATCATGCCGATGCCGCGGTGAGCGCCGCGATGCTGATGCAGCGACTGGTTGCCGAACGCTTCGAGGGGGCGCTGCGAATCGGCATCGGCATCAACACCGGTGTGGTGATCGCGGGCACCATCGGCGGCGGAGGCAAGCTTGAGTTCACCTTGATCGGTGACACCGTCAACGTGGCGGCCCGTGTCGAACAGCTCACCAAGATGACGGGTGACTCGATCCTGCTGACCCAGCCGACCGTCGACGCCTTGGATACGCCCCCACCCGGACTCGCCGACCGGGGGCTGCACGAGCTGAAAGGAAAGTCGGCTGCCGTGAAGGTTTTCGGCCTCAACCTGTAGTCCCACCGTGCCGAGTCTGCGCTGAGATCGCGGTTTTCGGCGAAAAAGCGATCTGGGCGCAGGCTCGATGATCTACGCGCAGTCTCGATGAGTTTGTGCGCCGCCTTCGGTCGGTACGGGTATGACTGACGACACCATGAGCGCCGCATGCACCATTGCCGCGTCCGCCGAGACCGTGTTCGCGGTGCTTGCCGACCCGACCACCCATCAGGCGATCGACGGCACCGGCTGGGTGCGGGAATCGCTCGACGGCAAGCAGCTGACCGACACCGGCCAGATTTTCCGGATGGCGATGTACCACGACAACTATGGGGGCATGCACTACGAGATGGCCAACCGGGTTGAGGTATTCGAGCCGCCGCACGCGATCGCGTGGCTGCCGGGCCAGGGCGCTGACGACGCCCACCTCGACTTCGGCGGCTGGATCTGGCGCTACGACCTCAAGCCGCTCGGCGAGGACCGGACGGAGGTCACCCTGACGTACGACTGGTCGGCGGTGCCGGCGGCCACTCGCGAACACATCGAGTTCCCGCCGTTCGACCGGCAGCACCTGGACAACTCGCTCAAGCACCTCGCCGGGCTGGCACAGGGCCGGGCGTAGTCCGACTAGCGCGTCGGCTGAATCGACACCAGCCGGAACGCGTCGGGCCGGGCGTCGTCGGGTGTGAATCGGACGACGAGACTGCCGGGCGGAAACTTGGTGGCCAGCTCATTCAGCGTCCTGGGCAGGAACACCTTGGCCTTGGCATTGCCGTACCAGTTGGGGTCGGCGGGGGATGTGTCGAGGTTGCTGACGTTGTCGATCTCGGCGTCCCAGCGTTGAACCGCCTCCGGTGGTGCGTCTCCGAATCCCGCCGATTTCAGGTACGCGTCTGCCGGCCCGGCAAGCGTGACAGCAGCCCCGCCACCATCCGGCGTCCCGGTGATCGTGCCGTCGACGACATCGGCGGTCACCGAGGTCAGCCGGGCTGTGCAGACATTGTCGACAACGCTGGGCGGTACGCAGAAACCGGGCAGCGGATCCCCGTGGGCCGGCGCGACATTCAGAACTGCCGGGACGACGAGCGCGGCCGTGGCGGCACCGATGGCGGTTATCGCACGGCGGCAACTGTTCGGCATCGCGGTATCCCTCCTCGAGCTTCGGCGTGGGTCGATCCACTGAACTGTATTTCGGCGCGTACCCCGCAGGAGTTACCCGAAGCCGCCCGCCCGGGTAAAGCTGCAGATCAGTGCCGGTGCGCGGCTACGGTGCGTCGGTCAAATCGCGGATCGAGGATCAGGACACGAGTCGCAGGTGCGGGCGCGCGGGAGTGTGGTCGGCTGCGGTGCGCGAGTGGACGGACACCAGCGAGCCCGTACACACCGTTCCAATCGGTCCAGACTTGGCGAAACGTGCTAATTCCGTTGTGCGCAAGGTGATTCCCGCTTTCGCCTGACGGTAACCAATGCGCACGCCTGTCGCCCCCACGGCGAACAGGCCGCCGAGCCCGGGCAACGCCGCGGAGATCAGCGCCCACAGTGACATGGCCACAAGGGCAGTGACCGCTTTCTGGGCCGGCGTGGCCTTCGCGCTGAAGGGACGCCATGCATCGGCGAGCGCCGGGGCGGCGACCTGCAGCATCGAGGTCAACGAAGTGATGATCTTGTCGAGGCTGAAGTCCGACGCCAGGGCTTCTGCGGGTGTGGGTGATCCGACTTTTGTCGACGACGAACTTGCCAGGATCTTCTTCAGGAGAGTGACGATCGAGTTGTACGAAAGTGCGGTCAGTGACTGCACGGCGCCGGCAGCGGGCGTAGCCCACGAGACGCTGAACATGTCGCAGATCGCTGTCGCCAGTCGAATCACGGCGTCGACCGTCGACGACGCCAGCATCCTCAAGAGGTAGACGATGACATGCCGGACCTCGGGTGTCGTGGTCTGCGTAGCCGGCTGTTCTGACGCCAAGGCCGCCGTTGCCGCCGGGTTTGCGGCAGGCGCAGCATCCGTGGCGGCCACGGTGTCGGGGGCATTCACAGGGGCAGCGCTCGACGCAGCATCCTGGGTCGTCGCTGAGTTTGAGGTGGTGCTGGTGCTCTCGACGTGCGATGTCGGTTCGCTCGTGCTCTGGGCAGCCGCGGGCGCTGAGTTTTCGACGGTGTCCGAGCCGGATGTCGACTCGGACTCTGTCGGGGCGGCGCCGGAGGCCGACGGTGCCGGGAGATCGACCACTACGGGATCCAGATTCAAGGTGGTCGGGATCTGCGGGTCGGTCGAATCAACGAGACTCCCGAGTGTCCCGGTCACCGCGGGCTCGGATTTCGTGTCACTCGGGTCGTCGGAAGAACTCGACGTGGTCTCTGAGGTGGTCCCGCTGACCCCGGTATTCGTTTGAGCGGAGACGGTCGAATGGGGCCGATCGCCGCTCTGGCCGGTATCGGAAGTGCTGGTCGCGTTGTGTGGCGCGTCGGGGGTGTTCGAGGAGGTCGACCCGCTGCTGTTCGTGGACGAGGCGGTATCGCCGTCGTTGTCCGAGCCGCTGGTGCCCTGATTCGAATTTGACGAAGAATCGCCGTCGGCGTGCACCAGAGGGACCGCACCGCTCACGCTGCTGATAACGAGTACGGCGGCCACCAGGCACGCACCCGTAAGCAGGTGAAAACGTGTGGGAATCGCGGTCTCCTTGCAGTGGACGTCATTTATTTGGCCACTGGCAGCGGAGATCAAGTGTGACGTAGCTAACAGTAGTTCTCAATTCTGGAGCCGAATCGAGAACGCTGTCAACAACGAAAAACGGGGTGGTTACATCCTCAGCTCTCGATCGGCGCGTACCAGTCGGCGTTGGTGAGCAGCACCCGCGTCCCCAGGTCGCGGTTCCACTCCGGCTCGATGCCGTGGCGCCGCACGATGGGGAACACGGTCTCGTCGAGCATCCGGACGACGTCGCTGAAGTACAGGTCCTCCTTCGCCTGATCGCTGAGCTGGTTGTACGCCTCCTCGTCGAAGTTCTCCGGCTCGAACGCTCCATAGCCGACGTAGGTACTGCCGTCCTCGACCAGCCTGTCGGTGTCCTGGCTGTGGAAGTAGATGAAGCCGCTCCAGTGGCGGCTGTCGTCGCGCTCGTCGCCGATCTCGGCGGAGGCGCAGGTGCCGCAGCAGGAGAAGTCAGCGCGGGCGATCACGCCGTTGGCGTTCAACTCGTCGAACGCCGCGCGGGTCCGCGACCGGTAGTCGCCGATCTCGGCCTGTTGGCGCAGTCTCGCCTCGCGCAACGCGGTGAAGGCGTTGGTGAGCTGGTCCTCGGAGAGTTCGTAGTCCTCGGCGTAGATCTCGAGGAACTCCTCTACGTCGTCGTTTCCGGTGACCAACATGCCCCAGATCTCGGAGGTGAGTGTGGCGCGGTCTTCGTCGTCCAACGGGAGGTCGGGGAGCGTGGCGTAGGCAGGGATCACGTTCGGGTTCGACGGTGCGCTCACGGCGCTGGCCTCCAGATGTGTTGTCGGAACCGGGCGAATCTGCCCGCGGGGCGATCGTAGCCTCGGACGGTGGTGAATCGGTTGTGCGACTCCCGGCGCGACACGCCCTGCTACACGGCGGCTTTTGATGCTGAGTGACTCACAATGCGGACATGACGGAACCGCGGGAGTCACCGCGTGGTATCTCACGTCAGACGTTCCTTCGGGGCGCCGCCGGGGCATTGGCCGTGGGAACGGTGTTCGGGTCGACCCGGGCCAGTGCCGATCCCAGGGCCTCCGGCTGGGCTGATCTGGCCGCCGCCATCAGGGGGCAGGTGATACTGCCGGACAGCGGTGGGCAATTCGCCTCGGCCAAGGCGGTTTTCAACACCAACTTCAATGGCCTGGCGCCCGCGGCAGTCGTCGCCCCGAGTTCGGTGGCGGACGTTCAGAGGGCAATGGCCTTCGCGGCCAACAACAATCTCAAAGTTGCTCCACGCGGCGGTGGGCACTCGTATGTGGGCGCGTCGACGGCGAACGGCACCATGGTCCTTGACCTGCGCCAATTGCCCGGAGACATCAACTACGACGCCGGTACCGGGTATGTCACCGTGACCCCTGCGACCGGTCTGTATGCGATCCACCAGGCGCTCGCGGGAGCCGGCCGGGGAATCCCGACAGGTACCTGTCCGTCGGTCGGCGCGGCCGGCCATGCCCTGGGAGGCGGGTTGGGCGCCCAGTCGCGCCATGCGGGCCTGATGTCCGATCAACTGGTGTCGGCGACGGTGGTGCTACCCGGTGGCGGGGCCGTCACCGCCTCGGCCAACGAGAACCCTGACCTGTTCTGGGCGTTGCGCGGCGGGGGCGGTGGCAACTTCGGAGTGACGACGGCGCTGACCTTCGCCACCTTCCCGACCAGCGACGTGGATGCCGTGAGCCTCAACTTCCCGCTGCAGTCATTCGCGCAGGTTCTGGTCGGCTGGCAGGCCTGGCTGCGTACCGCCGACCGCAGCACCTGGGCACTGGCCGACACCGTCACCGACCCGGGAGGCGCGCGCTGCCGCATCCTTGCGACCTGCCTGGCGGGATCAGGTGACGCCGTCGCGGCCGGCGTCACCAAAGCGGTCGGGCTGCAACCCATCGGGGTGGACAGGCACACGTTCAATTACCTGGACCTGGTGCAATACCTGGCCGTCAACAACCTCAACCCGTCGCCGCTCGGCTATGTCGGCGGATCTGACGTTTTCCAGTCGATCACCCCGGCCGTCGCCCAGGGGATCGCCGCGGCGTTCAACGCTTTTCCCAGTGGAGCCGGCCGTCCGTTGGTGATCATGCACGCGCTCGACGGCGCACTCGCAACCGTGGGGCCGGCGGACACCGCCTTTCCGTGGCGGCGACAGTCCGCATTGGTGCAGTGGTACGTCGAGAACTCCGGCTCTCCGGCGGCGGCGTCCCAGTGGCTCAACACCGCCCACCAAGCGGTCGCGCCGTATTCGGTGGGCGGTTACGTCAACTATCTCGAGGCGAACCAGCCGGCATCGCGATATTTCGGGGCCAACCTATCCCGGCTGGCCGCCACCCGACAGAAGTATGACCCGGGCCGGATCATGTTCTCGGGCCTGAACTTTTGACGTAGCCGTGCTCGGTTCCACCCGCGTATGGACGGAACGCGCGCCGCGCGGCGTTATCTTGATCATGGGCTCTGGGAGAGAAGGCGCGATGGACGAGATGGCTCCGCGGACACCGGCGGCTACAGCGGCCCTTGCAGTGGCAACGCGCTTCTACTCGCCCGCGTTGCTCAATCACTGCATCCGTTCGTATCTGTGGGGTGCGACGTACGCAGCGGCACACGGCATCGCTTTCGACGACGAGCTCTATTACGTCTCGGCGTTGCTGCACGACATCGCTCTGACCGACCCGTTCGACAGTCACCGGGTGTCGTTCGAGGAGGCGGGTGGGGATCTGGCCTGGGTGTTCGGGGTGGCGGCCGGCTGGCCTGCCGACCGGTCAGCCAGGGCGACGGAGATCATCGTGTTGCACATGCGCGACGACGTTTCGGCGGCGGCCGATCCCGAGTCACACCTCTTGCAGGTGGCCACGGCCTGGGACGTCGTCGGACGACGACCAGAGGAGTTTCCCACCGCAGTGAGGGCCGACATACTCGCTCGCTATCCGAGGCGAGGGTTCGGCACCGAGTTCATTACGTGCTTCGAGGATCAGGCGAGACGCAAACCGGGTGGCGCCGCGGCCGCGTCGGTGGCCAACAATGGTGCCGAACGCATCAGGGCAAATCCTCTGGACACCTAGGTCTTACGCCGGTGCCTGGAAGCCGCCGATCTGCTGTTCGAGCAGTTCGGCCAGCCGCAAAGGCGTGCGGTCCTCGAACATCGGACCGATGAGCTGCACACCCACCGGCATTCCTTCGGCGGACTGCCCCGCTGGTATGGCGGTGGCGGGCAGGCCCGGCATCGTGGCCAGACCGGCCCAGACGAGCTGGTCGAAATATGGGTAGTCGGTGCCGTCGATGTCGAGCCGACGTGCCAACAGATCCGGATTGTGGTCGTGGGGGAACGCGGACGTAGGGGTGATCGGACAGACGACAGCATCGAATTCGCCGAACAGTTGTCGCCAGCCCTGGCGGTGGATCTCGCGACGGTTGTTCAGTTCGATCCAGTCGCGGTGGCTCAACACCATCCCGCGCAGCCGTGCCGCGTCGAGGGTCTGGTCCTCGGGACCGAGGCCGGCGGCGCGGGTCCGCAGTTGCTCATAGGAGTCGATCGGGAATCGTGCCGTGGAGCCGGAGAACAGCAACTGGGTATACAGCGCTGCGGCTTCGGCGAGGTCGGGTAGCAACGGGCTGTGTCGTTCGATGCGGGCACCGCTGGAGACAAGGGCGTCGGCCACCCGGTTTATGGCGGCGCGCACGGCGGCACCGGTCGCAATGAACGGATGCTCCTCGAGCACCAGTACCCGGAAGGCGTCGAGTTCCTCGTGGCGCGGGGGCGGCAGCGCCATCTTGTGTGCCACACCGAGGGTGAGCGGGTCCGGTCCGGCCATCACGTCGAGCAGGAGGGTGAGGTCGCGGGCAGTGCGCGCCATCGGACCGACGACAGCGAGGTCGGCGTCGGTCGGCAAGGCGGGCGCGGGCGGCGGGGTCATGCCGCGCGTGGCTGTCAGCCCGAGTGTTGGCTTGTGCGCGTAGACGCCGCAGAAATGCGCGGGAGTGCGCAGCGAACCGGCGAGGTCGGAACCGATGGACAGCGCACCGAATCCGGACGCCAGGGCGGCCGCCGATCCGCCCGAAGATCCGCCCGAGGTACGACTGTGATCCCACGAATTGTTCGTGGTGCCGTGGATTTCGTTGAAGCTCTGCACATCTTGCAGCCCGAACGGCACGTTGGTCTTACCGAGCACCACCGCGCCGGCAGACTTCAGCCGCGACACCTGTACCGCGTCCTGGGCCGGCACGAAATCTTGGAACTGCGGCATGCCCCAGGTCGTCGGCAGCCCGGCGATGTTGTAGGACTCCTTGACCGTCAACGGAATACCGAGCAGCGGCCGATCCTCACCCCGGGCACGCGCGTGGTCGGAACGCCGCGCGGCCTCCCGCGCGCGCTCGAAGTCGCGCACGCACACGGCGTTGATCGCCCCGTCATCCCGCTCGATCCCAGCGATCGCCGCCTCAGTCAACTCCGCCGAGGACACCTCACCAGCGCGCATCGCGACCGCCAACTCGCCGGCCGACCGAAAATTCCACTCCATGAATCCGACGCTAACCACCCGCCGCCGAAGCCATAAAATCCCGCTTCCCGCAACGGAAAATCCGTCGAGACCGGTCCGATGGACGATCCGCGTTGTGGACCGGAAAGCGTTCGTCGCCGTGAGAAAGCGCGCTCGAAATGCTTTCCGAGTCAACAAGAGTCGGGGCAAAATAGCCTGCAAGAGCGTCAATACTCCACATACTCGCTGGTAGTGCGGTATACATCCGTACGTATGGGTTGCTGGACCCCGGCCGAACTATCTAAGGGGGCGGGCGTGCGAACACCACAGCGCTACCTGGTTTTGGGACTGCTACCGGCGATACTCCCGTTCGGGATCGTCACCACCATGGCACCGCCGGCGAAGGCGGAGTGCACAAGCTCGGGCTATGCCACGGTCTGTGCACAGGGCGATGTGCGCGGCGCCGATGGAGTGCCACGGGCAGCCACACCGGTCGTGCCCTACCCCTGTGATTACGACTGGTATTGCGACACCGGGTGGGATCTCGACGTCGCCTGGGATCCGGGCCGACCCGGCGGACCGGGCGGGCCCGGCGGGCCCGGAGGCCCTGGCCGTCCGGGTGGCGGTGGCGGGATCAGACCGCGCTGAGGAACTGCGTTCATGAACCGTGGACAACTTGCTGAAGGAGCCAACATGTCGTCCTCTCGTCTCACACACCGCGCGGCCGGCGCGGCGATCGGCGCCGGCGTCTTCATCGGCCTGACACTCATGAGTGCCGCGGCGGCCGCGGCGGATCCACCTGTGCCACCGCCGTGCACGGCCGCCGAGATGGCGCGCGTGATGTCCGGCGTCTCCTTCGAGACCTCGAACTATCTGACCGCCCACCCCGACGTCAACGACTTCTTCACCAGCCTCAAGGGGCAGCCCAAGGACCAGATCGGAAAACAGGTCCGCACCTACCTGGAGGCCAATCCCGCCATTCAGCAGGATCTCGAGCGCATCAGGCAACCCGGCGCAGACTTCCGCCAGCGCTGCGGACTTCCCGCGACTCCCTGATGGTTTGATGTCCGCCGACCCGGAGCCGAGGTGAGCGATGGGTGGCTTGAGCCTGCCGGGATTGTGGTTGTTCCTGGCCGTGGTCCTCGTCGCTTCCGTCCTACTGGCTGTCGGGAGCGTGTGGATTGCCAATAAGACGGTGTACCGGCCGGGCGCCAAAAGACAGACGGGGACTCTGTCGCCCTTTCTGACCACCGTCGCCCTCGTTTACGGTGCGCTGCTGGGTTTCACCGTCGTCGTCGCGTGGGAGCAGTTCTCGTCGGCAGAGGAGAACGTCACCAATGAGTCATCGACTCTGGCGACGATGTACCGGCAGACGGTGAGCCTGCCGGGGCCCGAACAGGTGCGGATGCGGGAACTGCTGCGCACCTACACTGTCGCCGCGCAGGCCGAGTGGGATGCACGGCAACGCGATGCCGCGAGTGATGCGGCGCGGGGGGCGATCACCGACATGTACCGCGTACTGGGTCAGCAGACGCCCAACGCCCATCCGGTCAACGCCGAGATCCGCGATCAGCTCAATGTCTTGACATCGCAACGGAACACGAGAGTTCTGGATGCGAAGCCCCGGATTCCGGGGCTGCTGTGGAGCGGTCTGCTGTTCGGGGGGGTCCTTCTCATCGGGCTCATCGGCTTCACTCACCTCAGCAATACGGTGAGTCACATGATCCTGTCGAGCGCGATCGCCATCCTGCTCGGTCTTCTGCTGTTCCTCATCTTCTGGCTGGACCATCCGTTCGGGCAGCAACTCGGCGTTACGCCGGCATTGCTCGACTATGCCGTGCAGGTCTTCGACGGGGTCGATCAAGGAAAGTTCGACGGGGTCGATCAAGGAAAGTAGGCGTTGCTCACCACGTGACCGGAAGTTCTTCCATCCCATAGATTTCCTGTTGGTTCTGAAACGGTAGTTCGTCAACAGGGGCGGTCAACCGGAGTCCTGGCGGTCGACGGGCCAACGTGGACAGCGCGACCTGCATCTCGACTCGGGCGAGGTTCTGCCCCGATGCACTGATGCACCCCGAATCCGAAACCCAAATGCCCACGAGTGTTCCGGTCGGTGTCGAGGAGGGCGGGATCGTCGACGAACGCGGGATCCCAGTTCCCGGCGGGAAGGTTCATCAACAGGAAGTCGCCGGCGCGGATCAATTCGCCGCCGAGGGTCAGGTCCTCCGTCGCGACCCGGTCCACCTGGCTGTGCACGATCGTGAGATAGCGCATCAGCTCTTCGACGATGTTGGCGACGACGGCGGTGTCGTCGGTCCTGCCGAGAAGCTCGAAGACGTCTGGATGTTGGAGCAACGCAACCGTTCCCAGGGAGATCATGCTCGTTGCCACGAACCCTATATGGCCTGCAGAACAAATGTCAGGTGTTGAACCTCCGCGCCAGGGCACTGGCGCCGCGTCCCCTTTCGGCCCCGAGACCACGCCCAGCGGCCTAGCCTCGAGGCGATGGGTCTCACTGCCACCCGAACGAGTGAAGGAACCGAGCATGCGAGCAACCGTGATGTATGGGGCCGGCGACGTCCGCGTCGAGAACGTGCCCGACCCCATCGTGAAGGAGCCGACTGACGCCATCGTGCGCGTCACCCGTGCCTGCATCTGCGGCAGCGACCTGTGGCCGTACCAGTCGATGCCGCACAAGGACGGTGGCCGCCGGATGGGTCATGAGTTCATCGGCATCGTGGAGGACGTCGGCGCGGATGTCTCCGCATTCCGGCGCGGCGATCTGGTTGTGGCCCCCTTCGTCTGGGCGGACAACACGTGTGACTTCTGCAAGGAGGGGCTGCAGACGTCGTGCCGCCACGGTGGCGGGTGGGGTGCCCCCGGCGTCGATGCCGGCCAGGGCGAGGCCGTGCGCGTTCCCCAGGCGCAGGGCACGTTGGTGAAGCTGCCGGTGGCAGCGGATTCGGCGCTCATGCCTTCGCTGTTGACCCTGTCGGATGTGTTCTGTACCGGTCATCACGGCGTGGTGACCGCCGGGGTGGGTCCGGGATCGTCGGTGACGGTCATCGGTGACGGCGCGGTGGGATTGTGTGCGGTGCTGGCTGCCAAGCGGTTGGGTGCCGAGCAGATCATCCTGAATGGTCGCCACACGGTCCGGACCGACCTGGGGCGTGAGTTCGGCGCCACCGACGTCGTCGCCGAACGCGGCGACGAGGCCGTCGAGAAGATCCGTGAACTGACCGGCGGTGACGGTACCCACGCGGTGATCGAATGCGTCGGGACCGAGCCCTCGGTAGCCACCGCTCTTGACGCGGTCCGTGCCGGTGGCCGCGTCAGTCGGCTCGGGGTATCTCAATACACCGAGGTGCCAATGGGTTTCGGGACGTTCTTCCGCAACGTCACCCTCACCGGCGGCGTCGCGCCCGCCCGTGCCTACATCGAGGAACTCATGCCCGACGTTCTCGACGGCACCATCGAACCGGGGCGGGTGTTCGACCGCACCATCGGTCTCGACGAAACCCCCGACGGCTACCGCGCGATGGCTGACCGCGAGGCCCTCAAGGTGTTGATCGAGCCATGACGCTGCTGCTTCAAGATCGCGACGATCGCGGCGTCGTCACGCTGACATTGAACCGCCCGCAGGCCTTCAATGCGTTGTCCGAGGCGATGCTGACCGCGCTCGGTGCCGCCTTCGATGCGCTGGCTCAGGACGACATGGTGCGTGCTGTGGTCCTCGGGGCTTCCGGCAAGGCGTTCTGCGCCGGGCATGACCTAAAAGAAATGCGGGCTGAGCCGTCGCTGGAGTACTACCAGCGGTTGTTCGCCCAATGCACCGCGATGATGCTGTCGATTCAGCGGCTGCCGGTGCCGGTGATCGCGCGGGTCCAAGGACTCGCGACGGCAGCGGGCTGCCAGCTCGTCGCGATGTGCGATCTCGCGGTGGCAAGTGATGACGCGCGCTTCGCGGTCAGCGGTGTCAACGTCGGGTTGTTCTGCGCGACCCCGGGAGTGGCACTGTCGCGCAACGTGCCCCGCAAGGCGGCCTTCGAGATGCTCGTGACCGGCGAATTCGTCTCTGCCGAGCAGGCCCGGGTGTTGGGGCTGGTCAACCGGGTGGTGGCAGAGGACGCCCTCGACGACGAGGTCGAGGCCGTGATCGCGAGCATCGTGGCGAAGCCCCGCGTCGCGGTCGCGATGGGAAAGGCGTTGTTCTACCGGCAGATTGACGTCGACATCGAGTCTGCCTACACCGACGCGGGCACGACGATGGCCTGCAACATGATGGAACCGAGCGCGCTCGAAGGAGTGCAGGCCTTCGTCGACAAGCGCCCGCCGGACTGGTCGGTGGCATCGAAGTAGCGGCCGAGCCGCCGCTCGTCAGGCGGCGCGGCGGTGGCCGGCCTGCGCTGACGACACTTCGGCGGCCTTGGATTCGTCGTCGCGAACCACGGCCATTGCGCGGTCAGAGGAGGCACGGTCTTCGCCCGCACCGCGGTAGTTCCGCAGATACCGATCCGTTTCATCCCGGCGCAGCGGCGTGGAGAAGATGCTCACGTTGTTGGCGGGGGCATCGGGTTGCCGGGCTTGGGCCAGTCTGCGGGCGCCGGTGCGGAAACCGGCCACGGCACCGCCCAGGCACGCGATCAGCGCAATGCCGGCGACCGGCGCAAGCTCACTGCCCAATGCCAGGGCGCTGACGAAAAGCCCGAGCGACACAAACCCGACGAGCAGCAGAACGTACGCAATGTTGGGAACCGGAATACGGTCCACGCCTTTCAGCATGTGATCACCTCACGAGAACTCGAACCTGTAAAACTACGCTACGCGTAGCGTAGCGATTGCTACGTATAGCGTAGCGCATGGCGGGGCCGAGATATTCCCGTCGACCAACGGACGGACCGGGTAGGGGACCGATGGCGCAAGGGCGGGTCGAAGACGGCATCGCTGAGTCGACGCTGTACCTGTTGCGCACTGGAGGGCCGCGGGCGGTGACCGTCGAAGCTGTTGCCGCGCACTCGGGAATCGCGAAGACGACGATCTACCGACGGCATCCCAACCGGCGGGACATGTTGGCCGGCGCGCTGTCGCGACTCGCGTCACCTGGCCCACTCGATCCCCGCGCGAGCGCCCCGGATCGGCTCCGGTGGCTCATCACCCACGCGATCGCAACGGTCGAGGGCGGCATCGGACTCGGTGGACTCGCGGCCTTGCTCACCGAGGATGACCCCGAATTCACCACGCTGTTCCGGCGGATCCTGATCGACCAGCGTGCGGCGCTGGCCGCCGTGATCGACGACGCCAAAGCCGACGGTTCGATCCGTGCGGACGTCGATTCCGAGACGCTGATAGACGGGGTGGTCGGTGCGTACATCGCCGAGCACGCCCGTATCGGTGACATCGAAGACGGTTGGGAGGAGCGTTTGTTCAAGCTTTTCTGGCCCGCCGTGCGGGCGGAAGAATAGCCTTCCCAACGAAAAGAGACGGGGGTTGAACCAGTGCCGTTGATCGATGTGACCTGCGGGGCACGGGTCACCGATAGTGTCCGATCGCAGCTGGCGGAAGTGCTACCGGCGGCGGTCTCGATCGCCGTCGCATGCGGCGACGAACCCTACGATGGCAACCTCCAGCCGGGGGACGTACTGATCCGGTTCCACGACGCCGGACCGTTCGATCGGTTCGACCTCGATGTGCTGATCGAGGTCAAGTCGAAGTTCTTTGCCGACCGGGCTGAGGATCGGCAGGCCGGTGCCGACGCCGTACTGGCCGCCGCACAGACCGCGATCGGTGCGGGCTGTCAGATCGGCGTCTATCTGACCCTGCCCGTGGCGGCCTGGTCGCAGACGGCGGTCAGCTGACGGTGTCGGCTGCGCTCAGCGGCGTTGCAGCTCGATGACCGGGATGACGCGGTCGGTCTTGGTTTGGTATTCGCCGAATCCCGGGGCCTTCTCGACGATGCGAGGATAGGCGGCGTCGCGCTCGGCCAGCGGCATCTCCCGCGCGTGCACGTCGTAGGCGTCGGTGCCGATCTCGATGTGGGCATCGGGATGTGCGCGCAGGTTGTGCAACCACGCGGGGTCGACGTCGGCGCCCGCGTAAGACCCGACGATGGCGAGCTTTCCGTCGAGGTCGAACGCCATCACCGGATTGACCCGTTCCTTGCCGCTCTTGGCGCCGGTGGTGTGCAGCAGGAGCAGCGTCGCACCTTCGAACGGTCCTCCGACCTTCCCGCCGTTGGCGCGGAACTCGGCGATGATGTTGTCATTCCAGTTGTCTGCCATGGCTTAATTCCTACGCCTGGCCATCGCGACGGTGCACGCAGATCACGAAATCGCGGGAATCCGCCGATTCACCTCTCGGTCGTGGTGATGTGGACCGACGAGGTCAGCGTCTGATGCACGGGGCAGCGTTCGGCGATGTCCATCAGTCGTTCTCGTTGACTGTCGTCGAGCTCGCCGATCAACTCGATCTCGCGATCGATGTGATCGAGCATGCCCGTGGTGGTCTCACAGTCGGCACAGTCTTTCGCGTGAATGCGTGAGTGCCGCAATATCACTCGTACTTGCTCAAGCGGCCAGCCCTTGCGGTTGGCGTACATCCGCACTGTCATCGACGTACACGCGCCCAAGCCGGCCAGCACCAGGTCATAGGGATTGGGGCCGGCATCGCCTCCCACGGGAAGTGGTTCGTCGGCGATGAGTTGGTGGCGCCCGGCGGTGATCTGCTGGGTGTAGGTCCCCGCGCCGGTCTCCGCCACGGTTACGTCGGTGGTCATGCAGGTCTCCTTCGCCGTGAAATGACTCAGGAACGGATCGTGCCCCGAGTGTGGGTATCGGTACGCGATTTCGCCGAATTCCGCGCCGGAGGCCCACGTTCGCCCACCGGGCGTCAGTCCGCCAACGCCACGTCGACCGAGGCCAAACGGTCCGGATCGCAGATCTGTTCTACAACATTGCTTTTCCCGCTGCGTTCCTCGTGCTCGCGGTGCTGTCACTGGGAGTCTTTGTCGCGGGCTGAGCCAACTGAAAAGGCCCCACCCCTTGAGGGGTGGAGCCCTTTTCAGCTCGGCGTGTGAAGTTTGCTGCGTAGCTCAGGCGCTGCGGCGGATGCCCCGCTTGAGCAAGAGCTCGCGCTCCGACTCGCTCAGGCCACCCCAGATACCGTACGGCTCACCGACGGCCAGCGCGTGTGAACGGCACTGGGTGATCACCGGGCAGCTGCGGCACATCTCCTTGGCGCGCACCTCACGCTGGGCCCGGGCGCGTCCGCGTTCACCATCGGGGTGGAAGAACATCGACGAATCGACACCACGGCAAAGTCCTTGCATTTGCCAATCCCAGATATCCGCATTGGGTCCGGGAAGCTGCTGCGGCTGCGGCATATGGAAAACCCCTCTCTGCTCGCCCATTTCGCCAACGCGGGCGGGTTTGAGTCGGTGGAACCGAACTGAGCTCATGTCGCCGATGACCGCTCGTGCACACAAACTAGGGGGACTGAATAAAGCGCGTCAATAGCCCACCGGTGTGCTAAAGGGCATAACCGCAGGTCGAGAATTTACATCACGTTCATCGTTGTGAAGCCTTGACTGAGACATGAGTGTTAAGGATCTGGCCTGGGTCCTCGGGTTTCCCCTGTTCGGGCTCATCGGGGCGTCGCACGCAATTCCGGGCAGGCGATAGTTAGTTGACATGCCATTAACATTCAAGCCATCAATTGTTAACTAATGATCGCGGAGCAAAGTGAAATTCCCGTATCCGCCGGTACCGGGTTGCCCGGACGGGTTGCAATGCCCTCGGTATTGATAGCGTCGCGAACCGATGACTGCACTCGCAGCGGCCGCTCCGGCCCTGGCTGACGCCGCCTTCGGGGCCGACCCCGGCCGGTGGCCGCTGCCCGGGGCGACCACCCCGCACGAACGCTGGCTGCGGGCCGTCGCCGCCGGCGGGCAGGGGCGCTACGCCTGCGCCCTCGCCGAGCTCTCCGAGATTCTGCGGTGCCAGGACTCCGGTTCGTTGGTGTCGCTGGCGTACAGCACGCGCGCCTCGTTCCTTCGCCAGCTGGGCGGTCATGCGCGTGCGCGTGGCGCCGACGGTCGGGCCTGGGCGCGCTGCGGCGACGATGACGAGGCAGCCGCCGACGCGCTCGTCGGGTTGGCCGCCGATGCCCTCGGGATGGGCCGGTTCGGCGTCTCGGCCCGACTGCTCGACCGGGCGCGCGCAATCGACACCCCCGCCGATTCGCGCCGGCGGATCCGGCTGTCGTGGGTGAGCGCCGAACTGGCGATGGTCCGGGGCGACGGTGCGGAGGCGGTCGAACATGCCCGACGCGGAGTCGCGGCGGCAACCGGTCACAACTCGACGCGCCACGTCGTCAAATCAGATGTCGTGCTGGCCGCGGCGCTGTGTAGCGCCGGCGAGTACGACGCGGCCCGGGAGGTCGCCGACGCTGCACTGCTGGCCACCGAGAAAGCCGGGTTGGTCCCGCTGCGCTGGGCATCGGCCTGCGTACTTGCCGACATCGGGAGCGCCGCGCACGATGCCGCACAAATAAGCCGGATCCGTGACCTCAGCGCCGATACAGTGCGTCGCAGAGGCGGGGTGTGGGCCGGCGCCTAGAACCGCCACCGGCACGGTCACCACATCCCGATCGTTATTGTTTAGCTGAGCCAATCGCCGCGAGTGTCGGTGCAACGTAACGCTGGAGAGATCGCCCACGATGACAAGTTCGGGAGACCGTCTCGACATTGTCGTTGCTGAGGCAGTGGCAGGTGATCGGAACGCGCTCTCGGAAGTGCTGGAGATCATTCGGCCGATCGTCGTTCGGTATGTCCGTGCGAGGGTCGGGGCGACCGAGCGCAGTGGTCTCTCAGCTGATGACGTTGCGCAGGAGGTTTGCTTGGCCGCCATAACGGCGCTGCCGCGGTACAAGGATCAGGGACGTCCGTTCCTGGCCTTTGTCTACGGCATCGCTGCGCACAAGGTTGCTGACGCGCATCGCGCGGCGGCCAGGAATCGTGCCGAGCCCACGGATGTGGTGCCCGAGCGGTTCTCCCTTGACGCGGGGCCAGAGCAGTCCGCGCTCGACAGCGAGTCTTCTGCACGGATGGCCAGGCTGCTGTCGGTGCTGCCCGAAAAACAGCGCGAGATCCTGATCCTGCGTGTCGTGGTCGGCATGAGTGCCGAGGAGACCGCCGAGGCGGTCGGCAGCACCGCCGGCGCGGTGCGCGTCGCGCAGCACCGTGCCCTGGCGCGGCTCAAGAACGAGATCATGGCGACGGGGCGCGACCATGCCTGACTTCGGCCGCTGGACCTCAAACGGTGGTGATCCGTCTCTCAACGAGATCAACCGGTCCGAGAAGTTCATCGAGGCGCTCTCCCTCGAGCATCAGGTCTATGCCACCGACCGGGAGGAAGCCGAACTGGCCGTCCTGCTGGCCGGGTGGCGCGACGACGCACGACGCACCCCGATGTCGGGTATCGCTACGCCGCGCGAGGCCGTGGCGGCGCTCGACAAGGCCACCGGGCAGGGGCGGGTGCGCTTCCCGATGGCGCTGGTGGGTTCGATGGCCGCCGCGGTGCTGTGCCTCGGCGGGTTCGGTGCGGCCGTGTACGGCTCCGGCCCGGGCGACCCGCTCTACGGGGTGCGCGGGCTGGTCTTCGGATCGGCGCCGGTGACGCGCGACGTGGGCGTCGAGTTGGCGTCGAGTGAGCTCAAACAAGTGCAGCAGCTGATCGACGAGGGGCAGTGGGAGCAGGCGCAGCAGAAGCTGCAGACCCTCACCACCACGGTCGCCACCGTCGGTGACGAGCAGCGCAAGCAGGAACTCGTCGACCAGTGGCAGCAGCTGTCGGTGAAGGTCGAGAACCGCGACCCGAACGCGACCGTGCCGCCCGATGCGCCGCCGGTCGTGTTGCCCGAGGTGACGGTGACGGTGACGCCGTCGTCCCCGTCCGAGAGCCCGTCCGGGGAGACTCCGACGTCCACCCCGACGACCGGGCCTTCGACCTCGCCGACGGAGACCACACCGGGCTCGGAGACGTCCAACCCGGCCGCGACATCCACGCCGTCGGAGACCTCGACGTCGCAACCGACGACCACTGCGCCGTCGACACCGTCGTCCTCGTCCGCCACGCCGGCGCCGTCGAGCAGTGCCGAGCCGACGACGGCGCCGTCGTCGCCGGCCTCACAGCCGTCGGCGACACACACGACCTCGGCGCCGACCACCTCGGCCGCTCCGGCGGCCGAACCGCCGGTGGTCACCACGACCGTCGCACCGGCGGTGGAGCCCACGTCTGTGCCGTCGGCGCCGCCGGTGCGCACCACGCAGGCTGCGCCCGTGGAGACCGGCAGTGGCGCAGGTCACGAGGGCCCGTCGAGCGGGCGTGGTGGGGAGGGACCGGCAGCGCCGGTGATCGAGGTGCCCCTGTTGCCGGGGCTAGGCGGCGGTCAGCGGTAGCCGTCGGTGTCCGAGGTGGCCTCGTTGAGGGAAGCGTCGGCATAGCCGCGGCAGTAATCCCATGTCACGTAGGCGTCGGGCTCGGGGTCGTAGGCCGGCTCGTGCGGGCGCACGGTGCCGTCGACAAGCAGCTGCAGCAGGTTGGCCCGCAGCATGTCCCAGTCGTGGTAGTGGTCCTGCTGGCATTCGTCGCAGCACACGACGAGGCCACGAATTCCCTTGTGCGCCAACAACGCTTCGTAAACCGCTAGATCGGCGAGATCAGCCTCGACAGCCGTCCGTTCCTGGGGGTCCAGAGGCTGGCCCGGCTCGATGGCGTCCAGCGCAGCCGACGGATCGCAGGGATCGTCGGCAAACGGATCGGGCGGCAAACCAGGGGGGAGGTGGTCACGCACGAGTCCCACACTACGCAGCCGTACAGGTATCGCGCCAGCCGTCCCGATGTGCACCGTGATGTGCAACGAAGCGGCAACATCATTGTCAATAACGGAGCCGATAGAATCGGGTTACACGCCCCACGCCTGCCACTGGAGGCCCCACCCATGTCGATCGCTGAAAGCAGCGTTCCCATCGCCGTACCGGTGCCGACCGGCGGTGATGACCCCACCAAGATCGCAATGCTCGGTCTCACCTTTGATGATGTGCTGCTGCTGCCTGCGGCCTCCGATGTGGTCCCCGCCACCGCTGACACCTCGAGCCAGCTGACCCGCAACATCCGTTTGCGGGTGCCGATGGTCAGCTCCGCGATGGACACTGTGACCGAATCGCGGATGGCCATCGCGATGGCCCGCGCAGGCGGCATGGGGGTACTGCACCGCAACCTTCCGGCGGCTGAACAGGCCGCCCAGGTGGAGACGGTGAAGCGGTCGGAGGCCGGCATGGTCACCGACCCGGTCACCTGCTCCCCGAGCAACACCCTGGCCGAGGTCGACGCGATGTGCGCCCGGTTCCGGATCTCCGGTCTGCCGGTCGTCGACGACGCCGGCTCGCTCGTGGGGATCATCACCAACCGCGACATGCGCTTCGAGGTGGACGAGAACAAGCCCGTCGCCGAGGTGATGACCAAGCCGCCGCTGATCACCGCGCAGGAGGGTGTCTCGGCCGAGGCCGCTCTGGGCCTGCTGCGCCGGCACAAGATCGAGAAGCTGCCGATCGTCGACGGGCACGGCAAACTGACCGGCCTGATCACGGTCAAGGACTTCGTCAAGACCGAGCAGTTCCCGTTGGCCACCAAGGACAGCGACGGCCGGCTGCTGGTCGGCGCCGCGGTCGGCGTCGGCGACGACGCGTGGGCCCGGGCCATGACGCTGGTCGATGCGGGCGTCGACGTGCTGGTCGTCGACACCGCTCACGCGCACAACCGGGGCGTGCTGGACATGGTGGCGCGGGTGAAGAAGACCGTGGGCGACCGCGTCGAGGTGATCGGCGGAAATGTCGCGACCCGCGCCGCGGCGGCCGCTCTGGTGCAGGCCGGTGCCGATGCGGTCAAGGTCGGTGTCGGCCCCGGCTCGATCTGCACGACCCGCGTCGTCGCCGGTGTAGGTGCCCCGCAGATCACCGCCATCCTGGAAGCCGTCGCGGCCTGCAAGCCCTACGGAGTGCCGGTGATCGCCGACGGCGGTCTGCAGTACTCCGGCGATATCGCCAAGGCGCTGGCCGCCGGCGCGTCGACGGCCATGCTGGGGTCGCTGCTGGCCGGCACTGCCGAGTCGCCCGGTGACCTGATCTTCGTCAACGGCAAGCAGTTCAAGAGTTACCGCGGCATGGGCTCACTGGGCGCCATGCAGGGACGCGGCGGTGGCAAGTCCTACTCCAAGGACCGCTACTTCCAGGACGACGTGCTCTCCGAGGACAAGTTGGTGCCGGAGGGCATCGAGGGCCGTGTGCCGTTCCGCGGTCCGCTGGGTTCGGTGATCCACCAGCTGACCGGCGGGTTGCGGGCAGCCATGGGCTACACCGGCTCGGGCACCATCGAACAGCTGCAGCAGGCGCAGTTCGTCCAGATCACGGCGGCCGGGTTGAAGGAAAGCCACCCGCACGACATCACCATGACTGTCGAGGCCCCCAACTACTACACCCGCTGAATCGGTGGGGCAGGAGACTAAGAGCAGTCATGCGCGACATGGTTGAAATCGGCATGGGCAGAACCGCCCGGCGCACCTACGAACTCGACGACATCACGATCGTGCCCTCGCGGCGCACCCGCTCGTCCAAGGATGTGTCGACGGCGTGGCAGCTCGATGCCTACCGCTTCGAGGTTCCGGTCGTCGCGCATCCCACCGATGCGCTGGTGTCGGTGGAGTTCGCGATCGAGATGGGCCGGCTCGGCGGGCTCGGTGTGCTCAACGGCGAGGGTCTGATCGGCCGGCACGCCGATGTCGAGGAGAAGGTCGCCCAGGTCCGCGATGTCGCCGCGACCGCGTCCGACGACGCGGCCGCCATCCGGATGCTGCAGCAGCTGCACGCCGCTCCGCTGGATCCCGAGCTGCTCGGCGCGGCGGTGACCCGCATCCGTGAGGCCGGGGTGACCACGGCGGTCCGGGTCAGCCCGCAGAACGCCCAGGCGCTGACCCCGACCCTGGTGGCCGCCGGGATCGACCTGCTGGTCATCCAGGGCACCATCATCTCCGCCGAGCGCGTGGCGTCCGATGGCGAGCCGCTGAACTTGAAGACGTTCATCTCCGAGCTCGATGTGCCGGTCGTGGCCGGCGGTGTGCTCGACCATCGCACCGCCCTGCACCTGATGCGTACGGGCGCGGCCGGTGTGATCGTCGGCTACGGCTCCACTGCGGGTGTGACCACCAGCGACGAGGTGCTGGGCATCAGCGTGCCGATGGCCACCGCGATCGCCGATGCGGCCGCCGCGCGTCGTGAATACCTCGACGAGACCGGCGGACGCTACGTGCATGTGCTGGCCGACGGCGATATCCACAGCTCCGGTGATCTGGCCAAGGCGATCGCCTGCGGCGCCGACGCCGTGGTGCTGGGCACGCCGCTGGCCATCTCAGAGGAGGCGCTGGGCGGCGGCTGGTTCTGGCCGTCCGCGGCCGCGCACCCGTCGTTGCCGCGCGGTGCCCTGCTGCAGGTGGCGGTCGGTGAGCGTCCCGGCCTGGAACAGGTGCTCAACGGGCCGTCCGACGATCCGTTCGGGTCGTTGAACCTGGTCGGTGGCCTGCGCCGGTCGATGGCCAAGGCCGGGTACTGCGATCTCAAGGAGTTCCAAAAGGTCGGCCTGACCGTCGGGAGCTGATGCTCGTCTTTACAAGTTAGGGCCTCCTGTCTAGAAGTTACCTGTCGGTAGCGTCATACTGATCACATGAAGCCTGACTACGACGTCTTGGTGATCGGTTCGGGGTTCGGCGGCAGCGTGAGTGCGCTGCGGCTGACTGAGAAGGGCTATCGGGTCGGCGTACTCGAAGCCGGCCAACGGTTCGCCGACCCGGATTTCGCCAAGACCTCGTGGGACCTGCGCAAGTTCCTGTGGGCGCCGCAGTTGGGCATGTACGGCATCCAGCGCATCCACTTGCTGCGCAACGTGATGATCCTGGCCGGTGCGGGCGTGGGCGGTGGATCGCTGAACTACGCCAACACCCTGTACGTGCCGCCGGACCCGTTCTTCAACGATCCGCAGTGGAAGGACATCACCGACTGGCGTGCCGAGCTGATGCCGCATTACGACCAGGCTCAGCGCATGCTCGGTGTGGTCAAGAACCCGACCTTCACCGACGCGGACCGCATCGTCAAAGAGGTCGCCGACGACATGGGCTGCGGGGACACCTTCGTCGCCACGCCGGTTGGGGTGTTCTTCGGCCTCGACGGCGAGATGACACCGGGCAAGACTGTGCCCGACCCGTTCTTCGGCGGCGTCGGACCGGCCCGCACCGGTTGCATCGAGTGTGGGGAATGCATGACCGGTTGTCGCCACGGCGCCAAGAACACGCTCGTCAAGAACTACCTGGGACTGGCGGAATCGGCTGGGGCGCAAGTGCATGCGATGACGACGGTGACGAGTTTCGAGCAGCGTGCCGACGGGCTTTGGGAGGTCACCACCGTCCGCACCGGCAGCAAGCTGCGTCGTCGCCGCAAGACCTTCACCGCGACACACCTGATCCTGGCGGCCGGGACGTACAACACCCAGAAGCTGCTGTTCAAGATGCGCGATACCGGCAAGCTGAACAAGCTCTCGGCCAAACTCGGCGTGCTGACCCGAACCAACTCCGAGTCCATCGTCGGCGCCCAGACCCTCACGGTGACACCCGGCATGGATCTGACCCACGGCGTGGCCATCACCTCCTCGGTGCACCCCACCGCCGACACTCACGTCGAGCCGGTGCGCTACGGCAAGGGGTCCAACGCGATGGGGCTACTGCAGACGCTGATGACCGACGGCACCGGGCCGCAGGGCACCGACGTGCCGCGCTGGCGGCAGTTCCTCGAACAGGGTCGCCAGGATCCGGGCAAGCTGATCCGGTTGCTGAACCCGGCCCGCTGGAGTGAACGGACGGTCATCGCCCTGGTGATGCAGCATCTGGACAACTCGATCACCACCTTCACCAAGCGTGGGCCCGGGGGCAAGCGGATCATGACGTCCAAACAGGGCCACGGCGAGCCGAATCCGACGTGGATCCCGGTGGGGAACGAGTTCACCAGGCGGATGGCGGAGAAGGTCGACGGCGTCGCGGGCGGCACTTGGGGCGAGCTGTTCAACATCCCGCTCACCGCGCATTTCCTGGGTGGGGCGGCCATCGGCGACAGCGCCGATCACGGTGTCATCGACCCCTATCAGCGCGTGTACAACTACCCGACGCTCTACGTCATGGACGGCGCCGCGATCTCGGCGAACCTCGGGGTGAACCCCTCGCTGTCGATCACCGCGCAGGCCGAGCGCGCCGCGTCGTTGTGGCCGAACAACGGGCAGAACGACGAGCGTCCGGCGCAGAATGAGCCGTACCGGAAACTGGCGCCGATCGCACCCGCGCATCCCGTGGTGCCGGCCGAGGCGCCTGCCGGACTGCGGCGGCTGCCGATCGAACCCGTCAACTCGGGCGGTTAGGTCCCGCCTCATTCCGGGTACCTAACCCTCGCCGGGCGGCGAGGTCCGGCCGGGAGGGGTGTGGCGCATGCGGAAGGCGTTCCACGACGAGTTGGCGGCACTGTCCACTCAACTCGCCGAGATGTGCGCGCTGGCGGTCAGTGCGATGCAGCGCGCCAACGAGGCCCTGCTCGACTCCGACCTGTCGCTGGCCGAGCAGGTCATCGCCGACCACGAACACATCGCCGCCTACAACCACCGCATCGAGGAGTCGGCGTTCCGGCTGTTGGTCCTGCAGCAGCCGGTCGCCAGTGAGCTGCGCACCGTCGTCGGTTCGATGCACATCGCCGCCGATATCGACCGCATGGGCGCGCTCGCGGTGCATGTCGCCGACATCTCCCGGTTGCGCCATCCCGAATGCGCGCTGCCGGCCGAGGTGCGGGCGAGTTTTGCCGAGATGGGTGCCCAGGCCGTGCAGTTGGCGCGCACCGCGCAGGAGGTGCTGGTGTCGCGTGATCCCGACGCCGCCGCGCGCCTGCGCGACGAGGACGACGCCGTCGACGCCGAGCATCGTCACCTGTTCACCCTGCTGTTGGACCGTCAGTGGGATGACGGGGTGTGCTCGGCTGTCGATGTCGCACTGTTGGGTCGCTACTACGAGCGATTCGCCGATCACGCCGTCGAGATCGGCAAGCGGGTCATCTTCGAGGCGACCGGTGGGCGGCCGGTGCACAAGAAGCTCGCCTGAGCCGCTACCGGCCGGGAGCTGGGCTGGATTCGAGCAGCGCGGTGAACAGCCGGGTGAGTGTGTCGACATCGACAGTCCCCGGTTGCAGCACCTCCTCGGTGGCGATGCCGGAGATGATGGTGACCACCAGTTGGGCGAGCGCCGACAGCTGGTGACCGGGCAGGGACGTGCCGGCCTGTTCGACGATGCGCAGCGCCTGATCGGCAGCCGCGCGGCGGCGGGCCACCAGGCGTTCGCGCAGCTGGGGATCTCGGACCGCACGCAGCCAGTACTCGGTCAGCACGATCTGGTACTCGGTCTGATCGTGTATCGAATCCAGGGTTGACCTGCTCAATGCCGCTGCGATCGCGGCGGTGTCGCCGTGCCCACTGTCGAGAGCGGTTGCGATGAGGGCGCCGCGACTCTCGAACTGTCGGTCCAGCAGGGCCAGGAACAACTCGTCCTTGGATTCGAAGTTGGAGTACACCGCACCCTTGGTGAATCCCGCGGCGTGACCGATGGCGTCGATGGTGGCGCCGGCGAACCCTTCGGCCGCGAAAACCTTCAGCGCTGCGTCGAGGATCCGGTCGCGCACCTCGTCGCGGGTGGGGCGGGTGCGGGCGGGTTTGACAGCCGACATGACCAACACAATACTCGCTAGTATCGTATGGATACCAGTGAGTATCGAAAGGCCGGAGATGGAAGATCAGGACGACGCCGAGGACACCCGGGCGTCCGAGGGGGACGACGCGACCGAGGCGCCCGACGAGGGCGTCGCGCAGGATGCGCCGCAGATCGTCACGGCCGGGTTGGGGGTGGACGGCGAGCACGGACCGTTGTTCTCGAACATCGACCTCGAGCTCACGCCGGGATTCCACGCCATCCAGATGCCCGGCGGCTGGGGTCAGACCGCACTGTTGCTCACGTTGGCCGGCCGGCTCAAGCCCACCCGCGGCACAGTGACGGTCTGCGGCGAAACCGCCCCCCGAGCGATCCGGCGCCACTGCGCAATCGCGGCGTTCGCCGACATCGACGAGTTGGAGGACTCGGTCACGGTGCAGACAGTGCTCGCCGAGCAGCGCCGATGGCTGGCGCCGTGGTATCGACGGGTTCCGATCGAGGCCGGCGAGTCCGCACTCCGTGAGGTCTTCGGAGAACTGACGCCGCCGGCGGCCGACACCTACATCAGCGAACTGTCCGATCTCGACCTGTTCCTGCTGAAGGTCACCCTGGCCCTGTTCTCGAACCGTCCGATCCTGGTGGTCGGCGACCTCGAACAGGTGAGGGACAACTCGCGCCGGGCAATTGCAGTCGAGCGGCTCGGCGCCATCGCCACCCAGCGCACTGTCGTTGTCGGCGTGACCAATCCGCTCGGTGTCGAAGCCCCCGACCACGGTCTGCACGATCACCGCATCCTGACCGGAAAGAACGAACAGTGCTGAATTCTCTTCGCGATTCTCTTCGCGCAAGCGGCTCATCCCCGCTTGCGCGAATCAACTTCGGTGCCCCGGCCGCCGGACTCGCCTTCGGCTCGGAGATCAAACGCTTCGGCCGCAGCCGGATGACCCGCGCCGCGATCGTGGTGCTGATGCTGCTGCCGCTGGTGTACGGCGCGTTGTACCTCTGGGCGTACTGGGACCCCTTCGGCCAGGTCGACAAGATGCCGGTGGCACTCGTCAATGCCGATCGGGGCGCGGTGGTTTCGGGTCAGCACATCAATGTCGGTGCCGAGATCGCCAAGAGCTTGACCGACGATGCGAGCCTGAACTGGCATGTGGTGGATGACGACGAGGCGCGTAGCGGCGTCGAGCACGGCCAGTACTACTTCATGCTTGAGCTCCCGGCCGATTTCAGCGAGGCGATCGCGTCACCGCTGACCGGGAACCCCAAGCAGGCCAACCTGAATGCGGTCTACAACGACGCCAACAACTACATCTCGTCGAACATCGGCCGCACCGCGATCGACCAGGTGCTCAATGCGGTGTCGACGCGGATATCGGGCCAGGCGGTCAACCAGGTGCTCTCGGTCGTGGTCAGCTCGGGCGCCGGGATCAAGCAGGCCGCGGACGGTGCGGCCCAACTCGCCGACGGGGCGGTGAAAGTCGATGACGGCGCCGGTCAGCTGGCAACCGGGCTTCACAGCGCCCGGTCCGGCTCGGCCCAGTTGGCCACCGGCGCCAAGCAGCTCTCCGACGGGATCACCAAGGCCACTGACCCGCTGGTCGCGGTGACGTCCGCGCTGTCGAAGGTCGGTGGCGACACCCAGAAACTGGAAGACGGCACCGCGGCGTTGCGGCAGGCCAATGACCAGATCGGTGCCATCACCGGGGCGCAGGATTCCGCTGCGACGGCGCTGACCTCGGTGATCGATCAGCTCTCGGCCAGCCCGGATCCGATCGCCAACAACGCGGCCGGAACACTGCGCGGCGTCCAGGATCAGCTGCGGGACCACCAGTTCACGCCGCAGATCCGCCAGCAGCTCACCGATGCGGAGAATGCGGCGATCTCGATGACCTCGTCGTTGCGCAACCCCGGCAGCCCGCTGAACTCCGCGCTCGATCAGGTCGGCAGCAAGAACTCCGATCTCAACGCCAAGCTGAACCAGCTGCGAAGCGGAGCTCAGCAGCTGGCCTCGGGCAACGCCGAATTGGCCAGTGGCATAGCGAAACTCGACACCGGTGCCGGGCAGCTGAAATCCGGTACCACGCAGTTGCGGTCTGGATCGGCCGAGTTGGCGACCAAGCTCGCCGACGGCGCCGGCCAGGTGCCCGACTGGACACCCGCGCAGAAGGAGGCGATCGCCGACACCATCGGCGGCCCGGTCCACCTACAGAACTCAGCCGAGAACGCCGCGCCCAACTTCGGCACCGGGATGGCGCCGTTCTTCATCACGCTCGCCCTGTTCTTCGGTGCGCTCGTGCTGTGGATGGTGTTGCGTCCGTTGCAGAACCGCCCGATCGCCGCGGAGGTACTGGCGATCCGAGTGGTGCTCGCCAGCTACGTGCCCGCCGCGGTGATCGGGATATTCCAGGCCATCATCCTGTATTGCGTGGTGCGGTTCGCCCTGGGCATGCAGGTGGCACATCCGGTCGCGATGCTGGGCTTCATGATGCTGATCTCGTGCACCTTCGTCGCGGCGACGCAGGCGATCAACGCATTCGTCGGTCCCGCGGTGGGTCGGGTGCTGCTGATGGCCCTGCTGATGCTCCAGTTGGTCAGCGCAGGCGGGATGTATCCGGTGGAGACCACATCTCGGCCGTTCCAGGCGTTCCACAACTATGACCCGATGACCTACGGTGTCAACGGATTACGTCAGCTCATCCTCGGCGGTATCGATCACCGGCTCTGGCAGGCGATCATCACGTTGCTGGTGATCTGGGTCGGTGCCCTGACCATCTCGTCGTTGTCGGCTCGGCGCAATCGGCTGTGGAACATCATCCGGCTGATGCCGGCGATCAAGATGTGAATCAGACCGCCTGGAGCAGAGCGGCATCCGCGAGGGGCCGGCTGGGCTGCCCGTGGATGTCGACGGGCACGTCACCGGAAAGCGTCACGCGGTGCATCACCCGGCGCTGGTTGTCGTAGTCGTCGACAGCGCGGTGCTGGGTGGCCCGGTTGTCCCAGATCGCGACGTCGCCGGGTGCCCAGTTCCAACGAATGGTGTTCTCCGGGACGGTGATCCGTCGCTGCAGCAACTCCAGTAGCGTCGCGGATTCGTGGCTGTCCAGGCCGAGGAAGCCGCGGGTGAAGTCGCCGGCCACCAGGGTGCGCTCGCCGGTCTCCGGATGCACCCGGACCACCGGGTGCTCGGTGCGGAAATCGGGCTTCTCGAACGCGGCCCGCATCTGCTGTTGTTCGTCGGTGAGCGCGGCCACCGGCGCGGCCGCGTAATCGAAGCGGTTGCTGTGGACGGCCCAGAGGTTCTCGGTGAGGTGCTTGAGTGGCGCGGGGAGCGCGTCGTAGGCGGCCGCGGTCGATGCCCACAGGGTGGATCCGCCGTATTCGGGCAGCGTCACCGCGCGCAGGATCGAGATGGCGGGGTAGTCGGGCACGAACGTGACGTCGGTGTGCCAGCGGGTGGCCTTGGCGTACTCGGAGTCGAGGGGGGTGATGATCGGCGCATCGGCCTGCTTGAGTGCGTGGTGGCCGACGGGCTTGCCCAACAGTCGCGCGAAGGCGTGGTGCCCTTCGTCCGTGAGGTCGTGCTGGCCACTGAAGAAGATCACCTTGTGCTCCAGCAGCGCGCGCCGGATCTCGGCGACTGTGCTCTTGTCGAGATCTCCGCCCAGTTGGACCCCGTCGATGCGGGCGCCGATACGGCTGCCGAGCTTCTTGACGGTGAGGGGAGCGATGGTGGAAGCGGTCATCGGGTCATCCTTTGCGCTGGTGGGAACAACTGTAGTCAAGTGACTACACCTGCATGTGAGCTAGTGTAACCACGTGACTACACCGACGCCACCGGCGAAAGATCCGGCGAGCCCGGTGGGCCGTGACGAGGTGGTGGCCGCGGCACTGTCCGCGGCGGCCGAACTGTTCGCCGACCGTGGGGTGGCGGCCACATCGATCCGTGACATCGCCGCCAGGTCCAAGGTCAACCACGGGCTGATCTACCGGCACTTCGGCACCAAAGAGCAGTTGGTCGGCGCGGTCCTCGATCACCTCGGTGCCCGGCTCACCACGCTGTTGGACGAGGGCGGCCCGGCCGACGAGATCGAGCACAACATGGACCGGCATATGCGCGTGATGGCCCGGGCGCTGCTCGACGGCTATCCGATCGGCCAACTACAGACTCGGTTTCCGGGTGTCACCAGGCTGCTCGGGCAGGTGCTGCCTCAGTTCGATGACGAGCGCAGCGCACGGCTTGCCGTTGCGAACGCCGTTGCCCTTCAATTGGGCTGGCGCTTCTTCGAACCGTTCCTGAAGTCGGCGGCAGGCCTGGACACGATCGGCGGCGACGACGTGCGCGCCGCGGTGAACGCCGAGATCGCCCGGATCCTCGAACCCGGCGACTCGTCTGCGGGTTGATCAGCTGCCGTTGCGAACCGAGGATTCGACCTTCTCGCCGAGCTGTTTGTCGACGTTCTTCCAGTACTCGAAGGCTCGTTCCAGGACGTGCTCGGAGACGCCTTTCGACAGGTGGCCGGCGATGTTGGACACCAGCCGTTCCCGCGCCGCGTCGTCGAGCACGTCGCGCACCATGGTTCCGGCCTGGCCCCAGTCGTCGTCCTCGGCGTGCAGCGTGTAGGCGGCGCGAACCATGTCGCCGTCGGCACGCCACAGCGATTCACCCGTGCGGGCCGGATCGGCCTGCGGGCCGCCGTACGAATTCGGGGCGTAGACCGGATCGGAGACGTTCTCGATCCGCATCGAGCCGTCTTTCGAATAGCTGTTGACCTCGACCTTCGGCGCGTTCACCGGGATCTGCTTGTAGTTGGTCCCCAACCGGTGGCGATGGGCATCGGCATACGAGAAGTCGCGGGCCAACAGCATCTTGTCCGGGCTCAGGCCCGTGCCGGGCACCCGGTTGTTCGGTTCGAAGGCCGCCTGCTCGATCTCGGTGTGGTAATCGGTGACGTTGCGGTCCAGCCGCAGAGTGCCGACGTCGATCAGCGGATAGTCGCCGTGCGGCCACACCTTGGTCAGATCGAAGGGGTTGAACCGATAGTCCTTGGCCTCCTCGAACGGCATGATCTGGACCTTCAATGACCAGGTCGGGAACTCGCCGCGCTCGATCGAGTCGTACAGATCGCGCTGGTGGGCGTCGCCGTCGATGCCGGCCATCTCGTCGCCTTCCTCCTGCGTGAGGAACTCGACACCCTGGTCGGTCTTGAAGTGGTACTTGACCCAGAAGATCTCCCCGGCGGCATTGACCCAGCTGTACGTGTGGCTGGAGTAGCCGTTCATGTGCCGCCAATCGCGGGGGATGCCGCGGTCGCCCATCAGCCACGTCACCTGATGGGCCGATTCGGGGGACAGGGTCCAGAAATCCCACTGCATGTCGTGATCACGCAGGTTGTTGCCCGCGCGCCGCTTCTGCGAGCGGATGAAGTGCTGGAACTTCAACGGGTCGCGCATGAAGAACACCGGGGTGTTGTTGCCGACCATGTCGAAGTTGCCGTCGGTGGTGTAGAACTTCGTGGCGAACCCACGTGGATCACGCCAGGTGTCTGGGCTGCCGCGCTCACCGGCCACGGTCGAAAAGCGGGTCAACGTTTCGGTTTTGACGCCCGGCTGGAACAGCGCGGCCTTGGTGAAGGCGCTGACGTCGTTGGTCACCTCGAAGTGACCGAATGCGCCGCCGCCCTTGGCGTGCGGCTGGCGCTCCGGGATTCGCTCCCGGTTGAACATCGCCATCTGCTCGATCAGGTAGTGATCCTGCAGCAAGATCGGTCCATCCGGACCGATCGTCAACGAATGTTCGTCGCTGTACACCGGAATTCCGGCGTCGGTGGTTGTCGGCTTGCGCTGGGTACCGGTCACCCCGTCGCTCCTCTCGCTGTTCAGCGGAAAGCACCGCACGATGCCGCGCCACCGCTGTGACGTACGGGCGCTGAGTACCCAGTGGCCTTCGAATCCACACCCGGCGGGCCGGGTCGTTACTGTTCTGCGTGCCCGGTGCGACGGCGAATCGGCTCCCGGCCGGGTGGCTGGGGCGGCGCAGGCAGCAGCGGGTGCCGGGGAACGGTCGCGACGGTGGTCGGTGCACTGGTGCTGAGCACCACGTCGTCCCCGGCGTGTCGGATGGTCAGCGACCCGTCGGGTCCGTCGCGCAAGGTGTAGGTGACGGCCTCGTGATGCGTATCGACCGTCACCCGGAACCCCTTCCAGCGCAACCGGAAACGTAAGCACGAAATACCGTCGGGCAGGTGCGGGTCGAGCGACAGGATGCCCTCGTCGTCGCGCAGCCCACCGAAACCGGCCACCAATGCCGTCCACGCACCCGCCAGCGAGGCCATGTGCAGGCCGTCGCGGGTGTTCTGGTGCAGATCTCGCAGATCGATCAACGCGGCCTCATAGGCGTAGTCGTGGGCCAGCTCGAGGTGGCCGACCTCCGCGCACATCACCGCCTGGGTGCACGCCGACAGCGACGAGTCCCGGGTGGTGCGCCGCTCGTAGTAGTCGACGTTGCGCGCCTTCTGTTCCGGGGTGAACGCGTGGCTCTGCCACTGCATGGCCAGCACCAGATCGGCCTGCTTGAGCACCTGGGCCGGGTAGAGCCGGACGTACGGCTCGTTCAGCAGCAGCGGATAGGAGGTGTTGGCCGAGAAGTTCCATTCGGCCAGGGTGGTGAAGCCTTGGCACTGCGGGTGCACACCCAGTTCTTCGTCGTAGGGGATGTGGGCGGCGTCGGCGGCGTCACGCCAGGCCGCGGTCTCCTCGGTGGTCACGCCCATCGAGTACGACGCATCCGGATGGCGCGTGCAGGCGTCGACGGCCACCCGCAGGTTGTGTGCGGCCATCAGATTGGTGAATACGTTGTCGCGGACCACCGCGGTGTATTCGTCGGGTCCGGTCACACCGTCCAGATGCCAGATCCCATGGCGGTCATGGTGTCCCAGTGACATCCACAGCCGGGCGGTGTCCACCAGGACCGCGAGTCCGCATTCCTGCTCCAGCGAATCATCCCCGGTGACAACGCGATAGCGCTCGAAGGCAGCGGCGATGTCGGCGTTGATGTGCCATGCCGCGGTGCCCGCAGGCCAGTACGCCGAGCACTCCTCGCCCCGGATGGTGCGCCACGGGAAACTGGCGCCCTTCAGATCGAGTTGGGCCGCCCGGTCGCGGGCGAGATCCAGCGTGGAGGCCCGCCACCGCAGCGCGTCGGCCGCGGCCTGAGGCTTGGTGTAGGTCAGCACCGGCAGCACGAAACCCTCGGTGTCCCAGAAGGCGTGGCCGTCATAGCCGGTGCCGGTCAGCCCCTTGCCCGCGATGGCACGCCGCTCCGCGCGAGCGCTGGCCTGCAGCACGTGGAACAACCCGAACCGCACCGCTTGCTGGCAATCAGGATCACCCTCGACCTCGACGTCGGCGGAGTCCCAGTACTCGTCGAGGTAGGCGCGCTGGGAGTCCAGCAGCCCCTGCCACCCGCTGTAGCGGGCGCCGGTGATGGCGGCGGCAGCCTGATCGCGCAGCGCGGGCCGGGACCGCAGGCTGGACCATCCGTAGCCGAGGTACTTGACGATGCGCAGCTTCTGTCCGGCCCGCAGCCCGCAGATGACGGTGGTCCGGGCCAGGTCGTCACGGGAGTCGGTGCTCACCTCGACCCGCCCCGGCACCTCGACGTCATGGTCCATCGCGGCGGCCATCATCAGTCCACTGCCGACGGTGCGGTGCACCAGAAGCGCACCGGTGTCGGTATTTTCGTGGTGCACGGCGTGCAGCGGGTGTTTGAGCACCGCCGACACCCGGGGGTCGCCGGTGGTCTCGGGTTGGTCCTCGTTGGTGACGAGTTCGGATTGCACTGTCACCCGGGTGAATTCGCCGATCGCCTCCACTATGTACTCGATGGCGGCCACGCCGCGGTGCGCAAAGGACACCAGGCGGGTGGAGACCACCCGGACCTGCTTTCCCGCCGGGGAGCGCCAGTGGGCGAGGCGCGTCAGGGTGCCGGCGCGCAGGTCCAGGATGCGCTCATGGTCGATCAGATCGCCGTAGCGCACGTCGAAGGGCTCGTCATCGACCAGCAGTCGCAGCAGCTTGCCGTTGGTGACGTCGACGACGGTCTGCCCGGCCTCGGGATAGCCGAATCCGGCTTCGGCGTAGGGCAGCGGGCGCACCTCGAAGAACCCGGCCAGGTACGTGCCCGGTAGGCCGTACGGCTCGCCCTCATCGAGGTTGCCGCGTAGACCGATGTGGCCGTTGGACAGCGCGAACAGCGATTCGGACTGAGCCAGCAGGTTGAGGTCCAAACGGGTTTCGCGCACCTGCCACGGTTCCACCGGGTACGCGTCGTGGGTGATCATCATGGGGCTACATCAACTCCGCCAGGTCGGTGACCACGATGTCGGCGCCGTCGCGGCGTAGTTGCTCGGCTTGCCCGACGCGATCCACGCCGACCACGAAACCGAACTTTCCGGCCCGGCCGGCCGCGACCCCGGCCAGCGCGTCCTCGTAGACGGCGGCCTGCGCGGGGGAGACGCCGAGGAGCTCGGCGGCGCGCAGGAAGCTGTCCGGTGCCGGTTTACCCGGCAGGTTCTCGTCACGCATCGTCACCCCGTCCACCCGCTGCTCGATGTATGTGTCCAACCCGGTGATCTTGAGAACTTCTTCGGTGTTGGCGCTGGAGGACACCACGGCCCGGCGCAGGCCCGCCCGTGCCACGGCCTGCAGATAGCGCCGGGATCCTTCGAACACCTCGACCCCTTCGGACTGCAGGGTCTGGTGGAACATCGCGTTCTTGCGGTTGCCCAGACCCTCGACGGTCTCGGCGTCGATGCCGTCGTCCGGTATGCCCTCGGGTAACTCGATCCCGCGGCTTTCCAAGAACGAGCGGACACCGTCCTGCCGGCGTTTGCCGTCGACGTAGTTCAGGTAGTCGGCGTCGATGTCGAAAGCGACGAACGGTTCGCCGGTGCGTTCGGCTCGCGCCTTCAGGTACCCGTCGAACATCGTCTTCCACGCCTTCTTGTGCACGCTGGCGGTGTCGGTGAGCACGCCGTCGAGGTCGAACAGGCAGGCAGTGATCTGTTCGGGCAGGCCCAGCACTGGGCACCTCGCTTTCGCCGACGTCTCCTTCATCATGCGTAATCGCCATGCGGGCGGGGGACTTAAACACGCCTTCTGCGGCGACTGCTGCGGGCCAGTTCAGCGCTGTCGATACGATTTTTGCCCGTATCGGTGGGCAAACGCGTCACCTCCTAGACTGTTGCGGTGACATCTGCATCTCCCCGTCCTGTCCTCGTCGTCGACTTCGGCGCTCAGTACGCACAGCTGATCGCTCGCCGGGTCCGTGAGGCGCGGGTGTTTTCCGAGGTCATCCCGCACACCACCACGGTCGAGGAGATCAAGGCCAAGGATCCGCAGGCCATCGTGCTGTCGGGTGGTCCGGCCAGTGTCTACGCCGAGGGCGCCCCGCGCCTGGACCCCGCGTTGTTCGATCTCGACATTCCGGTGTTCGGCATCTGCTACGGCTTCCAGGCCATGGCCCAGGCGCTGGGCGGGACGGTCGAACACACCGGGACCAGCGAGTATGGGCGCACCGAGCTGCATGTGGCGGGCGGCGATCTGCATGCCGAACTGCCGGGCACCCAGCCGGTGTGGATGAGCCACGGCGACGCGGTCACCGCGGCGCCGGACGGGTTCAATGTGATCGCCTCGAGCGCAGGGGCTCCCGTCGCCGGCTTCGAGAACCGGGCCCGCCGACTGGCCGGCGTCCAGTACCACCCCGAGGTGCTGCATTCCCCGCACGGCCAGCAGGTGCTGAGCCGGTTCCTGCACGAGTTCGCCGGGATCGGTGCGACGTGGACCGCCGCCAATATCGCCGATCAGCTGATCGAGGCGGTGCGGGAGCAGATCGGCGACGGCCAGGCGATCTGCGCGTTGTCCGGCGGTGTCGACTCCGCGGTGGCGGCCGCACTGGTGCAACGAGCCATCGGGGACCGGCTCACGTGTGTGTTCGTCGACCACGGTCTGCTGCGGGCGGGCGAGCGCGCGCAGGTCGAGCGGGACTTCGTCGCGGCGACCGGTGCCAAACTGGTCACCCTCGACGTCGCCGATCGCTTCCTTGAGGCACTGTCCGGGGTGACCAATCCCGAGGGCAAGCGCAAGATCATCGGTCGCGAGTTCATCCGGGCGTTCGAGCGGGTGGTTCGTGACACCTTGGGTGCGAGCGAGGGCGAGATCGAGTTCCTGGTGCAGGGCACGCTGTACCCCGATGTCGTGGAATCCGGTGGCGGCACCGGCACGGCCAACATCAAGAGCCACCACAATGTCGGGGGCTTGCCCGACGACCTGAAGTTCAAGCTCGTCGAGCCGCTGCGGCTGCTGTTCAAGGACGAGGTGCGCGCGGTCGGCCGTGAGCTGGGCCTGCCGGAGGAAATCGTTGGCCGCCAACCGTTCCCGGGTCCGGGTCTGGGTATCCGCATCGTCGGCGAGGTGACGGCCGACAGGCTCGACACCCTGCGCCGCGCGGATGCGATCGCCCGCGAGGAGCTCACCGCCGCCGGCCTGGACCAGCAGATCTGGCAGTGCCCGGTGGTGCTGCTGGCCGACGTGCGTTCGGTGGGCGTGCAGGGCGACGGACGTACCTACGGTCACCCGATCGTGCTGCGCCCGGTGTCCAGCGAGGACGCGATGACCGCGGACTGGACCCGCGTGCCCTACGAAGTGCTGGAACGCATTTCGACCCGGATCACCAACGAGGTGCCCGAGGTCAACCGCGTGGTGCTGGATGTCACCAGCAAGCCGCCGGGCACCATCGAGTGGGAGTAACCACTCCCGCGAGCAGACATAAAACTGCCCCTTTTCACGCGAACAGGGGCAGTTTTATGTCTGCTCGGCAGGGTTGGTGGCAGCGTTCTCGACGTACTCGGTCAGCATCTGACTGACGACCGATTCGATGGTCGCCTCGATCGAGGCGGCCAGTGTCGCGCTCACCGCGGAGACGGCCTGTGTCCGGAACTGGATCAGCATCGTGATCAGTTCGGCCACTTCGGTATCCGCGGGCAGGGATTCGCCTGGCTTGATCTTCTCGGATACCTGATCGACCCCGGCGCGCACCAGGATCGAGCTGATCTGGTCCAGGAGTGGCACCACCTGCTCGTGCACGTTGATCAGCGTGTCGATCGGCACGCCATACCGCCGGACTTCATTGAACGCCTCGATCAGCTTGGGCCGCACGATGATTGCGTCATCTGAGGTCTTCTCGAGCTTGATCACACCGTTGCCGACCAGCCGGTCGAACCCGGCATCGTCATCGACCAGCCGCTTGGCTTCGGCCAGTGGCATCCGCTCGGGTTTCTCGGTGGCCCAGTTGCCCGCGATGGCGTCCTCCAGGCCCAGCACATCGCCGATGTCCTTGCCCTGCTCCCACGCGCTGAGCATCTCGTGGACATGCGCGATGTTGTAGCCCCGGTCCAGCATCGAGGTGATCAACCGCAGCCGTGTCAGATGCGTGTCGTTGAACAGCGCGATCCGGCCGACCCGCAGCGGCGGGTGTAGCAATCCACGGTCGCGGTACACCCGAATGTTGCGGGTGGTCGTGTCGGCCAGCCGCGCGAGTTCCTCGATCCGGTATTCGCCGGAGGCTGCGGCGCCGTGCGGCTGGACGGCGGCGTCGAAGAGCTGGGACACCGCCGTTTCGATGACGTCGCGCGATCCGCGCCGGATCTGCCGTGGGGCCCGGCGCAGACCGGTGAGGATCGTCGAGATGGCGCCCGCCGACTGCCGGGGCTGCTTGGCCGCCATCAGGCCGAGGAGCTGATCGCGACGCGTGCGTCGCGTGCTGTCACGTCGTAGTCACCGAGCCGGAAATCCCGCATCTGTCGAAGATACTGGGTGGCGGTTCCGGGATACATCGACGCGTTGAATCCGTCCGCCGTCAGGTACCAGCTGGTGCACCCCGACATCCAGGTGGTTTTGGTCAGTCGCTGCTGAAGGCGGGTGTTGTGCCGCTGCTGCACGTCGGCGCGCACGTCGAGGTAGCGAAGATTCTTGCGCAGGATCGTGCTGATGCCGGTGACGGCGTAGTCGATCTGGCCCTCGACGTAGACGAGCAGTGAGTTGTGTCCCGGCCCGGAGTTGGGCCCGGTCATCAGGAACAGGTTCGGATACCCGTGGGCGTTGATGCTCTTGTAGGCCTGGGCGCCGCCCCTCCATTCGTCGGCCAGAGACCGGCCTCCGAGACCGGTGACCGGATAGGGCGGACCGGTCAGGTGGACGTCGAAGCCGGTGGCGAACACGATCGCGTCGAGGTGATGTTCGATGCCGTCGCTGGTGCGAATGCCCACCGGGCTCATGGTGGCGATCGGCCAGTCGATGAGCTTGCAGTTGTCGCGCTGCAACGCCGGGTAGTAATCGCTGGAGACCAGCATCCGCTTGCAGCCCGGAGTGAAATCCGGTGTCAGCTGCCTGCGCAGCCACGGATCGGAAACCTGCCGGCGCAGATGCGCCTTGCCGACCCGCGCCACCAGCCCCGTCAGCGGGGTGTCCCACACCATCGCGGTCGCGCTCGCCTCGTGCCCCCAGAACAGGATCTGGCGGGCGAGCTGTTGCACAGCAGGCACTTTCGTGAACAGCGTGCGTGCCGCCGGGGGAGTGGCGATATCCAGACGCGGGATCACCCAGCCCGGGGTGCGTTGGAACACTTTGACGAAGCCGGCGGTCTTCACCAGCTCCGGGATGATCTGCACGGCGCTGGCCCCGGTGCCGATGACGGCGACGCGCTTGCCGGTGAAGTCGTAGTCGTGGTCCCAGTTCGCGCTGTGGATCTTGTGGCCCTCATAGGTGTCCAGTCCGCGGATGTCGGGCCACTTGTGGTCGGGCAGGGGACCGGAGGCCAGTACCACGGTCCGGGCCCGGAAGCGCCGCGCACGTGAGGAGCGATCGGGTCCTGAGCGGCCAGTGGTGTTGACCGTCCAGATGCCTTCGGCTTCGTCGAACGACAGACCGTTGACCTCTACACCGAACTGGATCCGCCGACGCAGGTCGAACGAGTCGACCATGCCCTCGATGTGCTGACGGATCTCGGCGGCCGGGGAGTAGGCCCGCGACCAGTCCGGGTTCTTGACGAACGAGAACGAGTACAGCAGCGACGGAATATCGCATGCCGCACCGGGATAGGTGTTGTCGCGCCATGTCCCGCCGACCCGGTCCGAACGGTCCAGGATGACGAAGTCATCGATTCCGGCCTCGATGAGTTTGATGGCGGTGCCGATGCCGGTGAATCCGGCACCGACGATCAGCGTGTCGTAGGTCCGATTCGCCATGTCAGGCCGCCGGCTCGTGGGTGAGCTCTTTGAACCAGGTGGGTATCGGCCGCAGCAGTGTCTTCGGATAGCGGTCTGAGGCCCACACCATGGGATTGGCGATCCAGTGGTAGGGGTGGCGCGGGTTGGTGACCATGCGGCCGTGCAGCTTGAGCAGCTGATAGGTCGGTACCCGCCAGGTGTGCTCACCGCGGCCGCCGATCTCCTTGAAGCGCATCATCGCCTTGTACAGCTTCTCCGGTTGCAGGCCCATGTCGACGATGTTGTTGCGCATCCGGTTGAGCAGCGGTACGTACATCAACGTGCCGATGATCACTCCGGGAGACGCGACGTTGCCGACGAATTCGACCGCCAGTCTCCGCGCGGTGGAGTTGCCGATCATGTTGAGCACTTCGAAATCAACCGCGATATGGCGGGATTCGTCGTTGTTGATCTTCTCGAAGACCTGATGACACACAGGGTCGTCGACCTCTTCGAGCAGGAACTTCAACAGTGCTCCGTCGAGAGCCACCTCGAGCATCGGGATCACGGTACCGAGGACCGACAGCGACATGTTGTCGGAGAAGGTGTCCAGCCATTCGATGGCCAACCGGATGTTGACGTTCGGTTCGGGCATCTCGCCGTCTTCGAGCATGCCCCAGCGCTTCATCAGGGCCAGCTCGGCGTTGGCGTGCCGCTGCTCTTCGGCGTGGAAGTAGCGGTAGATCTCGGCGATGGTCGGGGTCGGCGCCTTCTTGGCCAGCGCGGCGAACCCGCGTGCACCGACGTTCTCGATCCAGCACAGGTCGGCCATGAACGCCTTGAGTTTCGGGCGCATCTCGTCGGTGATGGTCTCGGCCCCCGGTGCGTCCCAGTCGATGTCGGCCAGGGCCCATTGCCGGTCCTTGATCTTCGCCAGCATTCGTTCCATGTCCATGGCCATTACGAAACCTCCTCGTGACTGGTGATGCGGGTCGTCAAACCCACCGCGCGGGTGTACACGGTCGGGGTGAGTCGTTTGATGCCCCAACCGATCCGGGCATCGAGTTGGGGCATGCAGTAGAGGCCGCCGCGGTCGTTGGTGTCCAGACACATCCGTGCGACCCGTTCGGGGGAGAACCCGGTCCACCGCATCAGCCGGTCGGCCAACTGCGTCGATTGGGCTGTGATCCGGCCGGCTTCGACGATGTTGGTCTTGACGAACGTCGGGCACAGCACCGTGACGTTGATGCCGGTGCCGGCCAACTCGGCGGCGAGGGTTTCCGACAGTGACAGTGTCCCGGCCTTGCTGACGTTGTAGGCGGCCATTCCCGGAGCGGCGCCGAAGGCGGCAGCGGACGCCACGTTGATGATGCCGCGGGGCTGATCACCTTGTGCGGCACGCAGAATCGGTGTGAACACGTGGCAGCCGTGGATCGGCCCCCAGAGGTTGATGCCGAGCACCCAGTGCCAGTCGTCGAGGGGGACCTCGCCGATCGGCTGCCCGCCCGCGCCGACGCCCGCGTTGTTGACGACCAGGGAGGGTGGCCCGTCGAACCAGGTTTGCGCGGCCTCGGCGAGGTGGGTGACCTCGTCGATCTGCGAGACGTCACAGCGCACCGCCGTGGCCTGTCCGCCGTCGGCGACGATGGCCTCAGCGGTGGCGCGGGCCGCGGCCTCGTCGATGTCGCTGCACACCACCCGGCCGCCGCGGGAGGCCAGTTCGCGTGCGAAGGCGGCGCCGATGCCGCTGCCCGCGCCGGTGACGACGGCGTCGGCGTGCCGGCTGCGTTTGCGGCCCGATCCGAAGATGTTCATCCGGCCACCTCGACGGTCTCCTCATTGGTGTCGCAGCGCAGGGATTCCGAGATGAAGCCTGCCGCTTGTTGCATGGCCGGGACGGCTTCCGGACTGAGCCGGGGCAAGGCCTGGAAGACGTGTACCTGGTCGGGCCACACCTGCAGTTCGGCACGGCCGCCCGCGGCCCGGATGTCCGCGTCGAGCGAGCGGGCATCGGCGAGCAGCATCTCGGCGCCGCCGGCCTGGATCAAGGTTCGCGGTAACCGTCGCCCGCCGGCGACGTCCAGGTTCAGCCGAGGATGGCTGACATCCACTTTCCCGCAATACAACTCGACGAGACGGGCAGCGTCGGCCACGCGAATCGCCGGGTCGGGCCGCAGGCTCTCACGGGTGCGGGCGAGGGTGAAAGTCAGGTCGATCAGCGGGGAGAGCAGCACCAGTCCGGCCGGGTGGACGACGTCGGGCTGCAGGAGTAGATCCACGGCGAGGTGCCCACCCGCGGAATCGCCCGCCATCACGATGCGGTCCGGACGGAGTCCGCGTTCGGTGCACAACCAATCCCAGCCGGCGCGGACATCGTTGGCGGCGGCGGGGAACCGGTGCTCGGGAGCCAGCCGGTAGTCGATGCAGAACACGGGCAGTCCGGTCAGACGCGACAGCCACGCGGTGAGCCGCCGGTGCGTCCGCGGTGAGCACAGCGCGAATCCGCTGCCGTGAAGGTAGTAGATGGCACGTTCGCCTTCGGTGACCCCGGGGCCGCGCACCCATTCGCCCACGACGCGTCTGCCGTCGGCCATGCGCACATCGACGCGTTCGACACGGGTGCCCGACAGCGGCGGACCGAAGGTGGCCATGATCCGTGCGATCAGCCTGCGTGAGGTCCACAGTCCCCAGCCGGTATCCGGCGGCAGAGCCGCACTGACCTGGCGCAGGGTGAGGCTGCTGACCTTGGACGCGCTACGGGACCGCACGGATCCGCGTCGGGCCGGGTGAATTCCGGTGGTTCCGGACATGGGGCCTCCTCGTTGAAGCGTGTCTGGAGTACACCAGCAATTGATGACATTTGTCAATGTCACCAATTGACGATGGTTCACGTCCAGCTCAGGCCCGCCGAGACTCAGCGCGCGGGGTCTCCGCGCCACCGAAAACTGTTGACGTACTTGCCCATATCCAGTGCGAGATCCAAGTTGGCGCCGGACGGAATGCCGGGGCCGAAATCGGGGCCGTACGCGTGATACGGGCCCGTCGCGACGGCGATCAGCGCCAGGTCGTTCTTGACCGCCGCGAGAATCACCACCCGCAACCGCATGTAGTCGCCGGTCGCGTTCTGCGGCCAGCTGTCGAGGACCATCCCGTACCCGGGTTGGTAGCCGACCATGGCATTCGGGATCTCGTAGTCCATGTCGGCGTCGGGGTAGGTGTCCTCGATCAGGGCTGTGGCGATCTCCTTCGGCGTCCTTCCGGCCGCGGGCTTGCTGATGAGTTGCATGGTGCCGCCGTCTCCGACCAGAAGATCCGCCGTCACCCCGTTAGCGGCGGTGGTGACCGTGTAAGCGGCGCCTGTGGCCGGATAGGCGACCGAGAACCCGCCATCGGGGGCGGTGAAGCGGGGATTCGTCGCCACCGGCTCGAATGTCGGCGGACGGCCACAGTCCGGCGGGCATACGTAACGTTCGGGAGCGGGGCTGGCCAATGCCGACACCCCGACGAGGGCCGCAGCCAACAACGCAACACCCGCACCCCACGCCCCCAGCAGCCGGTGGTCGCCGACCCGATGCGCCGGCGGCGACAACGCGCGGATCGCGACGCCACAGTTCGGGCAGAACCTCATGTCGGCAACGGTGTGTTCGCATTGTGGGCACAGCCGCGATCCGTCTGAATGAACGGCGGCGTCGGGGGTTTCATAGAGCAACGCGAGCTGCAGACCGATTCGCAGCACCAGCATCACCAACGTCATCACGGCCAGATGCACTGCCAGCACCAGCATCTGAGACACCGGCGCGACATCGATCAGGCCGAGCATCGCATAGCAGACGGGGACGGTTGCGGCCGTCAACGCCAGTGCCGTACGTACGGCCTTCGAGTTCTGCCGCGGGTTGTCCGGCGCCGGGGTGAACCACAAGGCGATACCGATGAGAGCTCCGGCGGCCCCAGCGGTCAAGGGCACCGCCACCGCCTGGATACCGGCCTGCACCAACAGCCCGCTCAATGGCCGGTCGTGGTCCACGATCCCGTCGTCGAACTGTGGAGCCAGCCGGCTCAGCGTGGCGGCCGCGGTGAACGCCAGCGCGCTCAGCGCGCCGATGGCAAAGCCGCCCAGCGATTTTCGTGGTCGCGGGGCGAACAGGCGGATCGCCACCGCCGGGGTGAGCATCAGCAGCATCGCGCCGAGCGGGACACCGAGGCCGTCGCGCATGATCCGGAACTGCGGGACGTCGACACCCATCGGCATGTCGTACTCACGGGCCACCGCGGTTGCGGTCATTAGGGTCCAGGCGGCGCCCAGCCCGGCGCCCAGGACGGCGGTCAGCAGCATCGTACGCACCGGAATATCTTGGAAGACAACAGATCTGCGTAGGTATGCGACGAACAGTAGCGGCACCCCGAATGCGGCGAGCGCGTTCATCGCCGCCGGCAGTCGCAGCAGGGCGCACGCGGCCACCGCGACCACCAGCACGGCTATCGCCAGCCGGAACAGTGCGCGCGAATGCCGCGGCAGTTGGGGGAACAGCGAACTGACCACCGACGGCCGCAGCAGGTGCTCGCGGCCCGCGCAGTACGCGCGGACCCGCAGCCACCCGGGCCCAGCGCGCCGCGAATCCAGATGTGCGCCGCATCGGCCGCAGAATGTGCCCGCCGGAACCTCGGCCCGGCATACCCGGCATTCGATGGTGGGCAAGGTGTTGTCGGAGCCGGCTCCGGTGCTCATGGCGTGGGTGGCCGCACGGTCAACGGCCGGTATCCGACGGCGCTATTGCCGGTGGGGGCTGCCGATCCCGTGACGTCCGGTGGGTGGCGCGACCGGCTCTACGTGGGTGGGCGTGAACTTGTTGTTGCCACCGGGGGAGACCTGCTTCTCGGTGGGTTCCGCGGGCGGCGGCGTTGTGGGGGTCGTCGTTGTCGTGGTGGTGGTCGGGGTGGGGCTCGTGGTCTCGGGTGCCTTTTCGCCCGTACCGCAAGCGCTGAGCCCGACCATTCCGACGATCGCGACCGAAGCCGCGGCGGCCGCGAGGCGACGAGTTGATGGGCGTGACCTCATGATTAGTCCTAACTGTCCCCCGCCTGGCGATTCGGGAACAGCACCCGAATCGGATTGCCAGCAAACTCTAACCCGGCACGGCCCGGCCTGGGCGTCAATTGTGAGTTTTCGATCGGCGGCAGCACCGCATCGAAAAGCGGGTTCAGCGGTTGGGATCTCCGCGCCAGCGGAAGCTGTTGACGTATTTGCCCATGTCCAGCGCCAACTGCAGGTTCGCGCCCGAGGGTTTACTGGCGCCGGAGCCAGGGCCGAACTCCCGGTAGGGTCCGACGGCCGATGCGACGAGAGCGAGGTCGTCTTTCACGGCGACCAACACCAGGACCCGCATCCGCATGTAGTTACTTGTGGCGCCCTGGGGCCAGCAGTCGGCGACCAGTCCGAATCCCGGGTGGTAACCGACCATCGCATTCGGGATGTTGTAGGCGGTCTTGGTGTCGGGAAAGGTCTTTTCGACCAGGGAATTGGCGATGTCCTCGGCACTGCGGCCGCCGGCCGGCTCGCTGAACAACTGCAGCATGCCGCCGTCACCGGCCTGGAATTCGGCGGTGACACCGGTCGGGGTCGTGGTGACCTTGTACGCCGAGGAAGCCACCGGATAGGAGACCGAGAAGCTCCCGTCGGGCGCGGTGAACACCGGATTGATCGCCACCGCCTGCCCGGTCGGGGGCCGCCCACAGTCGGGTGGACACATGTAGCGGGCCGGGGATTTGCTCGTGGCATGGGAGACCCAGACCAATGCACCGGCCACCAGGGCGATTCCGGTGCCCAGGATCGCCAGCAGCTTCAAGGCCGAGGTCCCGCGGACGGCTCGGGTTCTGCCCGTGGAAATGGGTACCGCGTAGCCGGGAAAGAACGTGCTCATCCGGCGTCGGACCCCGGATCACGTACCGGCCGGTGCTCGCGGCGTTCTGCTCGGGAAGTGCGTGACGATGCGTGGGTGGCGGCACCGCAGTGGGGGCAGAACGACATGTCGGGCACGACGTGACCGCAGCGTGGGCAGAAGATGGGTTGGTCGGAGGCGATCTCGTCCTGTGCTTCGTGCAGCAGTGCCAGATGCAGACCGACGCGCAGTGCCAAGATCGCCAGCAGCGCAACCCCGATGTGCACCGCCAGCTGGATCCACTGGGGGATACGGGCAACATCGACAAGGCCCAGCGCGGTGTAGATGATCAGCACCGCGAGCGCACAGGAGAACATCACCAGCCGGACGTAGCCGACGTGTTTGTCGGCCTTGGTGGCGGGGCGGGTGAACCACAATGCCGCACCGATCAGGCCGCCGATGGCCGCTGCGGTCAAAGGTACGGCGACACCGCGGATTCCGGCTTCGACGATCAGTCCGGACATCGGGCGGTTGCGGGCCACCATGCCGGTGGTGAGCTGTGGTGCCAGCCGGGTCAGGGTGGCCGCCGCGGTGAATGCCGTCGCACCGAGAGCGCCGATCATGAAGCCGTCCAGCGATTCCCGGTTCGCCGGGCGCAGGAGCCGGACCACGACGGCAGGTACCAGCATCAGGACCGCGCCGCCCAGCGGAATACCCAAGCCGTTGCGCACCATCCGGGAGCCGGTCACCCCCACACCGAGTGGGACGCCGTAGGACTTGGCCATGGCGTGGCCGGTGATAAGCACCCAGCCCACGCCCAGCGCGACTCCCAGCACGATGGTCACCGCCAGATTGACGCGGTGTAGATCGCGGAACGCGTCGGACTCATAGAGGTAGAGCAGGAAAAGCAATGGAAGCCCGAGTGCGGCAACCGCGATCAGGGCCGCGGGCAGCCGCAACAGCGCACACGCCACCAACCCGGCCAGCAGGACCAGCATCGCGATACGGAACGGCATGCGGGACTGGTGCGACAGGTGGGGGAACAGCGAGCTGGCGATCGACGGGCGTAGCAGGTGCTCATCGGGGGCGACGCAGGATGCGCTGAGGCGCAACCATTCCGGTCCGTCTCCTCGCTCCTTGTCGATCGGCACCCCGCACAGGCCGCAGTACTTGCCGTCTGGCACGTCGATCTTGCAGACGCGGCATTCGGTGGTGGGGACGTCGGTGTCGTCAGGCGCGTCGGTCATCGGCTCACCTTCTGAAGGATGAGAAGGTTCTTGGCGAGGTTTTCCACGTCGGGTGTGCCCAGCCCGGTCACCAGGTCGTAGCCGGGTGCGGCGCTGGCCACCGCGTTGCCGCCGAGGGTGACGTCGCGGAACGCCGGCAGCGGTGCTCCTCTGGCGATGCGGTACAGCAGCGGATTGAAATCGCCGAGCGCGCGGCCGCCGTTGGCGACCAGGTACTGATTCATCACCGCGGCCATCGCGGCCCACAGCGGTGCGGACTGCGAGGTCCCGCCCCCGACCAGAACCTGGCCGTTCAGAACGATTTTCACTCCGGTGAACGGGTCGGCGACGGCGGAGATGTCGGGAGTCAGCCGCTTCTGCTCGCCGCCGGCCTCGGTGCTGCCCGGGGCGGACAGCCCCTTCTGCCAGTCCGGGCGGTCGAACAGCGCGGACACGCCGCCGCCGGTGCCCTGCGACAGCGGAACGTCGAACCAGGCCTGCTCGGCCAGCCAGTCGCCGTCGGCGTCGGTGGACAGCGTCGTGCCGCCGACATCGGTGATCTCCGGAAGGGACGCCACCGAGTCGAGGCCGATGTCGTCCTTACCGGGTGCGGACGACCAGTCTTGTCCGCCTTTGCATTCCAGGCCGGCGAGGTCGCCGCTGGCGTTGAATGCCGTGGTGCCGTGGGTGTGCGCGGTGGCCAGTGCGGATCGGACGGGGGCGAGATCGGCAGCGGTGATCAACTTGTCACAGCCCCAGCCGATCGAGAAGCTCCACACCGCGCCCGGGAACTGCTGGTCCGCGGACTCCAGCATCTTCCCGATCTTCTCGTAGGCACCGTCACCCTGCACTGTCGGCCTGGCGTTGACCACGACCTTCTGCGCATCAGGGGCGACGGCATGGGCGACCTGTAGATCCATGGTTGTCTCACCACGTGGTGCGCTCGGTTGGCCGCCGACCACTGTCGGGGTGAACCTGGGCAGGCCGAATGTGGCGGCGAACGTGTCCAGATCGGCCTGGTCGAAACCGTCGAACGCGAAGAACACGATGGTCGTGCCCTTGCCGGTGAATCCCTGCTTCGCCAGGCCGGCAAGGTTGTAGGTGTTGAGCACCGCCTGCGGTGTCAGCCCTTGGTCCGGAACATCGGTGGGCAGGTTCCGCAGGTCCGGCAGCGACATCCGGTACGGCGTGTAGCCCAGGATGCGGCCGACTTCGGAGACCTCCCCGGCCAGCGGCTCGGGTACCGACGGCTGCTGCGGTGAGGCGTAGAACTCCTGACCGCGCCGGCCCCGGTAGTCATGGATGTCCACCCCGAAAGCGGATGCCATTGCGGCAGATCGGCCCTCGGCGATCGCCCAGGCATCACCGGGTCGCCACCGGATCGACAGTGAATGCTCCTCGGCCCACCCGAGCAGCGCAGTGGGCCGGGCGGTGCCGTGCAGCGTCATGGTCAACTGCGCCGAGCCACTGTCGGCTGGCCCGAGATCGGTTGAGGCAGAAAGTAATTGGGCATACGGGCCCGTGATCTGGGTGGGCCCGTACGCCCAATTGCCCGTGTCGGGGCTGGTTCGCAGGTCGGAGACCAGCAGAGCGCTGAACAGGATCAGCGCCAGTAACACCCGCCCGGGGGCGATGTTCATCCCGGCCATGGGCGAACAACCGACTGTCTGTACTCCCGTCGCCTAGTTGTCGCCGGGGATCGCGGTCGGGGCCGGGGGTGCCTTCACGCCGGGGGTGAACAGGTTGCCACCGGTGGGGTTGATCGACTTTTCGGTCGGCTCGACCGGCGGCGGCGGGGCGGGAGTGGCCGGCGGGGTGGTTGTGGTCGTCGTCGTAGTGGTCGGCGTGGTGGTCTCGGGACCCTTCTCCTCGGTACCGCACGCCGCGGTGAACGAGATCATCCCGATGACTGCCGCACCGCCTGCGATGACGGTGAGCCGACGAGTCAACTGCCCAGACTTCATGATGCTGTCCTCACTGTCCCCCGTGCTTTACAGAACTTGGCCTTCGGCGAATCGCAATGGATTCCCACTACATGCAACGCAAGTCGTGGCCAGTCCCATCCCGAAGCGGGTTCTGGTGAACGGAACTCTAACTTAAGGCAGGGCCGGTCGCAGAGCCATTCCGACCAGCCCTGCCTTCCGGGGTTGGTGACCGCCCATCGTGGCTTGACGCTGTCGGGGGGTAGGTGTTTACTCGAGCCATCGAACATACATTCGAAAATGATGGTGGACAGATGGTGCGGGAGGTGTTGTTGTGACTGTTGCGGCGGAGCTCGATTTACACCGGCTAACCCGCTCCGAACAGGTAGAACACCTTCGACGCAAGATTGCCTCGGTATCGGGGAAGGTTGGCCAGGCGCATCGCGGCATGCCCCGGGCCGCAGCGGTGATTCCGGCTCGGGAATCTTTGCTGGCGGAGCCTGAAACCCTGGTTGAGACGTTGCCGGAAGGCCTGCCGACGATGCTGCCGCGCGGGTCGGTCGCGGTGGCCGCGGGTGCCCGGTCGCTGTCGCTGGGCATGGTGGCGGCGGTGACGGCCGCGGGTGGGCATGCGGTGATCGTCGGCCAACCCGATGTCGGACTGTTGGCCGCGGTGGAGATGGGCGCCGATCTGAGCCGACTCGCAGTGATCCCCGACCCGGGCGCCGACCCCGTCGAGGTGGCCTCGGTGCTGATGGACGGGATGGATCTGGTGGTGCTCGGGCTGGGCGGACGTTCGGTGCCGCCGAGCCGGGCCCGGGTGATGGTGGCACGGGCCCGGCAGAAAGGCTGCACCCTGCTGATCACCGATGGTGACTGGCAGGGCGCGTCGGCCCGGCTGGAGGCCCGGGTCTCCGGCTATGAGGTGGCCGGCGCCGGCCGGGACACCCCGATGCCCGGGCGCGGCCGGATCAGCCGGGTCCGGCTGGCCATGCGTGCCCGGGGGCGGGGCACCGGATCGGCCTGCGCGGTAGGCGGGTAGCTCGTGCCCGTGGAATCCAGGGTGCTGGCCCTCTGGTGTATGGACTGGCCGGCAGTGGCCGCGGCGACGGCCGCAGGATTGACGTCGACGGTGCCGGTCGCGGTCACCCTGGCCAACCGGGTGATCGCCTGCTCGGCGTCCGCGCGTGCGGCCGGGGTCCGGCGTGGACTGCGGCGCCGCGAGGCGCAGGCCCGGTGCCCGCAACTGCACGTCGTCACCGCCGATCCGGCCAGGGACGCGCGCCATTTCGAGAACGTGACGCTTGCCGTCGACGATCTGGTGCCGCGCGCCGAGGTGCTGCGTCCGGGACTGTTGGTGCTCTCGGTGCGTGGTGCGGCGCGATACTTCGGGTCCGAACCGGTTGCGGCAGAACGACTGATCGATGCCGTCGCAGCGGCGGGGGCCGAATGCCAGGTCGGTATCGCCGATCAACTCTCCACAGCCGTCTTCGCCGCTCGGGCGGGTTGCATCGTCGAACCCGGGAACGACGCCCGGTTTCTCTCCGGGTTGTCGATCCGGCAGTTGGCCACCGAACCGGCCCTGGCGGCTCCCGGCCGCGAGGACTTGGCAGACCTGTTGTGGCGGATGGGGATCCGAACCCTGGGGCAGTTCGCCGAGTTGTCCCGCACCGATGTCGCCTCCCGGTTCGGGGCCGATGCGGTGACGGCGCACCGGTTCGCCTGTGGGGAACCGGACCGGGGCCCCTCCGGGCGGGATCCGGCCACCGAACTCGATGCCGTGATGAACTGTGACCCGCCGATCGAACGGGTGGATGCCGCGGCCTTCGCGGGACGGTCACTGGCCAGTGATCTGCATCGTCATCTGGAGGCGGCCGGGGTGGGCTGTACCCGGTTGGCCATCCATGCCGTCACCGCCAATGGGGAAGAGCTGGAACGGGTCTGGCGGTGTGCCGAACCACTGACCGAGGAGGCCACCGCCGACCGGGTGCGTTGGCAGCTGGACGGCTGGCTGAACCGACGTACCTCTGAGCGGCCCACCGCCCCGGTGACGGTGCTGCGCCTGCGACCGGTGGAGGTGGTCTCGGCCGCGGCGCTGCAGTTGCCGCTGTGGGGCGGGATCGGGGAGGAGGACCGGCTGCGGGCCCGGCGTGCGTTGCTGCGGGTCCAGGGTCTGCTCGGCCAGGAAGCGGTACAGGTGCCGGTGCTCAGCGGCGGCCGCGGGCCCGCCGAACGCATCACCTTCACTCCGTTGGGGGATGAGCCGGTACCGCGAGCCGATCCGCGACAGCCGTGGCCCGGCCAATTGCCCGAACCCTCGCCGACCGTACTGCTCGACGATCCGGTGGAACTTCTTGACGTACAAGGAAACCCGGTTCGGGTCACCAGCCGCGGGTTGTTCTCGGCCGATCCGGCGCAGCTTACCGGCGCCGGCCGCCGTGACGGCCGGCTGCGCTGGTGGGCGGGGCCGTGGCCGGTCGATGAGCGGTGGTGGGATCCGGAGAACCGAGGGGCCGGCCGCACCGCGCGGGTCCAGGTGCTGCTGGGACGCGATGAGAGGGACGGTGGGGGAGATCAGGCTCTGTTGCTGTGTTACCGGCAGCGCCGTTGGTATTTGGAGGGCGCCTATGAATGAGGGCGGGTGCGGGTGGCTCAGCCCAGGCGCTGCGCGAACTCCCCGACCCGGCCGATGAACCGGTCGAAGAATGCCGTCGGGTCGACCTCCGTGCCGACGAGCGCATTGGGAGGGCGGCCCCAATGTCCGCGCCAGTCGGCCACTGTCATGCCGCGGGTCAGGGTGCCCCTCAGCTCGACATCGACCGTGGTTTCCCGGCAATTCACCAACTCCGGGTCCAGTGCGACCGCGGCGGCGAGGGGATCGTGCAGGTGCGCCAGGTATCCGTCGCCGGTGTCGAAGTGGAACTCGAAGTAGAACCGCATGGAGTCCTCGAGCACGCGGATCAACGGATTGTCCGCCGTCGACCGCGTGCCCCGTTCGTCGAGCACGCTCATCGGAGCCGACGGCGATCCGGCCGCGGCCGCCAGCCGGTTCAGCAGCGCGGGCGTCATCGCGATGTTCTCGGTGAGGTTGAGGCCCAGCACGATCGGCACATGTGTCGCGTCGTCGAGACCCCAGGCTGCGGTCCAGCCGCCGAATACCTCGGCGGCGGACTCGGGATCCACACTGATGTTCCACTCCGACACAGGCGTGGTGTTGCCCCGGTAGTCGAAGGCCCCGCCCATGATGACCAGCCGGCGCAGCAGCTTGGGCAGGGTGGGTTCGGCGCGCATGGCCAGGGCCAGGTTGGTCAGGGGGCCGGTGGCCAGCCCGATCAATTCACCCGGGTACGCACGTGCAGCGCGTACCCAGGCCTCGGCGGCATCGTGTGCGGTCAGCAGCCGGTCGGTCTCGGGCAGCTGCGCGTATCCCAGGCCCTGTGGCCCATGGGTGTCCTCGGCGGTGCGCAACGGTGCGCTCAGCGGCTGCTCGGCTCCCTTGGAGACCGGTATCCCCGTCACTCCGCACAGTTCCAGCAGGCCCAGATTGTTGGCGCAGACCTGTTGCACCGGAACATTTCCCGCAGTCGAGGCGATACCGACCAACTCGGCTTCGGGGCTGGCGAGCAGATATGCCAGCGCCATGGCGTCGTCGACACCGGTATCGACATCGGCGAACACAGGCGCGGTGGGAGAGGTCACCACGCCACGATATGACCGGATCGGCTACCAGTGCACCCCGGGCACCAACCGTACTGCCCGCTTGACCGGGCGCGCCACCGCACGCGGGACCCGAATGTTTCGGGTGCCGCGGACCGGGCGCTTCGGGCGTCGTTGTGCCTCACCGCCGTCTGGTCTGTCGGCGCCGTCGCCGTCCAGCCCGCGCGCGGCCGCCGAGTCCGGGTAGCCCAGATACAGCTGATGCAGAACGCGGCGGGACAGTTTCGGGGTCAGGTAGGTACCGAAATCGGCCACGGTGCCCAGTGGAGTGTCGATCCGGGCCGGCTTTTCCACCAGACCGCGCACCACCATGGCCGCGGCGTGCTCGGCGGAGATCGGGGGTACCGGGTTCAGCTTGCGCGACGGTGCGATCATCGGCGTCTTCACCAGCGGCATATGGATGTTGGTGAAGGTGATGTGATCCGAGAGGGTCTCGGTGCCGACCACCTCGGAGAACGCATCCAGCGCGGCCTTGGTCGGTAGGTAGGCGCTGTACTTCGGGCTGTTGGCCTGTACACCGGCGCTGGACACGTTGACCACATGGCCGAACCGGCGTTCGCGCCAGTGCGGCAGCAGCGCCAGCACCATCCGGACCGAGCCGAAGTAGTTGACCGCCATCACCCGCTCGTAGTCGTGCAACCGGTCCGTCGAATTCACCACGGAGCGTCGGATGGACCGGCCGGCGTTGTTCACCAGGTAGTCGACGTGGCCGAATCGGCCGAGGATGTCCTTGACCGTATGTTCGACCGACGCCGAATCGGTGACGTCACAGGTGAATGCATAGGCCTGACCGCCGGCCGCGCGGATCTCGTCGACCAGGTCGTCGAGCGCGTCGCCATTGCGCGCCAGGGCGAAAACGCAGCCGCCGCGTTCGGCGACGGCGACTGCCGAAGCCCGGCCGATGCCGCTGGAAGCGCCGGTGATGATGACGTGCCTGCCGACCAGAGGGCCGGACGGGTCGTCGCGCCGTGCCCGGTCCGGATCGAGGTGCTGGGCCCAGTACCGCCAGAGTTTCGGTGCGTACGAAGAGAATTCGGGGACCGCGATTCCGGTACCGCGCAGCGCGGCGGTGGCGTTGTCCGCGGTGAAGGTCGGCCGCAACTCGACCACGTCGAGCACATCGCCGGGGATACCCAGCTGGGTGGCGACGATGTTGCGCACCGCCTTGACCCGTCCCCGTGCCCGCAACACCGGTGCCGCGGTGGCCCGCGGCAGCGATCCGCGCAGCGGCGGCAGCCCTGCCTCCGCGGCGACCCCGCGGTAGATCTCGCGCAGCCCGGTGGTCTCCGGCGCGGTGAGATGGAACGTCTCACCGTCCTTGCCTTCGACGTGCATCAAATGAACGACCGCTTCAACAACGAAGTCCACCGGGACGACGTTGGTGCGGCCGCTGTCGGGCAGCATCATCGGCGTGAACTTGGGCAGGCCGGCCAGCCGTGCCAGAACGCCGAAGAAGTAGTACGGGCCGTCGACCTTGTCCATCTCACCGGTCTGCGAATCGCCGACCACGACCGCCGGGCGGTACACCCGGTAGCGCAGGCCCGGTGCCGAGCGCACCAGCAGTTCGGCCTCGAACTTGGTCTGGTGATACGGCGTGGGCAGATCCTGTGCGACGTCGAAATCGGCCTCGGTGAACACCCCCCGATGGTTTCCGGCCACCGCGATCGAGGACACGTGGTGCAACGTGGCGTCCAGGCGCCGGGCCAGCTCGATCACCGCACGGGTGCCGTCCACATTGGCGGCCCGTTGCTCGGATTCGCCGACCGTCATGTCGTAGATGGCCGCACAGTGCACGACGTGCGAGATGTCACCCAGCTCGGCGATATCGGTGTCGCTCAAGCCGAGGTCAGCCGCGGTCAGGTCGCCGACCAGCGGTTTCACCCGCTCGTCCCAGTCCTGAGCGAGCCGCTCGAACCGCGTCAGCGACCCACGGCGCACCAGCACCCACACCTCGGCGCCGGGATCGCGGGACAGAATCCGGGTGATCACTCGGCGGCCAATAAACCCGGTACCGCCGGTAACGACATAACGCATGCGAGCCATCGTGGCCCTAGATCGGGCAAACGTCAACAAGGGCGGGCGACTCAACTATCGTCGGCACGCATGCCTCTCAATCCGGACGCCATTGGCGCGACGACCGATCCGATTCCGTTCGCATGGACCGACCGCGACACCCTGCTGTACGCCATCGGCGTCGGCGCGGGCACCGATGACCTTGCCTTCACCACCGAGAACAGCCACGAGATCGAACAGCAGGTGTTACCGACCTATGCGGTGATCGCGTGCTCGGCCTTCCCGGCGGCACTCAAGATCGGCACCTTCAACTTCAGCATGCTGCTGCACGGCTCCCAGGAGATCCGGCTGCACCGGCCGCTGCCCCCGTCCGGCAAGCTGACCGTGGTCTCCGAGGTCGCCGACATCCAGGACAAGGGTGAGGGCAAGAACGCGGTGGTCATGCTCAAGGGCATCGGTTCCGATCCGGCCAGCGGCGAGATCGTCGCGGAAACCCTTACCACCGTGGTGATTCGGGGTGAAGGCGGATTCGGCGGGCAGCCTGGGCAGCGTCCCGTGGCACCGCAGATTCCCGACCGCGAACCCGATGCTCAGGTGGTGCTGCCCACCCGCGAGGACCAGGCGCTGATCTACCGGCTCTCCGGGGACCGCAACCCGCTGCACAGCGATCCGTGGTTCGCGCAGAACCTCGCCGGGTTCCCGAAGCCGATCCTGCACGGGCTGTGCACCTACGGTGTGGCCGGGCGGGCGCTGGTCGCCGAGCTCGGCGGCGGTGACGCCACGAAGGTTCACGCAGTGGCGGCGCGGTTCAGTTCGCCGGTGTTCCCGGGCGAGACGCTGACGACGTCGATCTGGCGTACCGAACCGGGACGGGCCGTGTTCCGAACCGAAGCCAGCGGACCCGACGGTGCCGATGCCCGGCTCGTCCTCGAGGACGGCGCCGCCGAGTATGCCCAGTGATCCAGCCGGTCCGGCAATTTCGTAGAACCCCTGCACGTCGCGTGGTGGGTTGACAGGATCGACCCACTACGGTCGCACGGCGCGGTGCCGGGATGGGTGGTGGCAGATGACGCAGGTGAACCTGGTCGTTGGGTATCTGGCAACTCCCGGTGGCGCCGATGCGTTGGCCTTGGCAGTCCGGTTCGCCCGAACCCTGGACGCCCAGATCAACATCTGCATCGTGCTACCGCCCGACACCGCGCCGCCGGGCACCGTGCCAAAAGGTGGCGGCTACGAGGAAGTACTGGCCGAGCAGGCACAGGGCTGGTTGGACGACGCCCTGGCCTTGGTGCCCGACGACGTTGTGGCGCACCCGCATCTGAGCTTCGATGAGTCATTCGCCGACGGCTTGATCCGCGAAGCGCTGCGGTTGCGGGCGATCGCCATCGTGGTCGGCGGTGCCGGCGGGGGACTTGTCGGCAGCTATTCACTGGGATCGGTGGTCAACGAACTGCTGCACTCCTCGCCCGTGCCGGTCGCGGTGGCGCCGCGGGGAACCCGCGATTCGAAGATCGAGCGGGTGCACGAAATCACCTGCGCCATCGGCCAACGCCAGGGTTCGGATCTGTTGCTCGCCACCGCGGTACGGGCCAGTCGGGCCGCGGACATCCCGCTGCGGCTGGTGTCGCTGGTCGCGCTCGATCCGACCTTCGGCTCGCTTCGCGGCGACGACGAGGCGGTCCGGGCCCATGCCCTCGCGCACGCGGAACGGACGCTGGAGGCCGCCAGAGATGAACTGCCTGCCGACTTTCCGGTGACCTCCACGATCGTGAACGGGCCCAGCGTCGAGGCCGCGGTCGAGCAGCTGGGCTGGGACGAAGGCGACATCATCATGGTCGGATCCAGCCGGCTCAGCGCACCGCGGCGGATCTTCCTCGGTTCCACCGCGGCCAAGATGCTGCGGGTGTTGGACGTGCCCATGGTGGTCGTGCCCCGGGATGAACTGAAAGACGGCGAGGACCACTCATGACCGAGTCCGCATCGGAATCCGCGGCCCATCAGAAGCTTGAGGACGCCGAACACTCCGCGGGGCTGGTGTCCAAGGGGCTGGCCGCGGGCAAGGTCGGCACGTTCTCGGGTGCGATCCTCGGGATCTCGTGTGTGGCACCCGGGTACACACTGACCGCGAGCATCGGGTTGATCGTCGCGGCCGTCGGACTGAAGATGCCGGCGATCTTCATCGCCGGGTTCATCCCGATGTTCCTGACTGCCTACGCCTATCGCGAACTGAACTCGCGTGCTCCCGACTGCGGCGCGTCGTTCACGTGGTCCACCAAGGCATTTGGCCCATACGTCGGCTGGATGTGCGGGTGGGGCATGGTGATGGCCTCGATCATCGTGCTGTCCAACCTCGCCGCCATCGCGGTCGAGTTCTTCTACCTGTTCATCGCCCGGGTCACCAACCACCACTCGATCGCCGAGCTCGCCGACAACAAGGCCATCAACATCCTCACCACGCTGGTGTTCCTGGCCATTGCCACCGCCATTGCCAGTCGCGGTATCACCACCAGTGAACGGGTGCAGTACGTGCTGGTCGGGTTCCAGATGGTGGTACTGCTGGCGTTCGCGGTGATGGCGTTGGTGCATGTGGGTCGAGGCGACGCGCCGGCCGGGCTGTCCTTCGACCTGGACTGGTTCAACCCACTCACCGGACTTACGTTCGGCGTCTTCGCCGTTGGCGTGACCGGGTCGATATTCGCCTTCTGGGGCTGGGACACCTGCCTGACGCTGGGGGAGGAGTCCAAGGACCCGACGAAGGTGCCGGGCCGGGCCGGTCTGTTGTGCGTGCTGTCCATCCTGGCGACGTATCTGCTCATCGCCGTCGCGGTGATGATGTACGCCGGGGTCGGTGAAACCGATCTGGGCCTTGGCAATCCCGACAATGCGGAGAACGTGTTCGCCGCGCTGGCCGACCCGGTGCTGGGCACCTATGCCGGGCCGCTGCTGTTCCTGGCGATCCTGGCTTCGTCGGTGGCGAGCTTGCAGACCACCTTCCTGCCCGCGGCCCGGGCCATGCTGGCGATGGGGGCCTATAAGGCCTTCCCGCCCCGCTTCGCCGAGGTCAGCCCGCGTTATCTGGTGCCCACCTTCGCCACTGTCGTCGCCGGAGTGGTTACCGGGGTGTTCTACACCGTGGTGAGTCTGCTGTCCGAGAGTGCGCTACTGGATACCATTGCCGCCCTTGGCATCATGATCTGCTGGTATTACGGCATCACCGCGTTTGCCTGCGTGTGGTACTTCCGCGGGGAGTTGTTCGCCAACATTCACAACGTGCTGTTCAAGTTCCTGTTCCCGTTGATCGGCGGCCTGGTGCTGGCCTGGGTGTTCGCCCTCGCGATCAAGGAGAGCATGGATCCGGAGAACGGCAGCGGCGCCGCGATCGGCGGTATCGGGCTGGTGTTCTTCATGGGCTTCGGCATCCTGCTGCTCGGCGTCGTGCTCATGTTCGTCTGGCGGTCGGTCAGCCCGGCGTTCTTCAGGGGCGAGACATTGCGGCGCGACACACCGTCGCTCGTGGAGTAGTCCCGCCGTCCAGGCACCGCGAAACCGACGAAATGGCCGTCACCGCAAGGTTTTTACGACCACGGCGTCGGTTTCGCGAGGTGGTCAGCTGCCGGCCGCGCCGCCGATTCCGGAGTTGCCCTTGTTGTGCGCCAGCTCGAACGGATCCAGCAGGTCCCACACCGTTGCAACCGCCTGGACCTTGAGGGCAGCACCCGGCTCTTCCAGGTTGATCAAGTCGGCGACGATGTCGTAGCCGTAGTACAGCGCCGAACCCGGCGGGGTGGTCTTGATCAGCTCCGTGATGATGGTCTGACGTGCATCACGGGCTGCGTCGTCATCGCCGAGCGCTGGGGCCAGGCTGGGCAGAATCTTGCTGATCGGAATCACCGCGTTGACCCACGGCACGATCTGGCTGCCCCGGTAGATCTGCTCGGTGGCTTCCCGGACAAAGGGATCGAGTTGGTCGGGTGACGCGTCGAGCAGTGCCTGCCGCAGATCCATTATTGCCTTGGGGAAATCCTTGGGGTCGGGGTCATCGGCCCGGAAGGGGTTGGGATCCCAGGCCGGGCCATCCGCCGCGGTATCGGCCTGGGTCTGCACGGCGCCGACCTTCGGGGTGGCCAAGGTCTTGCTCTTCGGCTGCGCGACGGATCCGGTCTCCGGCTTGTCCTCCACCACGGGCGCAGGCTTGGGAGCCGCGGCCTGCTTGGGGGTGAACAGGTCCTTGAGCTTGGCGACCTGCTCGGCCTCGAACTCCTTGGCGCTGGGCCTCGGCTTGGCCTTGACCGCCAGCGGCTTGGCGGGCGTTGCGTCCTGGACGGCCTTGGTGAAGTGTGCGGCCGCCTTCTCGATCTTGTCGGCCTGTTTGTCGATGTTGTCCTTGACGCTGTCCTTGAACGTGGACAGGGGCTTGGCCCGCTTGGTGTCGCCGGTCTTGGCCGCGACGCGTTTGGGTCCGGCGTTGACGTGCTGCGATGTGCTGCTGGTCGAGTCCTTGGACGCCTTGTCCGTCGAATCAGCGTGTGCGGTGCCCTGGCCGGCCACGGCGATCGCCGCCCCGACTCCCGCCGCTACCGCGACACCTCCGACGTAGCCGATGTACTTCGTTGACGCCATTGCCGTCCTCTCACAGCCGATCCCCAGCCCACGGGCATCGTAGGGGGTCGACGGCGATCAGGCAGCCCGAAGGCCGATCTACCGGGTACGAGTAGAAGCCCTCACCGGTCTTCACGCCGAGCTTTCCGGCGTCGACGTAGCGGTGCAACAGTTCGCCTGGACCGGCCGGGAGCTGCGGGTTCTCCTCGGCATAGTGGTTCTCGATGTCGAGTACGACGTCCAGCCCCACCTGGTCCATCATCTGGAACGGCCCGACGAGCATGTGCCAGTTCCAGCCAGGTCCGTGAGTGCGGCGCTGTTAGCCGGTGATGCCCGCGATCCCCGAGATCGGCTCATGCAGGTCGACCAGTACGCGGGCTTCGTCTGCGCGCCCTCTGGCCAGGGGTACCACTCGGATCTGGCCGCCCAGGTCGGATACGTAGGCCACACCGGCCGGCTCGTCCACTGCCAGTCCGATGGCCTCACGGAATCCGTCTGCGAGGATCTCCGGTTGAGCGCCCGACTGACTGGGCGGGGGCAGCGGCGCCCGGTTGAGGGTGTTGCCGGCGGGCGGGGCGCCCCGGTCGGTCCAGTACAACCAGCCGCCGACGATCTCCAGGTCGATCGGCTCGGGCAGGTGATCCCACAGCACCTCGATATCCGTCCGGGACTCCGCGGACTCGCCCGCGGGAATTGCCAAGCCGGCCCGCAGGATTCGGCCCCGTCCGCCCTTGGCCGGGCCCTTCTGGGTCCAGTACAGATGCTCGGATGTGACGGCTACGCCGACACACTCCTGCAACCAGCTGTCGTCGCGGGTGTTGACGACGAGGTCGGTCAGGCCGGTGCCGTCGGTTCGCGCGCAGCTCACCCGGCAGCCTTCCCGGTCTCCCCAGTAGAGGGTTCCGGATTGGTCGGTCGTCAGCTGCTTGCCGGTGGTCAATGAGCCGACCGGAACGATGTCACGCGCTTCGCCGCCGTCGATGGGGATGGCGTGAAGGCCCCCGTTGGGGGCCGAATAGTCCAGGCTTGCTTCGCCTTTCGCAGCTGGATCACGGTGGGGCACTCCCATTGTGGTCCAGTAGACGACGCCGTCACTCACCACAACCCCATCGGGCGACGGACCGATGCCCTGCGTATAGAGGGTGGTGGCGGCGCCGTCGGTGATGTCCACCCGGTACACCGACCCCGAGCGGATCCCGAGCGCGATCAGCTCACGGAACACGATTGCCAGGCTACGTGAAGCCGGTGGCAACCAGCCGGATCAGCCGACCGGCTGGTTTACACCCACTTGCCCCCGTCGACACGCAATGTCGCCCCGGTGACGTAGGAGGCGCGGTCGCTCAGCAACCACGCCGCGGCCTCGGCGATTTCGGAGGGCTGTGCCGCGCGCCGCAGCGGGGTGTCGGCGATGAGACTGTCGAGGACGCCCGGACTGGCGTCGTCCCACTCCTGGATCATGTCGGTCAACGTCGGGCCGGGTGCCACTCCGTTGATCCGGATGCCTTCGGGGCCGTAGGTGACCGCGGCCGATTCGGTGAGGCTGTTGACGGCCCGCTTCATGGCGCCGTAGGCCGGCAGCTCCGGGTTGCTGTGAAAGCTGCCGATGCTGGAATTGTTGACGATGGCACCGGTTTTCGCGGTCCTACGGATCGCGGCGACCTCAGCACTCAATGCCAGCCACACCCCTTTGAGGTTGACGCGGTAGACGTGGTCGAAGTCATCCTCGGTCACCTCGTCGAGCGGTCCAGGCGGTTGGATCGTCGCGCCGTTGTTGAAGGCGACGTCGAGACGGCCCCAGAGTTCGTCGGCCCGCTGTACGGCGGCGCGCACGCTGTCGCCGTCGGCCAGATCGCAGTCCACGTACTCGGCGGTGCCGCCGGCCGCCCGGATGTCGTCGGTGACCGTCTTGAGTTGGGTTTCGGTCCTGGCCGCCAGCAGGACGTTCGCACCTTCGGCGGCGAACAGCCGCGCGGCGGCGGCGCCGATGCCGCGTCCCGCGCCGGAGATGAATGCGATCTTGCCGTCCAGCAGGCCGGTCTTCGTCGGAGAAGTCATGCCGACGAGCCTGCGTCGGACCGGAGTTCGAATCCAGGTACCAGCTATACCTGGCTCCTGCCGTGACGGCCGGGAGAATGGATCCGTGGACAAGCGAGAGCTCGGTGCCTTCCTGCGCAGCCGGCGCGAGCGGATCAGTCCCGCCGAGGTGGGCCTGCCGGTCGGTCTGCGGCGCCGTACCCCGGGGCTGCGCCGCGACGAGGTCGCGCACCTGGCGTTCATCTCGACCGAGTACTACACGCGCCTGGAGCAGGCCCGTGCGCCACACCCGTCGGGCGAGGTGCTGTCGGGTCTGGTTCGGGCGCTACGGCTCTCGGATGCCGAGCGGGCGCACCTCTACCTGCTGGCCGGCGTCGAACCGCAGCGGCCGCCAGGGCCGCCGCGGGTGGTGCGCCAGAGCATCCTCGACTTGTTGCAGCGGCTGCCGCGGGCCGCGGCGATCGTGGTGTCGGCGACGTACGAGGTGATCGCCTGGAACGACCTCGCCTGCGCGTTGATGGAGGATTTCTCCGCACTGTCGCGCCGGGACCGCAACCTGGTACGGCGGGCTTTCCTGGGCCCGCGGGGCCCGGGCGGGCAACGGCTCTATGGCGTGTCCGACGCCGATGTGTTCGCTCGAACCTGCGCCCAGAACCTGCGTGCCACCGCGGCACGCTATCCGGACGATCCGGAGACGGTCGAGTTGATCGCCGAATTGCGCTCGGGCAGTGCTGAGTTCGCCGAACTGTGGGATTCGCACGACGTCAACGCCCGGCCGATGTTGTGCAAGACGTTCGCGCATCCGACGGTCGGGCCGATCGCGGTGAACTGCGATGTGCTCGACATCGCCGATCGCGATCAGCACCTGTACATCTACACCCCGGAGCCGGGTTCGCCCGCCGAAGAGGCGATGCGGCTACTGGCGGTGCTCGGCACCCAGCGCATGGACGTATCCGGCTGAGTCGGCTCTTCGGTCTGTACCCGCCGCTTGAGTTTCATGGCGTGCTTCTCGACGAGGAACCAACTCGCCGCCGCCATCGGCATGGTGACCGCGGTCGCGACGACGAAGAACACTCCCGGTGGCAACCACGTCAGGCCCATCATCGCCAGTAGCTGTTGGACCGGCCAGCCGTAGATGTAGATGCCGTACGAGATGTCGTTACGCAATTGTGGCCGAATCCGTTTCAACAATGCGCCGGACACGATGACGGCGTACGCCAAGGGTAGTGCCGCAAAGACGCGGTAGTTCGGCAGCAGACCGCCGGCCACGACCAGGACCACACTCAGCGCTACCAGCGGCCAGTTCGCCGGAAGCCGGTCGCGGAACTGATAGAGCAGGGCGCCGGCGCTGAACGTCAGCGCGAAACGGGTCACCATCTGTGGAATCGTCTCGACCGCGAGTACGGGGTAACCCACCGCGGCGGCGCCGATAAGTGAGAGCGCGAATGCTGTCGGGATCGTCCAGCGTTTGCTCATCAGCCCGGCTACTCCGAGCCCGGCGACGGCGGCGTAGCAGATCAGCTCAAAGATCAACGTCCACAGGGGCCCGTCCCAGACGCCCGGCCATGGCACTCCCATGGGGGTGCCGTCGATATCGCCGCGGAAGACGTTCAGCAGACCGTTGTTGAGTGCCCAGGTGAGCTGTGATGAGAACGCCAGCGGTTCTCCGTGCTGCACGAGCACGCCGATAGGCGCGATGACGAACGCGACGACGAGCACACAGACCCACAGGCCCGGGAAAATCCGCAACAGCCGCGCCGCCAGGTATTCCCGCAGCTTGGGCCGTCGCATCCAACTCGAGGTGATCAGGTATCCGGAGATCACGAAGAAGCCGTCGACCCACACTTCGGTGAGCAGCTGGGTGAAGGGGCCGCTCATCCGGCGGCCTGTCAGCGGCCAAGAGTGCTGCATGATCACCATCGAGGCGAAGATGAGCCGCCAGACGTTGAGTGCGTTGGAGTGCGGATCGAAGACTGCGCCGAGTGTCTTGGCCCGTTGCTCCTGCAGCTGCGACGCCATTCGCGAATATTACTGCCATTGGCTAATGGCATAGTGCGGAACTGCGTGAACGTTTCAGTATTTCGAACAAGTGTTCGATACAATGGCGTGGTGGGTTGGCACAACGGGCCGCCGAGCTGGTCGGAGATGGAGCGGGTACTTACCGGCAAGCCGCGCCGTTCCGGCATGCCGTTGGAGCCCGCGGGCGACGGCGGCGACAGCCCCGCCTGGTCGCGTAAGCGCGGTAGCTATCAGCCGCCGGAACTCGACCGGCCGCGTACGTCGGTCCGTTACGCCGAACTGCACACGCATTCGGCGTACAGCTTCCTCGACGGCGCGAGCACGCCGGAGGAGTTGGTCGAGGAGGCGGCCCGGCTGAACCTGCGGGCGATCGCGCTGACCGATCACGACGGCCTCTACGGTGTGGTCCGGTTCGCCGAGGCGGCCAGAGAGCTGGATGTGGCCACGGTCTTCGGCGCCGAGCTGTCGCTGGGGAACATTCCCCGCACCGAGGACCCCGACCCGCCCGGCCCGCATCTGCTGGTGCTGGCCCGCGGTCCGGAGGGCTACCGGCGGTTGTCCCGCGAGATCGCCAAGGCGCACCTGGCCGGTGGTGAGAAAGGCAAGCCCCGCTACGACTTCGACGGCCTCACCGAGGCGGCCGGTGGGCACTGGCACATCCTGACGGGCTGTCGTAAAGGTCATGTCCGCCAGGCGCTTTCCCGGGGCGGGCCGGAAGCTGCCGCCACCGCGCTGGCCGATCTGGTGGACCGCTTCGGGGCCGACCGGGTCAGCATGGAACTCTCCCATCACGGCCATCCGTGTGACGACGAGCGCAATGCCGTCCTGGCCGGGCTGGCCCCGCGGTTCGGAATACCGGTGGTGGCCACCACCGGTGCGCACTTCGCCGCCCCCGACCGAGGGCGGCTGGCCATGGCGATGGCGGCGATCCGGGCCCGCAACTCGATGGATACCGCCGCCGGGTGGCTGGCCCCGCTCGGCGGGTCTCACCTGCGTTCGGGGGAGGAGATGGCCCGGCGGTTCGGTACCGAGATTGTCACGGCCGCAGCAGATCTCGGTGAGCAGTGCGCCTTCGGTCTGGCGCTCATCGCCCCGCAGCTGCCACCGTTCGACGTCCCGGCCGGGCACACCGAAGACAGCTGGTTGCGCGAGTTGGTGATGGCCGGGGCAGCTGAACGGTACGGGCCCGTCGGCAGCGCAGCCAAGGCCTACGCGCAGATCGAACACGAACTGCGCATCATCGAGCAGCTGAAGTTCCCCGGCTACTTCCTCGTGGTGCACGACATCACCCGGTTCTGCCGGGACAACGACATCCTGTGCCAGGGCAGGGGATCGGCGGCCAACTCGGCGGTCTGCTACGCGCTGAAAGTCACCAACGTCGACCCGATCGCCAATGAGTTGCTGTTCGAACGGTTTCTGTCCCCGGCTCGAGACGGCCCTCCCGACATCGACATCGACATCGAATCGGACCTGCGCGAGAACGTCATTCAGTACGTGTACGAGCGTTACGGGCGTGACTACGCCGCGCAGGTCGCCAACGTCATCACCTATCGCGGCCGGAGTGCGGTCCGCGACATGGCCCGGGCGCTGGGTTTCTCCCAGGGGCAGCAGGATGCCTGGAGCAAGCAGCTCAGCCGGTGGAACGGGCGTCCGGACTCGCCGGAGGCGGAAGACATCCCGCAGCCGGTGATCGAGTTGGCCACCCAGATCGCCAACCTGCCGCGGCACCTCGGCATCCACTCGGGCGGCATGGTGATCTGTGACCGGCCGATCGCCGACGTGTGCCCGGTGGAGTGGGCCCGCATGGCCAACCGCAGCGTGCTGCAATGGGACAAAGATGACTGTGCGGCAATCGGTTTGGTCAAGTTCGACCTGCTCGGTCTCGGGATGCTCTCGGCGCTGCACTACGCGATCGACCTGCTGGCCGAACACAAAGGCATCGCCGTCGACCTGGCCAAGCTGGACCTGTCCGAGCCGGCGGTCTACGAGATGTTGCAGAAGGCCGACTCGGTCGGAGTTTTCCAGGTGGAGTCCCGCGCGCAGATGGCCACCCTTCCCCGGCTCAAGCCGAGGGAGTTCTACGACCTCGTGGTGGAGGTGGCGCTGATCCGTCCGGGTCCGATCCAGGGCGGTTCGGTGCACCCCTATATCCGTCGCCGCAACGGTCTGGAGGAAGTCACCTACGACCATCCGTCCATGAAATCCGCACTGAAGAAGACGCTGGGCATCCCGCTGTTCCAGGAGCAGCTCATGCAATTGGCAGTCGACTGTGCGGGTTTCACGGCGGCCGAGGCCGACCAGTTACGCCGGGCGATGGGCTCCAAACGCTCGACCGAGAAGATGCGCCGGTTGCGCAACCGGTTCTACGACGGCATGGCCGAAATGCACGGGATCACCGGCGAGGTGGCCGAGCGGATCTACGAGAAGCTGGAGGCGTTCGCCAATTTCGGTTTCCCGGAAAGTCATTCGCTGAGCTTCGCGTCGCTGGTCTTCTATTCGTCGTGGTTCAAGCTGCATCACCCGGCGGCGTTCTGCGCGGCACTGTTACGGGCCCAGCCGATGGGGTTCTACTCGCCGCAGTCACTGGTCGCCGACGCGCGCCGGCACGGGGTGGCGGTGCACGGACCCGATGTCAACGCCAGCCTGGCCCACGCGACGCTGGAAAACGCCGGCATGGATGTGCGGCTGGGGTTGGGCAGTGTCCGTCACATCGGTGACGAGTTGGCGGGGCGCCTGGTGGATGAACGAAATGCCAACGGGCCGTTCGAAACCCTGATCGACCTGACCGGCCGCGTGCAGCTGTCGGTACCCCAGACCGAGGCGCTGGCCACCGCTGGTGCGCTGGGGTGTTTCGGGATCAGCCGGCGTGAGGCGCTGTGGGCGGCGGGTGCGGCGGCCGGCCAGCGGCCGGAACGGCTGCCGGGGGTGGGCTCGTCCTCGCATGTCCCGCCGCTGCCGGGGATGAGTGCGCTGGAACTGTCGGCCGCGGACGTGTGGGCCACCGGTGTCTCGCCGGACAGCTATCCCACCCAGTACCTGCGCGCCGATCTCGACGCGCTGGGCGTGATTCCTGCCGACAAGTTGCTGGATGTCGTCGACGGAACCCGGATCCTGGTTGCCGGGGCGGTTACTCACCGGCAGCGTCCGGCGACTGCGCAGGGCGTGACGTTCATGAACCTGGAAGACGAGACCGGGATGGTCAACGTGCTGTGTGCGCCCGGGGTGTGGGCGCGCTACCGCAAGCTGGCGCAGACGGCGCCGGCCTTGGTGGTCCGAGGCATCGTGCAGAACGCCAGCGGCGCGGTCACCGTGATCGCCGACCAGATGAGCCCGGTCGAGCTGAGGGTCGGTTCGCGGTCACGAGATTTCCGCTGAGCCCTGTGAGTTAGGTAACCCTTACTTCGACGTAGGGGCGGTGTTATGGTCAAAGTGCTCAGAGGACCTGAGCAATTTCGAGTTAGCCGGAGGTCACGCAGGGCCCGAAGCGTGGAAAGGGATCGCGATATGAACAGCATGTCCACCAGGCGGTTTCGCTGTACTCACAAACCAGTTCACCCAGTGTCACTGGGCGGGTCATTGGGGGCTGGAGCAGCTCTATTAGGCGTGTTGTTCGGTCCGGCCCCAGTGGTCGGTGCCGCGCCATCCGGGCCGTCGTCGGTCGATCAGGTTGTCCGCCAGCTCAAGGCCCAGGGCTACGCCGTCGTGGTCAACAGATTCGGCACAGGACGCTCCGAGGACTGCGCGGTGACTGCGGTTCGGCACGGCCAGACGTACTCGCGCACCGATCACGGGGTCCCGGGTGGCGACCTCTCCACCACGGTCACCGGTAAGACCGTGTATGTCGACGTCAAGTGCTGAGCCGCTCGACCCACAACACCTAAGATCATCAGAGGACCATGCCGGTACCTGATGACGAGGAGGCTGGGGTGGCGGTTCGAGCGGTCGAACGCGATTCGCTTGTCGTGCAGTGCTGCGCCGAACTGAGTCGGCTGATCAAGCAGGGCGAGTGGCCGGTTGGTGCCCGTATCCCGAATGAGCAGGAACTGGCCAGGCTCCTCGGCGTCGGCCGGTCCACCAGCAGAGAAGCTGTGCGGTCCTTGATCGCCTCCGGGCAACTGAGTTCGCGGCAAGGCTCCGGCACCTTCGTGGTCTCTGCGACCCCGGTATCAGAACTCGATCGTCAGATCAGGCAATCCGATATCGGCGACGTCACCGAGGTTCGGCTGCTGTTGGAGGTCGAGGCGAGCCGGCTGGCCGCCCATCGCCGTACCCGCACGGATCTTGATGAGATCAAGCGAGCCCTGACAGCGCGGGGAACGGCGTCGAGCACGAATGATCTCATCGACGCTGACCTCCGCTTTCATGCGGCCATCGTTGCGGCAACACATAACTCGGTGCTCGTGACGCTGTACGAGTCCTTCGCCGGGACGCTCCGGGCCACTTCCGAAGAGATCTTCTCCAGTCGCGACCATTGGTCCGAGGCCACCGTCCGCCGCGATGAGAAGGCGCACGCGGATCTCTACTCGGCAATCGAACGAGGCGACCCGCGGGCGGCGGCTCTCGTGGCCCGCCGCGTCATGGTGTGCACAGTCCCCGGCGTGTCAACCCGTTAGTGGGCCCAGGCGATATATCCATCAGGCCCCGATCCGGACTGCATCGAGATTTCTTCACGGGAAAGCTGGTGCCTGCCGAATCCAGCGCGCCGGGCGTGAACTCCACCGCGACGTGGCTCAGAGTTTCGAAGCGCGAGTTGCGATAGTCCAGGCTCTGGAAGGTGCTCAGGCGGAGATCTGGAGCTCGTCGACCGACCGGCTGGGGCGGTCGGGCCGCGTTCGATCGCATCGAACATGCTGTCGGCCAGGGGTATTCATCGGGAAGGATCGAGCCTGTCGCACATCGCAGACTTGGATCTGCGTGGGTGCTTGGCGTTGGTGTGGAACAGCGCCAGAAAGCCAAGTGCCAGTGCCGCTCGATTGATCGACCACGCACGGCGGTCGCTGCAGTCGGGTCAGACGGTATCGCCCTGATCCACGGCGCTCTGGGAGCTGTCCTCAAGCCCGGTCCGCAGCAGCGACCACGCCAGCCGCCGCGCGTCCGTGGCCCGCTCGTGCAGCAGGCGTTGGACCGCGGGGATGGGGTTGGTTTCCGGGGTCCGTCCCTCGACCACGTCGGCGTGCAGATCCTCGGCAACCTGGATCGCCAGCAGCACCGCGTCGTTGACCCGGTTCAGCGCATCCTGCAGGCGGTCGTCCTGGCTGAGCAGATGGGCGTTGTCCAGTTCGACCGAAACGTCGCTGACCACCTGGCTGATCTGTCCGAAGAGCGCGTTCATCACGGTTTCCCGCTCGTCGCGGTCCGGGTTGCGCAGTTGTGTCGCACCTTCGGTCCACAGCGTGGCGAGCATCCGGGTGTGTGCGCCGACCGCACGTGACACCTCGATCATCGCCTGCTTCTGTAGTTGTTCGAGCAGGTTGTTGCGCTCGATGCGGGCCAGTTCCCGTTGCGCCACCAGTTCGGCATCGTGCAGCTTCTGCTGGGACTCCATCTGGGCCCGATGCCATTTCTGGGTCAGTGCGAGTTCCAGCGCCGAGCGTTCGTCGGCGGCCGCCAACTCACGGCGCAGACGCTCGTCGGCTTGGGCGATGTCGTGTTTGGCCTGACGTTGGACGGTGAGGGTCAGCCACATCGTCACCATCACGACGACGAAGATGACGGCACCGAAGAACCACTCGGCCTTGCTTCCGCGCTCGCCCGGGCTGAACAGCAGATACCAGACGATGGCCAGGCTGCTCAGGCCGCCGCACACCAGCCAACCGATGCCGGCCTTGGGGTCGATCGACAAGGCATTGGGGGCCGGGTCGCGATCCACCGCCGCCACCCGCATCGGTTCAGTCGTGTCACCGATCTGGCTGTAATCCAACGGGGCACCCCCTGAAGACTCAGCGACCCTTGTCGATTCAGTTAGTCCGGCCATGTCGACCTCCCATCGGCCAAGCCTGCCACCGTGCCGGCGTTCAGAGTAAGGCCAACCTCGGCAGCGGGCGCTACCGGCCGGTGGCACCGGCATTCGCATACTCTGTTTTTCGTCATTCTTCAAGTGCCCCTAGCGATGACGAGCCGCGCTGTAACCGCTAGTGTCATCGGCGTGCTCACCGCGAGCGGCGGTGGATCGGTCCGACAGGTCCGGCAACCGGCCGCTCACTTTTCTGTTGATCTTTTCGCTTGAGAATTGAGGGCCCATGGGACAAAACGCGACGCTGGAAGGTGATTCGGCGGTCATCGTCAGTCTGTCGGAGGCGGCGATGCACATGTATTCCGCCGCGATCGATGCACTGCCCTTCCCCGAGGACAAGAAGTTCCACAAGCGCGCCGACGTCGTCCTGTCCGGTCTGCGCAAGCTGCGTGCCTCCCTGGCCGAGGCTGCCAGCAGCAACCGGCCGTCTCCCGCGGTCATCGTGGCGCTGAGCGGGGTCCGTCAGCGGTATGACTCGCTGATGGCCCATGCCGCTTCGGCGCCGGGATCCTCTCTGGGACAGCAGATCTACGTCACCCGCATCCACGCCAAGCTGTCGGCGCAGGAAGTGGCCAACGGTGCCGGCCTGCGCGACGGACTGCTCGACGAGCTCGAGGCCGGCGCAACGCCGACCGACGCCGAGGCGGCCAAGATCCGGGACACCATCGCGGCGCTCGGCGGGTTGCCCGGCGACGATCACGGCATCCACGCCGTCCCGTCCTCGGCCGACTACGGCTCATCGGACGAGCCGCAGGCCAACGGCTGGGAGCCGGTGCTGGTCTCCGAGAACGCCGGCTGATAGACCCCGTGCGCGGTCGCCGATTCGGCGACGGCGCGCAACCTTCATCGGTTAGCTGAGTTGCACTGCGGCGCACGATGATTGGAAGCTCCCCAGCAAACTGCTGGGGAGCTTCTCTGATTTCACCGGTGAGCGGTTGTAGTCTCGCGGCATGACAGCCGAACCAGCCCTTAACTTGACCGTTGATGAGCTCCTCACCACCACCCGCTCGGTGCGCAAACGCCTCGACTTCGAAAAGCCGGTTCCGCGTGAGGTCATCACGGAGTGTCTCGACCTGGCACTGCAGGCGCCCACCGGGTCGAATGCGCAAGGCTGGCAATGGGTTTTCGTCGAGGACCCGGCAAAGAAGAAGGCCCTGGCCGACATCTACCGGGCAAACGCCAACCCGTACCTCGACCTGCCGGCACCCGAGCGCGGTGACATCCGCGATCAGCAGGTGGACGCCGTCATGAGCTCCGCCAGGTACCTCACCGACAACTTCGAGAAGGCGCCGGTGCTGATGATCCCGTGCCTCGAGGGCCGGCCCGATGGCGCACCCGCCGGGATCGGTGCGTCCTTCTGGGGTTCACTGCTGCCCGCGGTGTGGAGCTTCATGCTGGCGCTGCGCTCGCGCGGCCTGGGGTCGGCCTGGACGACGCTGCACCTGCTCGGTGACGGCGAGAAGCAGGCCGCCGAACTGCTGGGCATTCCGTTCGATCGGTACGCGCAGGCGGGGCTGTTCCCGATCGCCTACACCAAGGGCACCGACTTCAAGAAGGCCAAGCGCCTTCCGGCCGAGCAGTTCTCGCACTGGGACAGTTGGTGAGCCCTGGGGGCTCTGGGGCGGCTGTTGCCCTCCGGTGCAATTGTGAAGCCGGTGTATGAACTCTCTGTGAGATTCGGGCGTGGGTCGCGTGGCGGCCCACGCCCGCGGCGTAACTAGACGCCGCCGGCGAACCCGTGTTGGCGCCATGCCTCATAGGCCGCGACGGCCGCGGCATTGGACAGATTCAATGACCGCCTGCCGTCGAGCATTGGAATACGTACCTGCGCGGTGATATTCGGGTCGGCCAGAGTTTGTGGGTCCAGTCCGGTGGGTTCCGGGCCGAACATCAGCACATCTCCCGGCTGGTAGGCGATATCGGCGAACGAGGTCGACGCATGGGCGGTGAATGCGTAGACCCGGGCCGGCATCAACGCGCGCCACGCGGCCTCCAGATCGACGTGCACGGTCACCGATGCCAGGTCGTGGTAGTCGAGGCCGGCCCGGCGCAGCTTGGGTTCGGACAGATCGAAGCCCAGGGGCTCGACCAGATGCAGCTCGCACCCGGTACCTGCCACCATCCTGATCGCATTGCCGGTGTTGGGTGCGATGCGGGGAGAAAAGAACAACACCCGGAACATCCGACGATGATCGTACGAAGGCCCGCCCGGGGGCGAATCGGGAAGTAAATGAGGTCCGAATCGGCACTCGGAATAGGAAGTGGAAATCGGCACGCGATTCGGCAAGGACAGCGCTGTTTGCTCGATTACCACACAACTGCGCTACGGCTCGGTCACGAACTCTGTCTGTTCAGTAAGAATTGTGGAAACGCTCGCGAGCTGCTGTCATACTCGTGCAATTGCCAAGGCGTTTGACGCCCGCCCCCGCGTGGGCGGAAACAGCAGGAAGTCTTATGAATCACGCCCCACGAGTAAATTGCGGCCACGCAGCCGGTAGTGCGGTTGGGCGCCGATGACTGCCTTTACGCAGCTCAAACAGGCTGACGGCACCCTCGTCGAATTCTCCCCAGCACCATCGGCTCCGGCCAAGCGCCCCTCGCGCTGGTCACCGGCCAACTGGCCGGTCAGTCGAAAAGTCCTCGCCATTGTCCTCGTGCCGTTGATCCTGGCGGCGACGTTCGGTGGCTTGCGCATATATGCCAGTGCCAGCGCCGCCGGAGATCTGCGGTTGGCGGCCGATCGCGCCGAAGTGATTCCCGACGTCGACCGCTACATGTCGGCGATGGAGGGTGTCCTCATTGCAGCTACCGAAGGTGGCGACGGACAGTCTGCGGTGTCCACGTTCAATGAGCGCAAATCCGATTTGCAGCAACGGGTAGACGCCACCAATGTGTCCGAGGATGTCGGCCAGGCCATCACCGGCCTTCTCGGCAAGGGACAGCAGCTTGTCGACGCGGTGATGTCCGATTCGATCGATCTGCGTCAGCGCATCCTTGATTACGGCCCGCTGCTGCTGACCGGGGAAGCCGCGATCACCGGCTCGGTGCACAGCAATCAGCAGACGGTTCAGGCCCAGGTTGAGGCGCTGGCCCGCGCGGTCGGTGCCCGCGGGCAGATGGCGATCCAGCGGATGCTGGTCAACCGGGGCGGGGACGAGCCGGAGCCACTGCTGCGCACGTCGATGATCACCATGGCCGGTACCGAGCCGTCCACCGTCGCTGCGCTGACGAAGGTGCTCGGAGGTGGTTCCGAAGAGGCGGCGACGCTTCGCGCCGAGATGGTCAAGCGCATGGCGATGATGTCGAATCCCGGTATTCCACTGGTCGGCAATCCGGACATGCTGGCCTCGCTGGACGCGACCAACAAGATCGCCGGGCAGATCGTCGAAGACACCACCGCGTCCATTCCGGCCGCCGTGGAGGCCCAGGCCAACGATGCCCGCAACGACGCGATCCGCGACGCCATCCTGGTGGCGACCGCGATCGTCAGCGCCATGGTCATCGTGTTGTTGGTGGCCCGCTCACTGGTGCGCCCACTGCGGACGCTGCGCGACAGCGCGCTCAAGGTGGCGCACCAGGACCTGGCCAAGGAGATCGAACGGGTCCGCGCCGGCGGCGAACTGGTGCCGGTCACCCCGATCCCGGTGCAGACCACCGAAGAGGTCGGTCAGGTGGCCCATGCCGTCGACGAGCTGCACGAGCAGGCGGTGTTCCTCGCCGGGGAACAGGCTCAGCTGCAGTTGCAGGTCTCGGACATGTTCGAGACGCTGTCGCGGCGCAGCCGCTCGCTCGTCGACCAGCAGCTGTCGCTCATCGATCAGCTGGAGCGCAACGAGGACGACCCGGAACGTCTGGAGAGCCTGTTCCGGCTCGACCACCTGGCCGCCCGCATGCGCCGGAACGGCGCGAACCTGCTGGTGCTCTCCGGATCCAAGCTGGCTCGGGAGCACAGCCGCCCGGTGCCGTTGGCGACGGTGATCAATGCCGCGGCCTCGGAAGTGGAGGACTACACCCGCGTCGTCACCGCCTCGGTGGCCGACGTCGAGATCACCGGTACGGTTGCGGGCGATCTGATCCATCTCCTGGCCGAGCTGCTCGACAATGCGCTGCGCTACTCGCCGCCGATCTCGCAGGTGCGGGTGTCGGCCGTGCACGCGGCCAAGGGCGCGTTGGTGATCGAGGTGAGCGATGTCGGCCTCGGCATGACCGAAGCCGATCTGCGGGTCGCCAACACCCGCCTGCAGTCCGGCGGTGAGGTCAATCCCTACACCGCGCGCCACATGGGTCTGTTCGTGGTCGGGCGGCTGGCCACCCAGCACGGTCTGGTGGTGCGGCTGCGCAGCACCGTCGCCGAAGAACCGAGCTCGGGCACCACGGCCGGGGTGTACATCCCGGCCACGCTTCTGGCCCGCGACGGTGGCGACTCGGTCGACGACCTTCCGTACGGCAGGCCCGTCGACGCGCATGCCGGGATCGCGGCGGCGCTGTCGCTGGATGCCGACCCTGCCGATGCGTCGGTGTTCGGGTCCGGCGCTGACGAACCCCACCTCAACGGTGCCGAGATGCCGTTCGACCTGCTGCCTCAGCGCAGTCCCGGTGCCAGTGGCATCTCGGAGCTGCCGGGCACGCTCGCCCCGCAACCGGAACCGGCCGCCGAGGCGCCGGTCGAGGAGCCCGCGGACGAGCCGGTCGGGGAGTGGCCGCAGCAGTGGCCGGTGCACACCGAAGAGAGTGCGGCCCTGGCCAAGGGCGAAATCGCGGGATCAGCCGACGCGGCAGCCACCGACGAGGCGACCGACGATGTGGAGGCCGGACGTCAGACGCCCACCAACACCTCATCGTTCTTCGCGTCCCGAGGACAGGCGGCCACCAACGGCGTCAACGGTGCTTCGGGCCTCAACGGTCTGAACGGTCACGGCGACCTCAACGGGGCAAGTGATCTCAACGGTCACAGCAGCCTCAATGGCGTCAATGGTCTCAACGGTCTAAACGGTGCGGCTCATCAAGCCGAGCACGGACCCGAGGAACCGGTCGAATCCGCCGCGGCGCAGGACGAAAGCCCCGATGTCCAGGGCGACTCGATCTATCAGTCGATGGTCTCGGAATTCGAGATCGATCCGACGACTCACGTGCGCAGCGCCGACCTGGACTGGAAGACGGTCTGGGAGAAGGGCTGGTCGGTGGCCGCCGCGGCGCAGGATGCACCCGTCGAGCAGCACACCGAGGAAGGCCTGCCCATGCGTACGCCGGGTGCCCGCCTGGTGCCGGGTGGTATCGCAGCTGCAGTCGCGGCATCCGCCCCTGAGTCCAACGGCCGTCACCGCAACGGCGGAGTACACCGCAACGACGACAGCGTCGAGACGGTAGCATCGGCAGACGAACCTGACAGCGGCATGTTCGCGGCGTTCAAACCGCGTGACCCCGAGGCTGTCCGTACGAGCACCAGCAACCTTTTCGGAGGCGTGCACGCCGGACGATCGCATGCCCGTGAGACCAGAGGAACCGATAACGAATGACCCGTCCGACGCAGCGCGACTCCCTGGACTGGCTCGTGTCCAAGTTCGCCCGCGAGGTATCCGGGGTGTCCCACGCGGTGCTGGTTTCGGCCGACGGACTGCTGATGGCTGCCAGCGAACACATGCCGATCGAGCGGGCCGACCAGTTGGCTGCCGTCTCCTCCGGACTGGCGAGCTTGGCCACCGGCGCTTCCCAGCTGTTCAACGGCGGCCACGTGATGCAGTCGGTGGTCGAGATGGAGAACGGCTACCTGCTGTTGATGCGGGTGGGTGACGGTTCCAACCTGGCCACGTTGACCGCCCCGTCGTGTGACATCGGCCAGGTCGGCTACGAGATGGCCATCTTGGTCGAGCGAGTCGGCGCGGTGGTGCAGTCTTCGCGCCGTACGCCGCAACCGTCCTGAGTCCCCACCCCCTTCTGCCCTTCGCGAGGTGCCTGTGGACGAACCGGAAACTACTGACCGTCCGAGTCTGGTGCGGCCGTACACGCTTACGGCCGGCCGCACCGACTCGCGCGTGCACCTTCCGCTGGAAGCACCGATACAAAAAACCGACACGACACGTGAACCGCGCTGGACTGGGCACGATGTGCGCGCACAGATCGTAGAGTTGTGCACCGGCAGTCCTTCGGTTGCCGAGATTGCCGCTCATTTATCTCTCCCGCTCGGCGTGGCGCGCGTGCTGATCGGGGACTTGGTGACGCAGGGTTATCTACGGGTGGAAGCCACCCTTGATGACTCGGCTAGCTTCGACGAACGCCGCGAATTGATTGGAAGGACCCTGCGTGGCCTACGAGCACTCTGAACCCCGCTCGGCCTCCGGCGGTGGCGCCCCCCGACGTGGGGCCGCCTCGACGAAGATCGTCATTTCTGGCGGGTTCGGGGCAGGGAAGACGACATTCGTCGGCGCGGTCTCCGAAATCATGCCGCTGCGCACAGAAGCGTTGGTCACCAACGTGTCTGAGGGCGTCGACGCCCTGGACGGTACCCCGGACAAGCGCACCACCACAGTAGCGATGGACTTCGGCCGGATCACGCTGGACGAGGATCTGGTGCTGTACCTGTTCGGCACACCCGGGCAGCGCCGGTTCTGGTTCATGTGGGACGACCTGGTCCGTGGCGCCATCGGTGCGATCATCCTGGTCGACGTGCGCCGCCTGCAGGACAGCTTCGCCGCGGTCGACTTCTTCGAGGCACGCAAGCTGCCCTTCATCGTCGCGGTCAACGAGTTCGACGATGCGCCAAAGCATCCCACTCAGGCGGTGCGCAAGGCCCTGGCGCTGCCGGAGCACATCCCGGTGGTGGCCGTGGATGCCCGCGATCGCAACTCGGCCAAGGCCGCGCTGATCGCGGTCACCGAGTACTCGCTGAGCACGCTTTCCGCGTTGCCTGGCTGAGGCGTGGTAGCTGACGAAACCGCCTGGGCGGACAGGGAATTCACCGGTCACGATTTCCGTGAGGAAGACCTGAGCCGGTTGCGCACCGAGCGTGTGGTGTTCACCGAGTGCGACTTCAGCGGTGTGGACATGTCCGAGTCGCAGCATTTCGGCTCGGCGTTCCGCAACTGCACGTTTCGCCGCGCCACGCTGTGGCACAGCGCGTTCACCAACTGCAGCCTGCTGGGATCGGTGTTCACCGAGTGCCGGCTGCGGCCCATCAAGATCGTGGAGTCGGACCTGACCCTGGCTGTGCTCGGCGGCTGCGATCTGCGCGGCGTCGACCTGTCGGACTGCCGGATGCGTGAGGCCAGCCTGGTCGGGGTGGACCTGCGCAAGGCGGTGCTACGGCAGGCGGACCTGACCGGGGCACGGGTGCAGGACGCCAAGCTCGACGAGGCCGATCTGCGCGGCGCCCGCGTCGACCCCACCTTCTGGACCACCGCGAAGCTGCGCGGCGCCAAGATCGACATCGCCCAGGCGCTGGCCTACTCGGCCGCGCACGGTCTCGACGTCCACGGCGGATAAATTCTCCTGCCGAGCAGACATAAAACTGCCCCTTTTCCTGCGAAAAGGGGCAGTTTTATGTCTGCTCGCGGGAGGACTCAGCCGGCCTTGAGGCGGATCCGCCAGCGAACGAATCCGGTGTAGATGATGCAGAGCAGCACCAGGATGCCGATGTTGATCAGCCACACCGTCGGGGTGTGCTTCCAATGCGAATCTGCGGGCAGCAGCGGCGGCGGCACCAGACGGGTCAGGTCGATGGTCGATGCGGAGGCCGCGAAGCCCCAGCGTGCCGGGGTGATCCAGGACAGCTGATCGAGCACGACGCGGTCGGTCACCGGGATCATGCCGCCCGAGAACACCAGCTGGCTCATGACGGTCACCACCAGCAGCGGCATGATCTGTTCGGCCGAGCGGGCCAGCGCCGACAGGGCCAGGCCCACCATCGCCGAGGCCACACACGTCATGGAGATGTCGATGAACAACTCCAGGTTGCGGCCGCCGATGAAGGCCCCGCTGTCGACAGCGCCCGGGCCCCAGCCCTTTCCGACGATCGTGATCACCGTGACGATGGCCGACTGGACCACCGCGAACACCGCGAACACCGCGATCTTCGCCAGCAGGTAGGCCGTCGTCGACAGGCCGACCGCCTGCTCGCGACGGAAGATCGCCTGCTCGCCGATCAGCGCCCGGATGGTCAGCGCGGTGCCCATGAAGATCGCACCCACGTTGAGCATCACCAGGATCTGGCCCGGCTCGTTGGGCGCCTCGCCGCCCTGGACGGCCGGCACGGGTAGACCGAACCCGACATCACCGGGCACCGACAGCGACAGCACGCCCATGATGAACGGCAGCATCAGCAGGAACGCGGTGTAGCCGCGGTCGGACACGATCAGCCGGACTTGTCGGCGGGCGATCGTGGACAGCTGCCGGAACAAGCTGGTCTTGGCCGGCTCGCCCAGATCGCCGGGCTGTGCCGACGACGGCTCGGCCACGGGTGCCGGGCCGGTGCGGGCCAGGTAGCGCCGGTTGGCCTCGGCCGGATCGCCCGCGACGGTGCTGAAGATGTCGGCCCAGTTGGTGGTGCCGAGCTCGGGGCCGATCTGGTCGGGCGGACCGCAGAAGGCGGTCTTACCACCGGGGGCCAGCAGCAGCACCTGATCGCACACGTCGAGGTAGGTCAGCGAGTGCGTGACGACGAGCACCACGCGGCCGGCGTCGGCCAGCTGGCGCAGCATCGTCATCACCTGACGGTCGAGCGCCGGATCCAGGCCCGAGGTGGGCTCGTCGAGGATGAGCAGCGACGGTCCGGTCAGCAGTTCGAGGGCGACCGAGGCGCGCTTGCGCTGCCCGCCGGACAGCTTGTCGACGCGGGTGTCGAGGTGCTTGGTCATCTCGAGTTCCTCGAGCACCTGCATGACGACCTGTTCGCGGTCTTCCTTGGTGGTGTCGGGCGGCAGCCGCAGTTCGGCGGCGTACATCAGCGCCTGCCGGACGGTGAGCTGACCGTGCACCACGTCGTCCTGCGGGACCATGCCGATCCGGGAACGCAGCGAGGCGTACTCGGCGTGGACGTCGTGGCCCTCGAAGGTGATGGTGCCGCTGGTCGGATGTGTGTAGCCGGCGACCTGTTTGGCGAACGTCGACTTGCCGGCACCCGACGGGCCGATCACCGCGGTGAGCGTGCCGGGCCGGGCGGCTACGGAGATGTTGTCGAGCAGCGTCTTGTTGCCCTCGATGGTCCAGGTCAGGCCGCGCACCTCGAGGCCGCCGGTGCGGGTATCGGCCTCGGTCTCGCTGCGGCGGACCAGGGTGCCGCCGCTGAACACCAGGTCGACATTGCCGATGGTGACCACGTCACCGTCGTGCAGGATCGCGCTGTCCACCCGCGCGCCGTTGACGAAGGTGCCGTTGATGCTGCGCTCGTCGCGGATCTCGGTGCCGCCGGTCAGCGGGATCAACGTGGCGTGATGACGTGAGGCCAGCACGTCGGGGATGACGATGTCGTTGTCGGTCGCGCGGCCGATCTTCACCGCACCTGCCGGCGCCGGGGCCGTGCGCCCGGGCCGCAGGATCTTCATCATGCTGGTCGCGATGTTGCCGCCGGCCTCACTGCTGCCGCGGTCCGAGGTGGCGGCCGGTCCCATCGTGGTCGGTGCCTGGGCCGGGTTCGCCGGGGCCGGGGTACGGACCGGTTGCGACTGGTACGCCTGGGGGCCGCTGGGATATCCCGATTGCGGTCCGCTCGGGTAGCCGCCCTGAGGGCCGCTCGGATACCCGGTCGGCGGGGTCGGGTAGCGCGGCTGCGGGCCCGACGAGTAACCGGGACGCTGGGGCACCGGTGGCTGACCGTACGGCGGACGCCCGGGGGCCGCCGCCTGAGTGGGCCACGCACCGCTGGGCCGGTTCCCGATGGGTACCGCCGCGGTCGGTGTCCGGCCGACGGAGCCCTGGTGACGTCCGACCTCGAAGGTCACCTGTGGTCCGTCCGGGTTGCCGATGTTGACGACCTGGCCGTCGTGGATGTCGATCGAGGGCACCCGGCGGCCGTTGGCGTACATGCCATTGAGGCTGCCGTTGTCGATCGCGATCCATCGACCTTGGTCGAAGCGCAGCACCAGGTGGGCACGCGAGATCAGCGGGTGGGCGATGCGGACGTCGGCGCGGAGGTCTCGGCCGATGACGACATCGTTGCCCGGGGCAAAGGTACGGGTCGATCCGTCGTAACGAACGGTCAGCGCAGGGCTCATCGCGCTCAACTCTATCTGTACTTTTCACCGGGGCTGGGCCGTTGCGGGGGTGTCGCGGCGTGTGACTATGGCTCACATGGGTTCTGAAGGGTCGCAGAAGACGGCCGACCGGGTGCTCGGCGTGCTGCGTCTACTCGGCACGGTGCTGGCCGGTGCGGCGGTGGTGTTGTTGGTGTGGGCCGCGGCGCTGGGTGCATGGGCGCGGCTGGTCGCGCCGCGCAGCGCGGGGGAGGGCTCCTGGTATGTGATCGGCCTGCACCGCTGGGGCGAGGCCCTGCCCAACCGCATGGCGCTGGTGGTCGTGGTGATCGCGGTGGTGGCGATCGCAGCCATGGCCTACAGCGTCTGGCGCGGGCAGACCGGCCGTGATCTGGCGGCCACCCCGGCGGGCGCGGCGGGCGTGGCGGCGGTGCTGGTCATCGCCTACGTCTCGCAGGGCATCCCGGCGTTCTACCGGACGGCGATGACCAATTCGCCGGTCACCGCGGCACTGCCCGCCGGGATGGCGGCGTGGTGGTTGTGCCTTGCCGGGGCGGCGGCGACGTTCCTCGCGGCGCGGGCATTCCCTCGGCTGGACCGCGGTGCGGTGAAGTTGCTGGCTGTGGGTGCGGCGATCGCCGTCGTGGTTGCCGCGGTGGTGACCGTGGGGGCGTTGCGCGCCGGTGATGACGGGCGCTTCGTCGATGCGGCGACGGCGGCAGCTACTGATGCGCCGGCGGTGCCCACCGCGTTGGGGAAGCGGACGTTCACGGTGTCGGTGCCCGACGCGTTCGTCGACAAAGGCGTCCCGACATACGACATCGGTTCTGCTGGTGCCGGTTTCGCGGTGTACCGGGACGGCCGCATCACGGCCTACGGCCCCGACGGCAAGGAGCGCTGGCACTACGCGCGGACCGGGCCCGGCGATGTGGGCGTCACCGGGATGCGGGTGCTCGACAACGGCGCCACGGTCTTGGCGTTCATCGACGGCGGGCTGGTCGGCCTGGACGCCATCACCGGGCAGCAGTTGTGGATGGGTGCGGACGCGGCCCTTCAGGAAGCGGCCCGTGGGCGTTTTCGTTTGGCGTCCGGGCCGTTCATCGTCGGGTGGAACGACGAGCGCATCTGGACCCGGTTTGACGGCCGGACGGGCCGCGCTTTGTGGAGCGTGCCTGCCCCGCATCCCGGGTGCGGCATTGTCGAACCCGTCGTGACCACCGCGGGAGTGGTGTCGACAGTCCAATGTCAGGACGGCAAGGTCTGGTTGAGTGTGCTCGATCCCGAAACCGGGCAAATCGGCTGGGACACAGTGCTGACGGAGCGAAAGATCGACCCGGCGGTGCCGATCGAACAGCGCTACCTCAAACTCGGGGCCAGGCCGGCCAACGGTGTCGGAGTCTTCGTTTCAGTGGCTGGTTCCGGTGCGCCGGACAGTGCGCTGTATGCCGACATCGTTCACCGCACTGTGACCCCGTTACCGGCCGACGGGCGACCCGCTGAATCGTACGGTCCCAGTGAGGATTTCGTGGTGTGGTACCTGACGGATCGGACCACCCGGCTGACCCTGTTCGGACCCGACGGGCATCAGCGGTGCCAGGTTCCCGACGGTGTCGAACCCGTTCGGGTCAACGTGCCGAGCCTACGCGTCGATCAACCTGCCTTTGTCACGTTCCCTGACACCCTGCTTCTTGCCGACCGCGGCGCCCGGGGTGCCGCGGGATCGCTGCGCGGTTTCGACGCGAAGACCTGCGCTCAGACCGCGACGGTGCCTGCCGAATCGGTAGAGGGTCTGATACCGGCCCCGGGTGCGGTGCTGGTGTTGCGGCGCGACGGGCAGACGCTGCAGATCGACGGGTACACCGCCTAGCGGTCGTCGATGAGGACGTTGATGACGTCGGTTCCGTTGCCGGGTTGGGTTTCTGCTTCTTCTGGTCACGGAACGGATGCCTGAATTGGCGCCGATGGGTTAGCTCACGGTATGGCCGGTTACGGCGTGGCGTTGGCCAGCGTGGGAACGGCTTCCGCCGGGTAGCGGTCCTGGGCGTCCCAGACGTCCCAGGTCTGCACGGCCCAGAACACCGCGAACAGCACGATGAGGATGAGTTCGACGGTGATCACGCCGAAGTGCCATCCGAGAATCAGCAGCACGACGCCGGCCACCACGGTGGTCAGCATGAGCGCGGCGATGGTCGCGTAGAACCGGGCCAGGTGCTGGCGCACGGCAGCCCGGGCGTAGCACGCGTGGTAGACCGCCACCAGCGTGATGGCCAGGAACATCGCCACCGCGGCGATCACGTGAGCGTGCTGGGCGAACCAGTCCCACAACATCAGCGGGGCGCCGGCGATGGCGATGACCAACAGCGCTGCCGGAAGCCATTTTTCGACCCGAAGCAGCACGGTGGCGATGGTCTTCCACAGGGTGGCGGCCTCGTCGCAGGACGGGATCGACGCGACAGGTGGCTCTTGCGGACGCCGCCAGCGGCCGAGCGCCAGGTACATCCCGGTGCCGACGACGACGGCCACGAACAATGCGGCGACGTTGTTCGCGACACCGCCGAACGGGTCGGTCACGCTGGGAAGCCATGGCCGGCACAGGTCGTCGGGGCCGGTGGGCACCAGGGCGACGATGAACGCCATGAAGCCGGAGTAGTTCAACAGCGCATCCTCACCCACCCGGCTGCCCTTGTACGCGATCAGACAGATGCCGATCGCGCACAGCGAGGCCAGGAACACCGCGTGGGTACGGGTGTAGAAGAACGCGCTGATCGATCCCTGCGGGCAACTGTGCGCCCACGTCAACGCCAGTGAGGTCAACAGAAACATCACCAGCGCGACCAGGCCTACCCGCACGTACCGGTAGGTGACCATCGTGTCGCTGGGGTTGCCGACCATGGAGCTATTCGCTCACGAGTGAGTCCGGGGCTCCCGTCACCACGCAGTGAGTGTGGCTGTAGATCGTCGGCATGCACATGTTGCAGTGCGTGCACTTGGACAAGACACGGCCTTGACCGTCGTTGTCTTTTTCGGCCTGGATCCGGTTGAGCAGATCCGGCTCGGCGAGCAGCGCGCGCCCCATCGCGATGAACTCGAAGCCCGCCGCCATCGCCCGGTCCATCGTCTCGCGGTTGGTGATGCCGCCCAGCAGGATGATCGGCATGCTCAGCTCGGCACGGAACTTCTCGGCGTCGCGCATCAGATACGCCTCGTGATACGGGTACTCGCGGAAGAACTTGTTGCCGCTCATCCGGATGCCCCAGCTGATCGGGGGTTTGAAGTTCGCGGCGAACTCCTTGACCGGCGCGCCGCCGCGGAACAGGTACATCGGGTTGACCAGCGAGCTGCCCGCGGTGAGCTCGATGGCGTCCAGGCCGCCGTCCTCCTCGAGCCACTTCGCCGTCTGCAGCGACTCGTCGATCGGGATGCCGCCGCGGACACCGTCGCTCATGTTCAGTTTGGCGATGACGGCGATCTTCCGGTCGCCGTGCTTGTCGACGGCGTCGCGCACCGCGCGCACGACTCCACGGGCGACCTTGGCCCGGTTCTCCAGCGATCCGCCGAACTCGTCGGTGCGCCGGTTGATGAGCGGGGACAGGAACGAGCTGGCCAGGTAGTTGTGGCCGAGGTGTACCTCGACCGCGTCGAAGCCAGAGTCGATGGCCAGCCGTGCGGCGTTGGCGTGCGCTTCGGTGACGTCGCGGATGTCGTCGATCGAGGCCTTCCTGGCAAACCGCATCGACAGCGGGTTGAAGAACCGGACCGGCGCCAGTGCGGGGGCCTTGTTGGTGCGCGAGTTGGCGACCGGCCCGGCATGGCCGATCTGGGCACTGATGGCGGCGCCCTCGGCATGGATGGTCTCGGTCAGTTTGGTCAGTCCGGGAACGGCCTCGGGCCGCATCCAGATCTGCCAGCCGTCGGTGCGGCCGCCGGGGGCCACCGCGCAGTAGGCGACGGTGGTCATGCCGACACCGCCGGCCGCGGGCAGCCGGTGGTAGTTGATCAAATCCTCCGTGACCAGCGCATCAGGCGTGGACGCTTCGAAGGTGGCGGCCTTGATGATGCGGTTGCGCAGCGTCACGGGGCCGAGCTTGGCCTCACTGAAAACATCAGTGAACACATTGGGCTGGGTGTTCATATGCTGAGCCTGCCACGCGACTGACACAATGGGGACCGTGGGTTCCATTGTGTTGGACGGTAAGGCGACGCGCGACGAGATCTTCGTCGACCTCAAGCAGCGTGTAGCGAAGTTGGCCGAAGCCGGCCGGACACCCGGTCTCGGGACCGTGCTGGTCGGTGACGACCCCGGGTCGCAGGCCTACGTGCGCGGCAAGCACGCCGACTGCGCAAAGGTCGGGATCAACTCGATCCGCCGCGACCTTCCCGCCGACATCACGCAGGCCCAGCTCGACGAGACGATCGACGAGCTCAATGCCAACCCGGAGTGCACGGGCTACATCGTGCAGCTGCCGCTGCCCAAGCATCTGGACGAGAACGCCGCGCTGGAGCGTATCGATCCGGCCAAGGATGCCGACGGTCTGCACCCGACGAACCTCGGTCGGCTGGTGCTCGGCAAGGAAGCGCCGCTGCCCTGCACTCCGCGCGGCATCGTGCATCTGCTGCGCCGGTTCGACGTGCCGATCGCCGGGGCGCATGTCGTGGTGATCGGACGTGGGGTCACCGTCGGCCGGCCGATGGGCCTGCTGCTCACCCGGCGTTCGGAGAACGCCACCGTCACGCTCTGCCATACCGGCACCCGGGATCTGCCCGCGCTGACCCGTCAGGCCGACATCATCATCGCCGCTGTCGGTGTGCCGCACATGGTCACCGCGGACATGGTCAAGCCTGGTGCGGCCGTCGTCGACGTCGGCGTGAGCCGGGTGGACGGCAAGCTGACCGGTGACGTCGCGCCCGACGTCTGGGACGTGGCCGGGCATGTGTCGCCCAACCCCGGTGGGGTGGGACCGCTGACGCGCGCGTTCCTGCTGAGCAATGTCGTCGAGCTCGAAGAGTCGAAACTGGCGTGACAGTGAACGAGTTCGTCCGCAAGGTGTTCGCCGGACAGTGGCCGATCCTGGTGGTCGGGCTGATCTTCATCGCGGCGTTCGTCTTGGTGGTGGCGGGCTATTGGCGCCGCGGCGCACTGTTCATCGGAATCGGGGTGGGGGTGGCGGCAGCGCTGCGGCTCGCGCTGACCGACGACCGGGCGGGTCTGCTCGTGGTGCGCTCGCGGACCATCGACTTCGCCACCACCGCGACGGTGAGCGCAGCGGTGCTCTACATCGCCTGGACCATCGACCCGCTGGGCACCAGCTAACTGACGGCGGCGAACAACGCCGCCCACTGTTGGGCGGACAAGTCCCTTGGCAACGCCGATGGATGAATTCCATTGGCCTGCAACCACCGCCGATCTACCTGAGGCCTCAGGATCTGCGCCAGGCCGCGGCCCCGCCCGGTGAACACCTGGTGTACCAACGCCTGATACCGGCGACGCTCGGCGCACGGGATCAACGGCTCATCACGGCGCGTGATGGTCAGCAGCCCGGCGTCCACGCCGGGGCGTGGTCGAAAGGACTCAGCGGAAACCTTTCGTGCCAAACCGAACTCGAACCACGGCCACCACTGTGCCGTCATCATGGTGGCCCCGCCGACGGCGGCCCGCCGCCGGGCCACCTCCCACTGCATCAGCAGTACGGCGTCGGTCCATCCCGGGCCGTACCACAGCCGCCGCAGGATCGCGGTGGTCAGGTGGAAAGGCAGGTTGCCCACCACCACGTGCGGCGTCTGGGGTAGCCGGTACCGCAGGAAGTCGGTACTGACCACCTCGGCCGAGGTTCGGTCCGCGAGTCGTCTGGCCCTCCGGCGGTCGATCTCGATGGCGGTCAGCGGCCGGTCCAGCCGTTGCAGCGGCAGGGTCAGCGCGCCGTCGCCGGCACCGATCTCGACAATGGGACCTGTTGTGCGCGCGACGATTTTGACGATATCGGCGACCACTCGACGGTCGCACAGGAAATTCTGGCCGTACTCATGCCGGCCGTGATGGGTTGAAGACACGGATGCTCCGCAGTCGCAGGGACAAAGCTGCTGCGGCGGATGTTCCGAGGAAGTGAAGATCCGCCGGCTATGTGATGCGCAAGCGGATGTAGGTCACTGACATGGCTGCCACGGTAGGCGTGGTGGCGGCCCGGCTTCAACTGATTTTTCACAGGAAATGCCCAGGAGGCAATATTGCCCAATGGGCAATATTTGGTCTACCGTGAAGGCATGGCACCCGGACTGCGAGAACGTAAGAAGCTCGATACCCGCAGGGCGCTGAGCGATGCGGCGCTGAGCCTGGCATTCGAGCGCGGCCTGGAGAACGTCACCCGCGAGGACATCGCCAACCTGGCCGGGGTCTCGCTGCGCACGTTCACCAACTACTTCGCCGGCAAATACGACGCACTGGCCTACCGGCAGCAGGAACGCATGCGGCGCAGTATCGACATGCTGCGCGCGCGCCCCGCCGACGAGCCGCTGTGGACGGCCATCACCGAATCGGTGATCAAACCGTTGGACGCCGACATGGCCGACGTCTACGGTGTGGAGAACGCACTGCCGACCCGTCAGCAGCTTGGCGAGGTTCGAAAATTGCTGATGATCCCGGAGATTCGCGACGCCACCTTCCGGGGGATGGCCGAGGAATGGGTGGCGGTGATCGCCGAGCGGACCGGCACCGATCCGCGGCGCGATATGTACCCGCGACTCGTCGCCGCCATCGTACGGGCGGTCGGCGATGTCGCGATGGACGTCTACGGAAACTCCGATCCACCAGTGTCTTTCACGTCACTGCTGCGCAAAGGGTTCGCGGCGGTGGCCGCGGGCCTGCCTGAACCGGGAGGGAAGAATTGAAACACACAACAGATCAGGTAGATGTCGTCATCTCGGGCGCGGGTCCCAACGGCCTGCTGGTGGCGGGGGAGTTGGCCCTGGCCGGGTTGCGGCCCGTGGTGCTCGAGCAGCTGGCTGAGCCCAGCCCGGAGCTCAAGGCCAACGGCATTGTCGGACAGGCCAATCGCGTGCTCGACCTTCGCGGCTTGTATCAGACGTTGAGTGGATCGGATGAGCCTCCGCAGCCAATGGACGGCTACATCTTCGCGGGCATGCAGGTGCCGTTCACCGACGTCGTGGACAACCCCATGTACGGCATGCTGATTCAGCAGCCCCGAGTGGTGCGCGAACTGGCGGACTGGGTTCGGGGCCTGGGGGCGCAGATCCGGTGGGGACATGAACTCACCGATTTCGAGCAGGGATCCGACGGCGTGGTCCTCGATGTCTCATCACCTGAGGGGAACTACCGGTTGCCGGCCACCTACCTCGTCGGTGCCGACGGCGGACGCAGTCCGGTCAGGAAGAAGGCGGGCATCGACTTTCCCGGGCTGACCACCGATGTCATAGCGCGAGTGGCCCACATCAGCCTGCCGGACGAGTTACGCACCGGCTACGGTGCGCTGAACGTCCCGGGTGTCGGGCAAATCCCGTTCGGTCACAACCGGTTCGAAGGCGGTGTGCTGATCTATGCGGAGTTCCAAGCGGGCCGATCGATGCTCGGGACCATCGAATACGGTTCGGTCCTGCCCGAGGACGCTCCTGAGTTGACCATCGACGAACTGCGCGAGAGCGTGAAGCGGGTGGTCGGGGCCGACCTGCCGGTGGAACCGCCGAGCGGGCCGGGGCCGCACGCCCTGCGGCGGATCAATGGTCAGAACACCCGTCAGGCCTCGCAGTACCGCGCCGGCAATGTCTTCCTGGTGGGCGATGCCGCCCACGTCCATTCGGCGATGGGCGGGCCCGGCCTTAACCTGGGCATGCAGGATGCGATGAACCTGGGCTGGAAACTCGCAGCCGCCGTGCAGGGATGGGCGCCGGACGGCTTGCTGGACAGCTATCACAGTGAGCGCTGGCCGGCCGGGCAGCGAGTGATGATGCATTCGATGGCTCAGGCTGCCCTGATGGCTGCCGGTCCCGAAGTCACGGCGCTCCGAACGCTTTTCGGTGAGCTGCTGGCGACGCCGGACGGCTCGGCGCACATCGCCGGCGTGCTTGCCGGTTCCGATGTCCGCTACGACGTCGGCGATGGGCACAGGCTGTCCGGGCGCTTCGTCCCGGCGTTGACGTTGTCCGACGGCCGCCGGATCGCGCAACTGTTGCACCGCGGACGTCCCGTACTGCTCGACCTGTCCGGCGGCGGCTGTGCCGACGCGGCCTCGGGCTGGCGGGATCGGGTCGACGTCGTCGAGGCGACCGTTGCTGATCGGCCTGCCGCGGCGCTGTTGATCCGGCCTGACGGCTACGTCGCCTGGGCCGCAGACGAATTCGACCACGACGGGCTGCGTGCGGCTCTGGAGCGCTGGTTCGGCCCGGAGACCGAGGTGTCCGCGCTCAGCGCCTGAGGGCGCGGCGCAGGACGCCGGGATGGCGGACGAGTTTCGGTCCGAGCCGCATGGCGAACACCGTGGTCGCAAGCCACGGCCGCAGGTGCGGACGCAGGCGTCGGATCCGCCCGCTTCCATCGAGTTCGAACACCAGCGCATCGGTGATGGTGACGCCCGCGACCCGGCCCTCGCTGATCGCGACGCGGGTCGGACCGTCGCCGATCACTTCGTCCCAGGTGAGGTCTCGCAGGTCGCCGTACACCGCGGCGAGCAGCTGCCGAAGATCGTGGTGACCCCGGAACACCATTCGGCCGGAGAGCGGTGAGACCAGCTCCGCATCGGGCGCGAGGGTCGCGACGAGCGCGTCGAGGTCGTTGGTGCGGGTGGCGTCGCAGAACGCGGCGACCGAATCGGTAGTCGTTGTCATGCCCTGTCCTCACCTGGATTGCGATTTGCAACCTACTCAACCGCAGTTCATTGCGAATTGCAATGGACTACGGTTGAGGGGTGCCGAAACAGTCCTTCAGCGACATCTCGTGCTCGATCGCACGTGCTGTCGAGGTGGTGGGGCAGCGGTGGACGCCGCTGGTCTTGCGCGACCTGTTCGCGGGGATGACGCGGTTCGAGGACATCCGGCGCGATCTCGGTATCGCGTCGAACATCCTGGCCGCGCGCCTGGACGAACTCGAACGCCACGGGGTGGTGGAACGCCGCCGGTACCAGAGTGCGCCGCCGCGCTATGAGTACCTGCTCACCGACAAAGGGCGCGATCTGTACCCGGTGATCGCGACACTGCTCGCCTGGGGAGACAAGTGGCTGGCCGACGCGGACGGACCGCCGGCGCTGATCGTCCACAGCGAATGCGGTCGCGTCACTACGGCCAAGACCGTGTGCGCACAGTGCGGAGGCGAACTCGACGCGGCGACGGCAACGGCCGCCCCAGGCCCCGGCGCCCGGCCGGGCCCCGGCACCGCCGTCATCGGCGAGTTCATCCTCGGCCGCTCAACGGCCTAGGCCAGAGTCGCCCGGATGCCCACCGTGACGTAGGGCAACGCCAGCCCCGACGAGTTGGCCAGCGCCGGGTGCGTGGCCAGCAGTTCGCGGACCTGCTCCAGCGTCCGGGTGCGCACCTTCTCCGGTGAGGTGATGCAGTAGCTGCGAGAGGCCACCAGATCGATGAGGGCCTGGGGTGTCAGGTAACTCGTCCACTCCACCTGATGCCGTTCGATCTCTCCGAACGGCTCGGCCAACGTCACCTCGTTGTTGAACGGATCATGTTCGGGGCCGATGATCCGGCCCAGATCCTTGACCCAGCCCAGCCTTTCGTCGCGCGTGTTCCACACCAGGCCCAGCCGGCCGCCGGGGCGCAGCACCCGGCTGACCTCCTTGACGGCCCGCTCGGGGTCGAACCAGTGCCAGGCCTGGGCCACCAGCACCGCGTCGACGCTGTTGTCGGCCAGCGGGATCTCCTCGGCCGTGCCCAGCAGTGCCGGGGTGTCCGGCAGTGAGTTCGACAGCAGCTCAAGCATTTCCGGGATGGGATCGACGGCGATCACGTCGAGCCCCCGCTCGACGAGCCGGGTGGTCAGCTTGCCGGTGCCTGCGCCAAGGTCCAGCACATCTTGGGCGCCCTCGGGGAGCAGCCAGTCGATCGTCTCCGGCGGATACGACGGCCGGCCGCGTTCGTATGCCGCGGCTTCTGAGCCGAAGGACAGGGAACGCTGCTTGGGCGAGCTCACCGCTGTGCCAGCTCCAGCGTGCGGCGGATCAACTTGCCCACCACTTCCGTCTCGACCAGGAAGCCGTCGTGGCCATACGCCGAGTCGACGACGTCCAGGCCGTTGCAGCCGGGCAGCAACTCGGCCAGTTCCTGCTGTAGCCGGATGGGGTAGAGCCGGTCGGACGTGATCCCGCCGACGATGACGGGCACGGGACAACCGCGCAGCGCACTGGCGACTCCGCCGCGGCCACGGCCCACATCGTGGGTGGACAACGCGTCCGAGAGGGCCACATAGGTACCCGGGTCGAATCGACGGGCCAGTTTGCCGCCCTGGTATTCCAGGTAGCTCTGCACTCCGTAACGCCCGCCGGTGGTCGGATCCTCGTCGCCCTGGGCGTCGTTGCCGAACCGCTCGTCGAGCTCTTCCTCGCCGCGATAGGTCAGGTGCGCGAAGCGCCGGGCGATCTCCATGCCGGCCAGCGGGGCCCGGTCGGTGCCGTAGTAGTCGCCGCCCTGCCAATCCGGATCGGCCTTGATCGCGGCCACCTGGGTGCTCTGGGTGCCGATCTGATCGGCGGTGGCGCGGGCACCGACAGCCAGGACGAGTCCGGCCCGGACTTCGTCGGGGTGCCCGACGAGCCACTCCAGCGCGCGGGCTCCACCCATCGACCCGCCGACCACTGCAGCCACCTCGGTGATGCCGAAGGCTGCCAGTGCGGCCCGGTCGGCCTCGACCTGGTCGCGGATCGTGATCTGGGGAAACCTTGAGCCCCAGGGCTTTCCGTCGGGGGCGAGTGAGCCGGGCCCGGTGGACCCGCGGCACCCGCCGAGCACATTGGTCGATATCGCGCACCACTGGTCGGTGTCGATCGGGGCGCCCGGTCCGGCCACCCCGTCCCACCAACCTGCGGTCGGATGTCCGTCGCCGGCCGGTCCCGTGACGTGGGAGTCGCCGGTCAGTGCGTGTAGCACCACCACCACGTTGTCGCGTGTGGGTGACAGTTCACCCCAGCGCTGCACGGCGATCGACACGTCGGGCAGGACGGTGCCGTTCTCTAGCGTCAGGGCACCGATGTGCACCACGCTGATCTCGCCTTCGGCAGGCAGAGGGAGGGTGGACACGGCTGGTTCTTCGGTGATCGTCATGCCGGTCTTCTCTCGCCGTCCTACACCGTCGCCGCAGTCTGCGGGACGCCGCTGAACGGACGGGCGGCGGCGAATCCCTGTTCCAGGTCGGCCAGGATGTCGTCGATTCCCTCGATGCCGACGGCCAGCCGCACCAGGCCGGGGGTGACGCCGGTCGACAGCTGCTCTTCGGGAGAGAGCTGGGCGTGGGTGGTCGAGGCGGGGTGGATCACCAGGGACCGCACGTCGCCGATGTTGGCGACGTGGCTGTGCAGGGTCAGGGCGTTGACGAACGCCTTGCCGGCCTCGATCCCGCCCTCCAGCTCGAAGGCGAGCACGGCGCCGGTGCCCTTGGGGGCGATGGTCCGGCCCAGCTCGTACCAGGGCGAGGTGGGGAGTCCGGCGTAGTTCACCGAGGTGACGCCGGAGTGCCCGGCCAGGAACTCGGCGACCTTCTGCGCGTTGGCCACATGGCGTTCAACACGCAGTGACAGCGTTTCCAATCCCTGGGCGATCAAAAAGGCGTTGAAGGGGGCGATCGCGCTGCCCAGGTCGCGCAGCAGCTGCACCCGGGCCTTGAGCGCGTAGGCGGGCGGACCGAGCTCGGAGAACACCACGCCGTGGTAGCTGGGGTCCGGTGTCGTAAACCCAGGGAAGCGTCCACTCGATGTCCAGTCGAAGTTGCCGCTGTCGACGATCACGCCGGCGATCGCCGAACCGTGGCCACCGAGGTACTTGGTGGCCGAGTGCACGACGATGTCGGCGCCGAGCGCGATCGGCTGGATCAGGTACGGGGTGGCGATGGTGTTGTCGACGATCAGCGGGACACCGTTCTCGTGTGCCACGGCGGACACGTTCGGGATGTCGAGAATGTCGATCTGGGGGTTGGAGATGGTCTCGGCGAAGAAGGCCTTGGTGTTCGGCCGCACCGCGGCCCGCCAGCTGTCCAGGCTGTCGGGGTCCTCGACGAAGCTGACCTCGATGCCCAGCTTGGGCAGCGTGTAGTGGAACAGGTTGTACGTGCCGCCGTAGAGCCTGGGGCTGGACACGATGTGGTCGCCGGCGCCGGCCAGGTTGAGGATGGCGAAGGTCTCGGCGGCCTGGCCCGAGGACAGCAGCAGCGCGGCGACGCCGCCTTCGAGTGCGGCGATGCGCTGCTCGACGACGTCGGTGGTGGGGTTACCGATGCGGGTGTAGATGTTGCCCGGCTCGGCCAGCCCGAACAGGGCGGCGGCGTGGTCGGTGCTGTCGAAGGTGTAGGACGTGGTCTGGTAGATCGGCAGGGCCCGGGCCTTCGTGGCGGCATCGGGGCTCTGACCCGCGTGGACCTGCTTGGTCTCGAACGACCAGTTCGCGACGATTTCGGGGTTTGTCATGGCTGGGGTGTCTCCTCCGTGAAGGGGATGAAGAAGGTAGTTAGTGCGGTCGGCTACCGGGCGCCGGGCCTGTCGTCGATCACGACGGGCTGACACCTTGGGTTCACTGACACATACACATGGCTGGCCTCCATCAGGTTTCCCTGTCTGTCTGGGGGCCCGTACCTTCGGACCCGCGCTTGCCTTACAGCCGCGAACGACTGCTCAACCTGGTCATCACCCGGGGCACCCCACCGCGGTTGGAGGGTTGCCGGCCAGCAAGCCGGGGCTTGATGCTGACACTCATGACCGGTCTGCAGCTTATCGCAACGCGCTGAGGCGGTGCCAGTCGGTTCTTCGGAGTGTTTGCCGGTTCTGCGCCGACGGGACTGAAACACGTTCAGTTCGGTGGGCGCGCCGAGGCGCCGGACGGCTCGCCGTAACCGAAAGTTACTGGTCAGTAATGAAAGCTGCTCCTTCGCGGCCGTTCGCGCCCTTGTAGTCTGGCCCGCGATACAGAGCAGCGAAAAACCGCGGGTGACAACGAGTGATCCTCGTCCAACCCAGACTGACGCCGGGAGAGCAACCATGACTGCCCAGCAGCCGACCATCATCTACACGCTGACCGACGAGGCGCCGCTGCTTGCGACGTACTCCTTCTTGCCGATCATCCGGGCCTTTGCAGAGCCGGCGGGTATCGAAATCCAGACCAGTGACATCTCGGTGGCGGCCCGCATCCTGGCCGAATTCGGTGACTATCTGACCGAGGACCAGAAGGTCCCGGACAACCTCGGTGAGCTGGGCCGCCTCACGCAGCTGCCCGAAACCAACATCATCAAGCTGCCCAACATCAGCGCTTCGGTCCCGCAGCTCGTGGCCGCGGTCAAGGAGCTGCAGGAGAAGGGCTACGCGGTTCCCGACTACCCGGGTGACCCCAAGACCGACGATGAGAAGGCGATCCGCGATCGCTACTCGAAGATCCTCGGCAGCGCGGTCAACCCCGTTCTGCGTGAAG